>JAPLOE010000122.1 GCA_026692705.1 Planctomycetota bacterium
ACGCGCGCGCGATCGCGCCGGCGCCGACGACGCTGCCGAGCCACTCGACGATCTTCACCGGCCTCGATCCGCTCTCCCACGGCGTCCACAACAACGGCACGTTCAAGCTGGGCGAGGAGCGCACGACGCTGGCGGAGATGCTCGGCGAGCGTGGTTACCAGACGGCGGCGGTGATCGGCGCATTCGTGCTCGAGGCGCGGTACGGGCTCGCGCAGGGTTTCGCGACCTACGAGGACGAGCTGCAGAACGACGGCGCCGCGAAAGGGGCCGTGTACTTCATCGAGCGCGACGCCAAGACCGTCACCGATCGCGCGCTGGGCTGGCTCGAGCAGCGCAAGGACACGGGGCCGTTCTTCCTGTGGACGCACTATTTCGACGCGCACATGCCGTACACGGCGCCGCTCGAGCACCTGCGCGGCGAACGCCGCCCGCCGAACGCGCCCTATGACGCCGGGGCCGTGCGCCGCGAGTATCTGGCGGAGGTGAGCTACGCCGACGCGCAGCTCGGGCGACTGCTCGACGCGCTCGGACCGGAGCAGCTCGCGCGCACGCTCGTGGTGTTCACCGCCGACCACGGCGAAGGGCTCGGCGAGCACGGCGAATACACGCACAGCCGCCTCGTGTACGAGGGCTCGCTGCGCGTGCCGCTGATCGTGTCGAACCCGACGCTGTTCCCCACGGGGCGCACGACCTCCGACCGCGTCGTCGGCCTCGTCGACATCGTGCCGACCGTGCTCGAGCTGCTCGGCGACGAGCTTCCCTCCGGGCTCGACGGCCAGTCGCTCTTCGCGACCAACGCCGATCCGGCGCGCGCGATCTACAGCGAGAGCTACGTCACGCTCTTCAACCACGGCTGGGCGCCGCTGCATTCGCTCACGCGCCTGCAGGACAAGTTCATCCTCGCGCCGCGGCCGGAGTACTTCGACCTGCGCACGGACGCGGGCGAGAACCGCAACCTGTTCGGTCCGACGCAGACGCAGGCCGTGCAGCTCGCGCGCTCGCTGCAGACGAGGCTCGCGAAGGTGCAGCCGATCGAGCGCACGAACGAGGCGAGCCTCGGCGCCGACGACGAGCGCTGGCTCGCGCAGCTGGGCTATTCGCGCTCGGCCGTGCCGGCGGAAGCGGGGAAGCTCGACCCCAAGGACATGATCACGACCTGGGCCGTGCTCACCAACGCCTCGACGGCGGTCAGCAACGGCCAGATCGATTCCGCGCTCGCTGACGTCGCGCGCGTGCTCGAGCGCAACCCCGCTGACCCGTTCGCGTGGGAAATCGCTTACACGGCCCACTACGCGCGCAACGACTTCCCCAAGGCCGAGGAATGCCTGCGCAGGATGGTCGAGCTGAATCCGACGCCGGAAGCCTACGCGCGACTGGCGACGGTGCTCATCCGCGAGGGTCGCAACGAGGATTGCCTCGAGCTGGTCGAAGGCGCCCTGCGCGCTGCGCCCGACCACGGCGAGCTGCTGATGGCGCGCGGTGACGCGTTGCAGCTGCTCGGTCGTCCGGACGAGGCGCGGGTGGCCTACCAGCGCGCGCTCGTCGCCGATCCCGCGCGCGTCGGAGTCGGGGCGCAGCGTTGCCTCGAAGCGCTCGGCGCCGCTCCGGCCAAGTGAGCACTCTGGCGCGCGCAAGTGCGCCACAGGACGCATCCTGCGTTTCGAGTTCGCAGGCTAGAGGGCCGGGCGTGGTCACGTCGACTTCCGAACTGACGCCGCGCGCCGGTCCCGCGAAAGCGCGTGGGGGCTGGTGGCCTTGGTTGCCGCGGGTGCTCGCGCTGGCGTTCACCGCGTTCCTGAGCCTGTTCGCGTTGGACGCCTTCGAGGGCGTCGAAGGCCTCGCACAGCGCGCGGTCGCGCTCGCGATGCACCTCGTTCCGACCGCGGTCTGCCTCCTGCTCGTCGTGCTGGCGTGGCGTCGCCCGTGGATCGGCGCGGCGAGCTTCGGAGTGCTCGCTGCGGCCTACGTCGGAATCGCGTGGTCGCATCCGAGTTGGGTGCTCGTGATCTCGGGCCCGCTCGCGCTGGTCGCGCTCGCGTACTTCATCGCCTGGCGCCGCGAGATTTCGCGCGCGCGCGAAACCTGAGCGGACTCGGGTTTCGCGCGCGCCTGCACTCGACTTCGTGGCCTTCCGCCTTCAGCGCGCGAGGTGCACGAGGATGCCGTAGCGCGAGGTGAGTGCCGCGGTGTCGAGCTCGCGCACGCTGCCGTCGGGCAGCGTGATGCGGCCGGTGGGCGTCGGCGAGTGCGCACCGCGGATCTCGACGCGCCATTCCTCGCGGCCGAACTCCATGCGTTCGTCGAGGCCGAAGTCGGCGAGAGACCGCTCGTAGCGCGCGTCGAGTTCCTTCGGATCCCCGAGCGCGAGGAGCTCGGCATCGACGCGCGTGAGGTCGAAGCTCCAGAACAGGCTCGCTTCGGTCGCGAGCAGCCGGCCCGCGGGCAGGAACACGAGGAAACTCTCGGGCTTGGACTGGTCGAGCGTGCCGAAGCCCGCTTCGTGGAGGAGCAGGTACTTCGCGAGCATCCGGTTGCGCTCGAGCTGCTTGGGGAGCGTCGGGATGCGGTAGGTGACGATGTCGCCGTCGAGCTTCGTGGTCTTCTCGCGCGCCACCGTCAGGTCGAGCAGCGACACGTGCAGGGCCCACACGACCGTGGCCCAGCGCGCGTGCGCCATCAGCTCGGACGTGCCGGCCTGCATCAGCCGGGCGAAGGGCGCGAGCCGCTTCTGCGACTCGAGCTGGACGAGGCCGCTGTAGCGTCGGACGCCGAGGCCGTCTTCGACCAGTTGCGTGCTCGAGATCTCGCCCGGCACGACGAGCGGCATCGACTCGATCTCCGCGTGGATCGACGCTTCCATCGCAGCGCGCGCTTCGCGCATCGCACGCTCGCGCTCGGTCAGGGCAGCGCGTCTCTGGTTGGATCGGATCAGCAGGGCGCCGCCGCCCACGATGCATCCAAGGAGCAGCAGCGCTCCCACGCATCCGAGCGCGACCATCGGAAACAACGGGGACTTCGACTCCACGCGGCGCCGCACCACGGGAACCACGATCGCAGCGAGGCCGATCGGCACGAGCGCGACCACCACCAGCACCAGCGCTTCCGTCCAGCCGAGCGTGCCCGAGACCACGAGCACGATGCATGCGAGCAGCATGCCGACCGCACCGATCCCGAGGGTCCAGCCCAGCACGCGCGCGAGCGCCGAACCAGAGTTGGCGGTCGCCCGCGGCTCGCGAGCGAACGAACTCGGGTCTTGTTGCGGCGTCGCCTTCGCCTGCGGCGCCTTGGCCGCGCGGTCGACGTCGTTGCGCACTTCGCTCGCGTGCTGGTAACGCTGCTCCGGCTCCTTCTCGAGCGTCTTGAGCACGATGTTGTCGACGTTCGTGCCGACCTGGCCCTTCGCCGAAGGCAGCGGGAAACGGCCCATCGGCAGTTCGCCCGTGAGCAGCTCGTACATCACGACGCCGAGCGAGTAGATGTCGGCGCGGTGGTCGACCGAGAGCGGGCGATCCCACTGCTCGGGCGCCATGTAGCGCACGGTGCCCATCACCTGACCGGTTTCGGTCAGCGTGTGCGCCGTGCGCGGGCCCTGGCCGACGAGCTTCGCGAGGCCGAAGTCGAGGATCTTCGCCGCACCCTTGCGCGTGACGATCACGTTCTCGGGCTTGATGTCGCGGTGCACGACGCCGCGGTCGTGCGCGGCCTGCAGCGCGTCGCAGACCTGGCCGACGATCGAGAGCGCCGTGCGCGGGTCGACTTCGCGCGCCGCGATCATCTGGCGCAGGCTCGCGCCCTCGACGAGCTCCATCAGCAGGTACCAGTGCGGGCCCGCGCGACCGGCGCCGTACACCGACACGATGTTGGGGTGCGCGAGCGAGGCGAGCAGGCGCGCCTCGCGCTCGAAACGCTCGCCGAAGGCCGGATCGCTCTCGCCGTCGAGCGCGAGCACCTTGAGCGCCGCGTCGCGGCCGAGACTCTTCTGCCGCACGCGGTAGACCGCGCCCATGCCGCCGTGCCCGATCTGCTCGAGGATCTCGAGGTCGGGGAAGTGCGGGGCGAGCGAAGGAATCGACGGCGCCGGGCGGCGCTCGGTGCCGCGCGTCACGACGAGCTCGGGTTCGAGGCTCGCCTTGAACAGGCAGGCGGCGCACAGGCCGTCGAGGTTCGGGGAGCTTTCGAAGGTGGCGCCGCAGCGCTCGCAAGCCTTGGGGTTGGGCATGGTTCAGGTCCTCTCTTGCCTGCGAGAGACCTGGCGGGCGCGCAACGTTACAGCGAACTCCGGCCACTGGAGCCGGCGAGTTCGTCGCGGCGTGTGGGCGCAAGCGCGGGAAATGCTCGAGCGCTCCGTGCAGCCCTTCGCAGGGCCGCAGGAGCGCTCGAGGACTGCGCGCGCAGGCGTCAGGGCTGGAATCGAAGCACGAGCGCGTTGGAGAGCGTCGTGTTGCCGGGCGAGGCGGGGTCGCGGATCCAGCCCTGCGCGAAGACCGTGTTTCCAGCGGACCACGGGGTACCGAGGGCGCTGGGGTGCGTCTGCTGGAACAGATCCCAGTCGAGCACGAACGTGCCGTTGCAAGCGCCACTCGTTCCGCCCGACAGCTTCGTTCCCGTGCGTTGGTACGGAGCTCGCACGCAGTGGAAGCTCGAGCCGCCGAACCACGGCGTCGGCACGAAGTTCAGGTTGTTGGTGCCGTAGAAGATGAGCCCGCTGCGATTGCCGTCGGCGCCGCTCACCGTCAGGATGCAGCCGGCGGTCGAGCTCGTGTTCGGGTTCACGTTCGCGTTGATCTGCGCGACGCAGCCGTTGACGCTCGTGCCCGCGGTGCAATAGGGCTGCGGCCCCGGACCGCCGCGGGAGCGCAGGAAAACGTCCGTGAAGTTGTTCGTGTCGCCCGGGACGAAGCTGTTGCCGTACCCCGTGAACGCGATCAGCCGGCCGTCGTCGGAGACCGAGTCCGCGTAGCTGGAGTGCGACGCCTGGGCCCCGGACGGAGTGAGCGAGACGCGTTCCGTCGTGCCGAGCAGGCGGTCGCGGAGGAAGCAGTCCTGCTGGGCATTCGTGTCACCGGGCACGAGGTTCGTCGCGGCACTCGAGAACGCGATGAAGCGGCCGTCGAAGCTGACCAGCGCGCCCGTGTCCACGAGGCTTGCCAGGTTGCCGCCGACGCCAGCGGACGAGACGCTGATGCGCTCGATCACGTTCGTGGTCAGGTCGGCGCAGTACACGTCGTCCGCGTTGTTCGTGTCTCCGGGCACGAGTTGGCTGCTCGAGCTCGTGAACGCGACAAAACGTCCGTCTCCGGAGAGCGCCGGTCGCTGGAACACACCGCTCGCGGGCGTGCCGGCCATGGTCCAGTCGATCAGGCGCGTCACGCCAAGCTGCCGGTCGCGCACGAACAGGTTCATGCCGGGGAAGGTGTCTCCCGCCACCAGGCCGGGTGCATTGCAGAAAAAGGCCACGATCCGGCCGTCCGCGGAAATGGCCGGCTCGCTCGCTGAACCAGCCGGGATTCCGTTGGGCAACGTGCTCACGCACTCGGTGACGCCGGTCAGCGTGTCGCGCACGAAGATGTCCGACGTGTTGGCGACGTCGCCGGCCACGAAGTTGGATGCCGCGGAGGCGAACGCGACGAAGCGTCCGTCGTCGGAGACGGCGGAGCCCAGCGAGGTCAAGGAGCCGCCGTTCCCTTCGACGCCGGACGAGCTGACGCTCACGCGCTGCCAGTTTCCGGTGCTGCGATCGAGCAGGAACACATCTTGCACCCCGTTGGTGTCACCGGGCACGACGGACGGGCTCTGCGACTCCACGACCAGGAAGCGCCCGTCGCGGGAAACGTCGTGCGAGAACGCGTTGGCAGGGAAGGGAGTGACGCCGCCGATCAGGCTCAGCAGGCTCGTGCTCGTGTTGGCGGGGTCGCGCAGGAACAGGCCGCCACCGGCCAGTGCGCCAAAGTTCGCCGCAACGGAATGAAACACCACGCTGCCGTCGGCCGTGAGCACGCCCTGCTGGGAAATCCCGTTCCCGACAAGGCCTCCGTTGCCAAGGCTCACGAACGTTGTCGTCGCCGCTTGCCTTGCGAACGACGTGGGGCAGAGCATCAGGCCGATCCAAAGCAGGGAGGGGCGCATGAGGGGGGACTCGGTCTCGGGACACGGAGGCGCCGCGGCGGCGGTTCGCACGCGGTGGAGCCACCAGCGGGCCCCACATCATCCATTGGCGCAGGCGCCGGCCATTTCCGCCGCGAGGAAAGCGAATTTCTTCGGATCGCCCGCGAGTTCGTGGCTTCCGCGCTTCGGTCCAGGGCCGTGGAGCAACCCACGTTCTCGACGAGCGGCGCCGCCAGGCGAGACGGCGCAACGAGCCTCCTGGGAGCTCGCGACCTCACGCCTTCACGAGCCTCAGCGCCCGCCGAGCGCCCGGAACAGGTCGGCGATCTCGGCGTCGACCTCGTGCTCGTGCTCGACGGTGTCGCGGATGAGTCCGCGCAGGGCCTCGCGGTAGCGCTTGCGCAGGCGCGTCGCGGCCACGCGCACGGCACCTTCGGTCATGCCCGCCTTGGCGGCGATGCCGGCGACGTCGGAGAGCTCGGCCCCTTGCAGCGCGGGGCGCAGCAGCGCGAACAGCTCGTCCTTCCCGTCGGTTTCGTAGTCGGCGCGCACGGCCGCGAGCGCGCGTGCGAGCAGGGACAGCGCCCACTCGCGCTCGAAGGCCTGCTCCGGCGAGGTCTCGCCCGTCGTCGCGATCTGCAGGCGCTCGTCGGCGTCGACCGGATCGATCGCGACGACACGCACGCCGCCGCCGCGCTTCTGGGCGCCGGCGCGCGCGCGTTCGTGCGACAGGTGGTGCGACAGCGCCGCGAGCAGGAACGAGCGGAAGCGGCCGCGATCCGAGGAAAGCTCGCCGAAATTGCGCTTCTCCACGAGCTCCGCGAAGAAACCCTGCACCGTGTCCGCCGCCGCGTGCGAGTCGAGCCCGCGCCGCCGCAGGAACGCGTACAGCGGCGTCCAGTACAGCTCGCACAGCTCGGTCAGCGCAGCCCGCGCGCGCGGCTCCTCCGCGTGCTTCAGCGACGCCACGAGGCTCCAGCGCGTCGACAGGAACTGCGCGGGGCCGCTCTCGGGACCGGATGTCGACGACATGCGGCCAGAGTAGCAGCCCCGCGGCATGAGAGCGCGCCGCTCTACGGTTGCACGACGAAGCGCAGGCCGTTGGAAAGCGCCGTGGTGCTCGCGCTCGCGGAGTCGCGGTACCAGTACTGCGCGAACACCTCGCGGCCGGCGACGAGGCTCGGGTCGCGACCCGAGTCGATCCACGCGTTGAAATCGAAGCTGAAGACGCCGGT
This sequence comes from Planctomycetota bacterium, assembly GCA_026692705.1. GTDB lineage: Bacteria > Planctomycetota > UBA1135 > UBA1135 > F1-120-MAGs118. The sequence continues at coordinate 7,341 of JAPLOE010000122.1, forward strand.
GCAGTTGTGCGCGGGGGACGGGCTGCCTCCCGCGTTCTGGATCGGCGTGCGGATGAGCGGCGCGTGCGCGCACAGCGTGCCGCCCTGGAACGGCGCGGCGCTCGGGGAGTACCCGTAGAACAGGATGCCCGCGGTCTGGTTGATCGCGTTCGTGGCCGAGATCGTGAAGGCCGCGTTCGACGAGACGCTCGGGAAGCCCGCGCCCGCCATCGTCGCCGAGCAGCCCAGCGAGTTGACCTTCGCCGTGCAGTAGGCGACCGGCGCCGCGGGGTAGAGCGAGAGGACCTTGAACACACCGCCGTTGGCGGCGATCTCGTCGCTCGACGAGCCGCCGACGAACAGGTCGAGCTCGCCGTCCCCGTTGTAGTCGGCGATCGTCGGTCCGATCGCGTCGCCGAGGTTCTCGTTGACGTCGCCCACGTAGCGGGCGAGCAGCAGGCCCGTGGCGCCGGAGAAGATCGACACGGCGCCGCGGTTCGCGCCGCTGAAGAGCGGCTCGTACCCCGGAGCGCCGACAACGATGTCGGCCACGTTGTCGCCGGACATGTCGTCGACGAGCCGCACGCAGGCGCCGAAGCTCTCGCCGGGCAGCGAGCCGGTCCAGCTGTAGAGCTCGAGGCTGCCGAAGCCGGTCGAGATGGCACGGCCCGAGTACACCGTGGCGCGGCCGATGTTCCCGAAGGTCGTGCCGTCGGCACCGGGCGCACCGACGATGATGTCGCCGTAACCGTCGCCGTTGACGTCCTTGCCCGCGTCCACCGCGGCGCCGAAGTGATCGCCCGCAGCGGAGCCGACCTGCCACCAGATCTGCGCGCCGGTGTTGCCGTCGTAGGCGCGCACCCAGCCGACGTCGACGTTCGGCGGCCCGCCGAGGGTGAAATCCGCATCCGGAGAGGCGATCACGAAGTCGCGCCGGCTCCCGGAGTTCACGTGGCCCACGGCGAGGGCCGCGCCGAAGTGCTCGTCCGCCTGGATGCCGGAAAACTGGCCGATCAGCAGCGAACCGGGAGCGCCGTTGATGTGGCCCGCGTTGAACAGGAACACCGTGCCGGTGTTCGCGACGGCGGTGTCGTAGTAGGGCGCGCCGGCGAGGATGTCGACCTGCCCGTCGCCGTTGCTGTCGTCCGCCTTGGCCACCGCCGTGCCGAGGCGATCTCCGGAGTTGCCGACGACGAAATTGCCCGGCGTCAGGAAGTTGCCACTCTGGAAGAGGATGCGGACGAAGCCGTTGGCGGTTCCTCCGTTGTAGTCAGCTCCCGGAGCTCCGGCCGCGAAGGTGTGGTTGGGCGAGGTCTGGAGCGCGGCGAGGCAGACGCCGAAGTCGTCGCCGTTGGCGCCTTGGGTGATCAGGCTGAGGTAGTTGGGAGAGGCACCCGTCGCGATCGACTGACCGTTGAAGGCGAAGACCTGACCCGCGCCGGAGCCACCGGGAGCGCCGACGATGACTTCCGGGATCCCGTCGCCGTTGAAGTCGCGGCCATCGGCGAAGGCGGCGCCCAGGCGCGCGCCGGTCGAGCCGTTGTAGTCGCGCAGGAGGCCTTGGGCGCTGGACAGGGTCGCGAGGAGGCCGACGGAAAGGAACGAGAGGGTGAGCGTGCGCATGGTGGGGGGCTCGGCTGAAAAGGAGGACATTCCAGCGATCCGCGAGCACCGGCGGCCGTTACGGACGACCCGCGGAAATCGGGCAAGTCGACGGGTGAGGAGCTCCCGGGCGTGCCGCAGCGACGCGACGAATCTCCAGCGAACGTCAGGTGCTGCGCGGGACGCTCTCGGTCGGCGCGGGGCGCGTTTACAGCCGCGAAAGACGGCGATTTCCGAGCGTCAGCGCCCCGATGCGGCGTCCTTCGCGGGCGAGCCGCGCGACCTCCTGCCCATCGCCGAACTGCAAGTAGACCAGCGCGCCGACGACCATGTACGTGCCGCGCGCGATCGTCTCGCCGCCCACGGAGCCATCGATGCCGAAGGAACCGCTCGCCATCGTGCGGCGAGCGACGGAGCCGTCGGCGCCGAACTCGTACACCGTGTGCAGCGACCCGCCGCCGCCGAAGTCGCTGCTCGAAGCGAACTCGAGCCCGGCGAGCTCGGCCTCGGCGTCGCGGTCGCGCACGGGCGCCTTGGGTTCGACGCTCGCGAGGATGCGGCGCGCGCCGGGGAGGAAGCGCTGCGAGCTCGCGTCGACGACGAGCGCCACGACGCCGAAGTAGTATTCGCGCTGCACGATCGCGCCGACCCACAAGGTCACCGGCTGGCCACCGGTCTCGCCGTGCCAAGTCTGTTCCGCGCCGGCGAGGCCCTGCACTCCGATGCGCTTGGGCTCGGCGGAGGCTCGGGCGAACTGCGCTCCGAGGCCGGCGAAACTTGCGAGCAGCTCGGACTCCTTCGCCGTGAGGATCGACTCGATCGGCTGGCCGCGCTCGCCCTCGGTGAGCTCCCCGAACATCACGAAGATCACGGCGTCGAGCGTGTCGCCTTCCTTGAGGCCGGGGTTGATTGCGATCGCTCCCGGCTGCTCCTCGGCCTTCCAGTTGGCCGGCATCTGGAACGTGAAGAAGCCGTCGGACTGCCGGAACGTGACGAGCTTGCCGTCGTGCAGGTCCGTCAAGGGCGCGGGCGCGACGACTTCCGTCGGAGCGGTGGCGCCGCGTTCCGCGCTCGGCGTCGGCGCCTGCGGGGCCTCAGCGGTCGGGTTGGGCGTTCGCGCATTTTCCGCGCGCTCGGTGGTTTCTTGGCTGGCGTCGCCGCAGGCGGAGAGCAGGGTCAGCAGCAGCGAGGCGAGCGGGGCGAACTTCATCGTGCAGCGGAGGATAGCGGGTGGCGCGCGCTCGCGACTGGTCCTCACGGCGCGAGGGCCGTACCGTGCGCGCGATGGAACCCAGCCGCGCAGGATCCCGCCGCGAGACGTTGCTGCTCGCCTCGCTCGCCCTGTTCACGGGCTTCTTCGTGGCCGCGAACTTCCTCGGCAACAAGCTCTGGGAATTCACGCTGTTCGGGCTCGCGCCGAAGCACCTCGGCCTCGACGGCGAGACGTTCGTGGCGACGGCGGGCATCCTCGCCTTCCCGCTGACGTTCGTGCTGACCGACATCGTCAACGAGTACTTCGGGCGCCGCATCGTGCGTTCGTTCACGTGGCTCGCGATCGCGGTCAACCTCGTGCTGCAGCCGGTCGTCGTCGCATCCGCGGCGGCGCCGACAGTGAGCTTCACGCCGGGGCTCGACTCGGAGACCGCGCACCGCGCTTACCAGATCGCCTTCGGCGCCACGTGGACGATCACGATCGCGAGCCTCGTCGCCTTTGCGGTCGCGCAGTTCGTCGACGTCGCGGTGTTCTCGTGGCTGCGCCGTCGCACCGGGGGCAAGATGATCTGGCTGCGCGCGCAGGGCAGCACGGTCGTGAGCCAGCTGCTCGACACGCTGCTCGTGATCTACCTCGCGTTCTACGTGCTGCCGGCGCTCGCGGGTGACCCGCACATGGACGCGGGCGCGGCGGGACGCATCGCGCTCACCAATTACGTCTACAAGTTCGCGCTCGCGGTGGTGATGACGCCGCTCCTGTACTTCGCGCGCGGGCTCGTGGTGGCGTGGCTGGGCAAGGACGAGGCGTTGCAGCTCGCCAACGAGGCCCATCCGCAGGATCCGCACTAGCGCGGTATCTTTTTTCCGATGTCGAGCCCGGCCACCGCTGAAACGACGCGCCAAGATTGGAAATGGAAGGCGCGCGCGTTGCTCGTCGCGTTCGCGTTCGTCGCGTACTGGTCCGCGCTCGGAGGCGACTACGTGCTCGACGGCGCGATCGTCGTCCGCGACAACCCGCTGCTCGAGCCGTTCGAGCCGCTGCGCATCGCGGGACTCGACTGGTGGGAAGGCACGGGGCGACCGGGCGGACTGTACCGGCCGGTTCCGCTGGTCCTGCTCGGGGCCCTGAAGGCGCTCGGGCCGGGAGCGATCGCGTTCGTCAACGTCACGCTGCTCGGGTTGCTCGCGGTGCTGCGTTTCGAGCTGCTGAAGAGGTTGCTCGCGGGCGACAGCAAGGCGGACACGATCGCGTGGCTCGCAGCGATGTTCGCGCTCGTCCATCCGCTCCACGCCGAGCTCGCGGGCGGGCAAGTCGGGCTCGCGGACAATCTTGCGAACGTGCTGACGACGGCGGCGGCGCTCGTCCTCGCGGGGCGACAGACGATGGGGAAGCTCGGTGCGGCCGCGGCGTTTGCAGCGCTGGCGGTGCTCTCGAAAGAGTCGGGAGTGCTCGTCGTGCCGCTCGCGCTGCTGTTCGAGCTCCTGCGCGAGACGCAGGAAGAGCGTGGGAAGCGCGTGCTGCGCGTGGGCCTCGCGACGGCGGGTGGGGTTGCGCTCGCGCTCGCGGTCCGTCTCGCGGCGATCGGGACGCTGGCGAGCGCGGATGACCCTGTTCACGCGGGATTTCCGCTGCTGGCGCGGCTCGCGTCGGCCTTCGCGGCCTTCTCGAGCTGGTCCCTCACGATCCTCGTCGCGCCCTGGAAACAGCTCGCGGTCGTCGGCTTTCAGGACGTGCCTCCGGCGGAGAGTTTCTCGGACCTGCGCGCGCTGGCGGGCCTCGCGGCGTTTCTCGCGTTCGGCGCGGGCGCGCTGTTCGCGTGGCGGCGCGGTGCACGCGGAGTTGCGTTCGGGCTCGCGTGGTTCCTGATCGCGTGGCTCCCGACCTCGAACCTGCTCGTTCCGACCGGTGCGATCGCCGCTTCGCGCTTCCTCGCGCCGGGGCTGATCGGGCTGAGCCTGCCGCTCGCGTTCGTGCTGCAGCGCGGCTGGGAACCCGGCGCGCTCGCGCGTGCTGGCGCCGTCGTGCTCGCGCTCGGCTGCGGGCCTGCGCTCGCGTTCGTCGCGTGGAACGAGACGGCGGCGTGGAAGAACTCGCGCGCGCTGCTCGAGTCGCAGGCGGCGCGCGCTCCGCAGTCGGCCTACGAGCTGCTCGACCTCGCGCGTGCGCTCGAGAGCGAAGCGCCGGCGCGGGCGCTCGAGCTCTACGAACGGGCGCTCGCGACGACGGAAGCGCACGTGCCGGGCACCAACGTTCCGCCCGAGGACTTGCTCGAGAGCTACGTGCAGGCGGCACTCGGCGCCGGGCAGCTCGCGGAACGCGCGAACGACGTCGCGAAGGCCCGCACGCGCTACCGCACGGCGATCGAGATCACGAAACGCGCCGAGACGGCCGCGAGCGTGCTGCCGTTCCGCGAGGATTGGTCGCGCCAGCGGCTCGTCGTGCTCGAGAAGGTCATCGCTCTCGACCTGCGCGAGATGCGCGAGGCGACCGGAGCGGAGCGCAGCGCCGCGCTCGAGCGCATCGCCGTCGATCTCGACGCCGCCGAAGCTCTGCGAGTGCGTTCTTCCGAGCTCGTGCGCTTGCGCGCCGTTTGGTTCGATCGCCAAGGCGACACGGCGGGCCGCCGCCGCGTCATCGAGGCCGCCTGGGCCACGGATCCCGGCGATGCGCTCGTGCGCATCCTGTGGGCGAGCGAGCTGCGCCAGCTGGGTCGCGCCTCGGAAGCGCTCGGGCTCGAGCTCGAGGTGCTCGAGCAGCAGTTCGACACCTACGATCGCTCGCGCGCTCTCGCCATCGCCCGCGAGGCCGCCACCGGCTCGGATCCGGCCCACTCCGCCCGCGGCCGTGCTCTCCTGCAACGCCTCGCCGCCCCCGGTCGCGCGGACGACATCTCCGCGGAAGCCGCTCGATTGCTCCGCTCGCTCAGTTCACGTTGAGGCTGCGGTGCGCGTCCCGCGTTCCGTTGTTTGCCGGCGCGCTGCCGGCGAACGGACAGAGACGGAACGCGCGAGAACGAGCAGAGGCGCGGCGACGAGTCAGGGACAAACCATGACGCGCAACGCGTCGCTCAATCCGAAGTTGTTCGGCGGCGCGTAGCCGTTGTCGCGCGACCACCACTGGAAGTGCAGGACCTGGCCCGCGAGGAAGCCGTTGGAGGCGAAGAGCGTGTCGTTGAACGGCTGCGCGTAGGCGCCGGAGCAGTCGGTGCCGCTGGTCGAGCCGCCCGAGGACTGCACGGGCATGCGGCGAATCGGGACGCCGACGCAGCGCACGCCGGCGCCCAGCGGAGCGAAGGTCGCGCTCGTGCCCCACATGAGCAGGCCCTGGCGGTTGTTGATCACGTTCGAGGCGCGCACGACGAAGTCGTCGGGGGCGCCGAGCGTCGCCGAGCCGGTGGCGGAGATCACGGGGAAGCAGCCCTGGCTGTTCTGCAGCGCGAGGCAGTAGCGCGTGCCGAGGCAGTCGCACTCGTCGGGGTTGCCGTTGAGGTCCGTGTCGGCGCTCGTGCCGGAGATCACGTCGCAGGCGTCGTCGACACCGTTGCCGTTGCAATCGATCGGCGTGCGGTAGTGGATGCGCAGCAGGTTGGCGCCGGTCGAGGGAGCGGAGCCGCCCTCGTCCGCGTAGAGGTCGGTGAAGTACAGGCCATCGGGGCCGGCCTCGAGGCCGCAGACGGTCGCGCGCCGGTAGCCGGAGTACTCGACGAACGGCAGCGGCCCGGAGAGCAGCGCTCCGTTGGCGTCGAGGATCCACTCGGTGATGCGCTTGCCCTGCGTGTTCTGGCCGCTCGCGTAGGTCGGGCCCGATTCGGTCACGAAGGCGTGGCCCCACTTGGAGACGGGGAAGCCGGAGCCGCCGAAGCTCTCGGGCTGGATGAACGCGAGGTTCACCGGGCCGGCGGCGGGGTTCCAGTTGTGCAGCGCGAAGTTCTGCATCGACGCGTCGCTGCCGTCCCACAGGTAGTTGCGGCCCATCACGATCTTCGCGAAACGGTCGACGCTCGGGCCGTTCTCGACCACGTACTGCGAGTTGTCCGCCGCGCGCCACTCGCCGCCGAAGGGGTTGCGCACGCCGTAGGCGTACACGTAGTCGCGCGACGTGATGCCGTCGAGCGCGTTGTAGAACGGGTTCGACGTCACCGGCGTGCCGTCGAGGTTGAGGCGCAGGATCTTGCCGCGGAACGAGTTGAGGTTCTGCGCGGTCGCGGCGTCGAAGCCGTCGCCCATGTGGCACAGGAGCGTGCCGTCGGGCAGCAGCGTCAGGTTCGAGATCTGGTGCGACTGGCCCTGCACTTCGCCGGGCATGTCGAGGATCGTCGTCGCGGTCGCCATCGTGCGGCCGCCGTCGCTGCTCGAGAAGCGCACGAGCTTGGGGTTGTGGTTCTGCGGCGAGCCCGCGGGCGCGTAGAGCATCGCCACGATCAGGTCGCCGCTCACGGGATCGACCGCGAGTCCGGTGACACCTTGCTCGCCGGAACCGGGGAATGCGCCTGTCGGCGGGAAGTTGAGCAGGCCACTCGCGTACTCGATCACCGTGCGGTTGCGCAGCACGGTCTTCACGCGGCCGTAGAGCTCGGTGACGTACAGGAACGGCGCCGTCGTCGGGCCCTGCGGGCTGACGCCGGGCACGAAGGCGATGTTGATCGGCAGCTGGAAGCCGGTCGCGAAGACCTCGACCTCGTAACCGGGCTGGCGCGCGCTCCACGGCGGGCTGGGCGAGCGCGCGAGCTGGTTGAACACCGGCTGCGATTGAGCGTTGGAAGCGACGAACGCGGCCCCGCTCGTGGCGATCCACCACTGCGCGCTCGCGCCGGCGGCGAGCGAGACGGGCGGCAGGAAGATGCGGTGCGACTCGCAGTGGTCGTCGCGCAGCGTGAGGTCGGTGGCGGGCAAGGAGAGGCCCGAGGATCCGGCGATGAACCGCCCGCGGACGTCGGCGGGCGCCGCCAGTTCCGGGGCGTCGAAGCGCTGGTTGGAGAGGCCGTCGGCGCCGACGAGCTCGTACAGCAGGTCGCCGGCGGCGCCTTCGATCGCGAGGCGCGACGGTAGCGCGGCGAAGGGGAAGATTGCGGGCGAACCGGAGCTCGAGATGCGCCACGTGGGCGGCGGAGTCGCGGCGACGTCCTCGAGCTCGAGCGCGAAGGTCTGCGTCGCGGCGCCGGTCGAGAACGTGCGCTGCGACCACGCGCTCCAGCGCGTCAGCGGATCGCCGCTGTCGTCGGAGTGGCGCACGCGCAGCACGTAGGCCGTCGACGGCAGGAGCTCGGAACGCCCCGCGTGCGAGTTCTCGAACGTTCCGTCGCCCAGGTGCGTGTGCACGCGCTCGACACCCTGGATGCAGAGCGTCGACCACACGCGCTGCGACGGGCTCGCGAGCCAGATCTCCCAGTCCGTGCAGAAGTGCAGGTTGCCCGCGTCGGGATCGGCGAAGGGCGCCGTCTCCATGTGCACGTCCGCGGCGTTGAGCACGACGCCGTTGGTCGAAGGCTCGGTGATCGTCGGCGCGAACGGAGGCAGGTTGCCGCCGGTCGCGGGCGTCTCGTCGAAGGTCCAGTCGAGCAGGTCGTGCGCTTCCGCGAGGCCGCCGGTGGCGGCGGTGAAGCCGACCCAGGCCTTGCCGTTGTCGAGCGAGAGGACGGTGTCGAGCTGCAGCGGCGCGCTCGCGACGGGCAGCGCGAGGTTGTCGACGTACACCGACAGCGTGCCGGCCGCGTAGCGGATGCGCGCGGTGTGCACGTTGCCGTCCGCGAAGTCGGGCACGGCGGTCGAGCTCGCGATCGAGAAGCTCTCGACGACGCTGTTCGCGCCCGGGCCGCCGGTGTGGACGCTGACGTGCAGGCCGGCGGGATCGTTGACGTTCGCGACCGAGCACGAGCCGTTCGAGAACGTGTCGAACTCGACCGCGAGGCTGTCGACGAGGCCGTGGTAGCCGAGCTCACACCCCGCGCCACCCAGTGGCGAGGCCGAGCCGTTCTGCAGCACGAACGCGAAGCCGTCGGCGCCGGCTGCAGCGCCGAGCTGGAAGCGGAAGGTCGTCTCGAAGCCCGTCGACACCGACTGCTTCGTCGTGGCCCACGCTCCGCCGGCGACGTTGCCGGTCGCGGGCACGAGGCGCAGCACGTTGCCGACGCGCGCGGCGGAACCGACGAGCGTCAGGCCGCTCGTGCTCGCGAAGTCGGGGAAAGCGAGGTCGGCGCGCGCGGGCGCGGCGAGGACGAGGGCGGCGAGCAGCAGCGGGAGCCGAGGGGCGAAGGGGGGCATTGCACAAGGCTACGCGGAACTCTCCCGACCGCCAGTCGCCTGCGCGCACGCCGCCGGAAACAGGCGCGGGAGGCCGCGACTTGCGTCGCGACCTCCCGCGTCTCCCTGTTGGGCCCCCGCATCTGGTTGGAGGCCGTCTCTCTGCTGAACAGCGCGTAGAGCTCGGACTCGGTGCTCGCCTCGTCGTCGAACACGCAGCCGGTCGCGAAGTTCACGGCGCAGTTGCCGAGCGTGACGTTGGTGGCGAACGGATCGTCGAGGCTCGACATCGTGACGTCGATCGAGTGCTGGCCGGAGAACGTGTTGGTGACGACGCCGCGCAGGCGGCCGGCGTGCACCTTGACGCTGGTGGCGGCGATCGTCGGGCTGTTGCCCGGTCCGCTGATCGCGCCCTTGACCTCGACCTTGATGCCGGTGACGAGCTGCGTGACGAGCAGGTCGGGCTTGCCCTCGGTGTCGAGGTACAGGCTGCCGTTGTTCGCGAGGTTGACGGTGATGTCGGTGTTGCTCGAGTTGACCGAGCCGCCGATGGCCGGATCGCTCGAGGAAAGGCGCATCGTGAAGCTCGCCGGGAGGCCGGCCACCGACGTGATGCGGCCCTCGAATTCCGGGTGGCCGTCGATCTCGATGTGGATCGCGCGGAACGGCTCGGCCGTGAAGGTCGCGAACTTGCACTTCACGCGCTGGCCGTTGGCGAGCGAGGCCTCGGTCGTCGCGACGTCCTCGTCGAGGACGATCGCCGTGGTGGCATCGTCGTAGTCGACCTCGATCGAGAGCGGGTTGTTGAGCTGCGTCAGCACGGGCGACGCGATGCTCGAGCCCTTCTCGATCTCGACGACCACGAGTTCGAACGTGTTCGTGGTGGTGTTGAGCCCCTCGATGCGTCCCTCGATCTTGACCGAGTAGGACTGCGCGCCGTCGTCGATCTCGACGCGGTTGGCGACCACCTCGCCGCCGACGAGGTCGCCGTGGACCTCGACGAAGGTCGTGTTGGGCGTGAGCGCCGTGAAGAAGGCGGTGGTGCTCGCGAAGGCGACGCCGTTGTCGTCGAGCAGCAGGGCACCCTGCGCGAGCGAGACGTTGATCTCTCCGAGCGAGATCAGGCGATCGCCGTCGGCGAAGGCGTCGATCACGAACTCGCTCGCGGTCTTCGAGCGCACGGTGCCGCGGATCTCGTCGATGCCGACCGTCGCGCCGGCACCGCTCGTCAGGCGCGCCGCGCCCTGCGGGTCGAACGTGAGCGGCGGGGCCGAGACCGAGCCGGAGAGCGACTCGGCGAGGTTGATGTCGAGCAGCACCTGGCTGTAGGAGTTCGCGGAGATCGCCACGGGCGCCGGGAAGCGGATGTCGAAGGTCGTGGCAGCGTGCGTGACGCCCACGATCGCGCCCGACAGGTCGCGGGCGACCGTCGACGAGGCGTCGATCGTCGCGCGCACGCCGCGGTAGGTGCCCGTCGGCAGGTTGATGCGGCTCGCCCAGCGCGGCGCGACTCCGGCGCCGATCAGGTCGACCGTGAAGTCCTCGTCGAGCACGTCCGTGCCCGGCGTGCCGGTCGCTTCGTCGATCAGCTGCAGCGCCTGCACCTTGACCTGGAACGAGAGCAGCTCGTCCACAGTCGCGTCGGTGAGGAGCAAGTCGGTGGAGGCCACCGAGCTTCCGCCGCCGCCTCCGCCGCCTCCGCCACAGGCAGGGGCAAACAGGGCCGCGAGAGCCAGCAAAGTCGTTGCAATAGTGGGACGGTTCAGCATGGTCCTGACTTCCAATCTGTCCGTAGATTCAAACCTCGGGCCCCTTGGACGGGCGGAGGCGCGTCCGGGTGCCCCGAACTTTCGAGTTTTGGTCCTTTCGGAACATGGCCAGCCGTCCGTGAAGGTCCGGGCTCTCGGCGGCGATGGCGGTCCCACGGACGCTCGCAGAATGTCTATTGCGGCATCTTGACAGGGCGCAATGCCCGTACGAGGATCCGGTCGTGCAGACGCCCCTCCCGCCGCGCTACTCGATCGAGGACCTCGAGCGTTCGAGCGGCGTGCCCGTGCGCACGATCCGCAGCTACATCGCCCGCAAGCTCCTGCCGGGTCCGTTCGGGCGCTCGCGCGCGGCCGCCTACGGGGACGAGCACCTCGAGAACCTGCGCTTCCTTCAAGCCGTGCGTGGGGCGGTGCCCTACGAGCTGCCGCTCGCGCTGCTCAAGCGCCTGATCGACACGCTGCCGCGCGAGCAGATCGCGCGCATCGCCCGCGGGGAGGAGGCCGTGCACGCGGAGTTCCTCGGCGACGTCGATCCCACGTTGCTGCGCCGGCGCAAACGCGCCGACGAGGAGCCGGACGCGTCACCGCTGCGTCCGGTGCTGCTCGCTCCGTCGCGCGAGCCTCCCGCGGAGCTCTCGCCGGATTTCGCGGCCGCGGCGCACGCGACAACGCTCTTCGACCTGTCGAAGCGCAAACCCTGGGACGCACCCGACGAACGTGGGGCGAGCGTCTGGACAGAACTCGAGGTCACGCCCGAATTGCGGATCTCGATGCGGGGGCCCGCGGAACTGACGCAGGCCTCCTTGCACCGCCTCGCGCGCCAGCTGCGCGCCTGGCTCGATTCAGGACTCAACGGCTAGCCGGCCGTTGACCTGCTCCTGCGACGGAGTCCCGCGTCCGAGCGGACTCAGGCGTCGTCGGCCGATCCCCAGCGAAGCCAGTTCGATTCGCTCGCGGTTGGCGCCGTCGACCTGAGCGCTCTGGCCCGAACTCCGACGCGCCTTCGACTTCACGGCAGCCGAGCCGTGCTCCGCTCCGGCATTTGCAAACGCACAGCGAGTGCGCGAGCCACCGTTGGAACGGCCCGGGCGCAGGCCGCTCGATCTGGCGCTCGTGCTCGACGTCTCGGGCTCGATGGCCGGCGAGAAGCTCGCCGCAGTTCGTCGCGCCGTGGGGTTGCTGCTGCAGCGCCTGCGCGCGACGGATCGAGTGACCCTCGTCAGTTTCGCGAGCGACGTGCTCGTGCACGCCGACCAGCTTTCGCCGAAGGGAACCACCGGCCTGCGGCTCGCGCAGGAAGTGGCGACGCTCCAGCCACGCGGCTCGACGAACCTCTCGGCGGGCTGGCTCGCGGCCGTCGGCCTGTGTGGCGCCGTCGCGGATCCCGCGCGGCGCAGGGCGCTGGTGGTGCTCTCCGATGGTCAGGCGAACGAAGGGATCGTGTCACCGACCGAACTCGCGGCGTTGTGCGAGCGACCCGAGATCCGCAGCCTGCCCACGACGTGCGTGGGGGTCGGGGCCGACTATTCGACGCTGCAACTCGCGGCGATTTCCGACGGCACGGGCGGGCGGTTTCACCACGCGGCGACGACCGAGGAGATCCTCGCCGTGCTCGCGGGGGAACTCGAGGAGCTCGAGCAGGGCGGCTTCCACGAGCTCGAGTTCGGACTCGAAGGCCCGCGCGAGCTCGAGCTGGACGCGCTCGGCACGGGGCGCGTGCAGCGCATCGGGAACCTGTGGCGCATCTCGCTGGGGGCGCTCGTCCCCGGGCTGCCGCGCAAGTTCGTCTTCGGCCTGGAGCTTCCCGCGCGCCTGCCGGGGGTCCGGGACGAGCTCGCGGTCGCCTGCAGCGCCATTCGCGCGAGCGATGGCACGTTGTGGGAGGACGGTGCGTGCCTCGAGCTTGAGTGGAGCCTCGCGCCCGGGCCGGCGCCGTCACCCGCGGACGAGTTGCTCGTCGTGCAGCGCACCGCTGCCTGGCTGCGGCGCCGTGCGGCGGAGCTGAACGAGCTGGGCGACCTCGCGCAGGTCGCGGAACTCCGGCGGAAGTGGCTGCAGGCGCTGCGCCAGTACGCGGCCACCAACCCGCAGGCGCTCGCGGAGCTCGACCGCCTCGAGAGCGAGCTTTACACGGTGCAGATGGAGCTTCCGCCGCTCGAGCGCAAGGAGCTGTTCGTGCGCGGCCTCAAGTCCAGCCGCGACGAGCGCGACCTGCGGCGGCGCTGATTGGCCTGAGCCGAAGCCGACGGTGCGGGCCGGGGCCCGGCGTCTCTCGCGCGTGCGGGAGTCGCCGGGCTCTGGCCTTCTCGCGGGCCGGAGCGCAGATTCAGCGCCATGAAGCACCTGCTCGCGCTCGACCAAGGGACGACCAGCAGCCGCAGCATCGTGTTCGACGCGCAGGGGCGCGTGGTCGCGCTCGCGCAGCAGGAGTTCGCGCAGCACTTCCCCAAGCCCGGCTGGGTCGAGCACGACGCCGACGAGATCTGGCGCACGCAGCTCGCGACGGCGCGTGCGGCGCTGCGCAAGGCGAAGCTCGGGCCGCGCGACATCGCGGCGATCGGCGTCACCAACCAGCGCGAGACGACGGTGGCGTGGGACCGGCGCACGGGCGAGCCGCTGGCGCGCGCGATCGTGTGGCAGGACCGGCGCACCGCGGGCGAATGCGAGCGGCTCGTGCGCGAGGGAGCGGCGGAGCGGATTCGCGCGCGCACGGGGCTCGTGTGTGATCCGTATTTCTCCGCGACGAAGATGCGCTGGCTCGTCGAGCACGTGCCGGCGGTGCGCAAGGCGGCTCGCGCGGGGTGGCTCGCGCTGGGAACGGTCGATGCGTGGCTCATCGCGAAGCTCACCGAAGGAAACGAGTTCGCGACGGACGTGAGCAACGCCTCGCGCACGTTGCTGCTCGACACGCGCACGGGGCGCTGGAGCGCGGAATTGCTCGAGCTTTTCGGCGTTTCCTTCGAGGCCTTGCCGCAGGTGCGGGCCTCGAACGCGAGCTTCGGAGACACGCGGCTCTTCGGCGGCGAGATTCCGATCCACGGCGTCGCGGGCGACCAGCAGGCGGCGCTGTTCGGGCAGGCCTGCACGGAGAGCGGACTCGCGAAGGCGACCTACGGCACCGGAGCGTTCCTGCTGCTGCACACGGGCGAGAAGCGGCAGCTCTCGAAACACGGGATGCTGTCGACGGTCGCGTGGCAGCTCGCGGGCGAGCGGCTCGAGCACGCGCTCGAAGGCAGCGTGTTCTCCGCGGGTTCCACCGTGCAATGGCTGCGCGACGGGCTCGGGTTGATCGGGCGCTCGAGCGACGTGGAGGCGCTCGCGGCGAGCGTTCCCGACACCGCGGGCGTGCACCTCGTGCCGGCCTTCACGGGACTTGGCGCGCCCCACTGGGATCCGCAGGCGCGCGCGCTGGTGTGCGGCATCACGCGCGGCACGACGAAGGCCCACGTGGCGCGGGCGGCGCTCGAGGCGATCGCGTTCCAGTGCGCGGAGGTGCTCGACGCGATGCAGCGCGACGCGCGCACGCGGTTGCGCGAGCTGCGGGTCGACGGCGGCGCGAGCCGCAACGACCTGCTGATGCAGTTCCAGTCCGACGTGCTCGGGCTGCCGGTGCTGCGACCCGCGGTCACGGAAACCACGGCCTGGGGAGCGGCGGCGCTGGCCGCGCTCGGCGCCGGAGTCGTTCGCGACCGGGCCACGCTCGCACGTCGCTGGCGCGCGGCGAAGCGTTTCGAGCCGCGCATGAAGGCCGCGGAACGCGAACGCCGGCTGGGCGAGTGGGCGCGTGCGCTCGAACGCGCCCGCCGCTGACCGTCGCTCACCGGTGAAATCCTGAATCGATAGCCACGACATTGGTGTCGTGTTTTGCTCGTCGTGCCGAGCCGCCGCATGACCCGCACGATCCAAGTTTGCCCGGTGGCTGGCGGATGGACACGGATTCCGCGTCGAACGTGGGACTGGACTGGCGGGGAGGGCTTCCCGACTCCGATCTGTCCGGAGCGGCTTCCGAAACAACCGCTCCCCCCGTCCCCCCAGACTCCCCCGCGCCCGGCGTCCATGTTCCATTCGATCAAGTCGCGCTTCCTCCTGGCCTTCAGCTTGCTCGCCGGCGTCCCGCTCGCCGTGGTCGGCTGGTTCACGGCGGACCAGAGCGCGGCGACCCTCGAACGCGCCACCGGACAGGAGCTCGCCGCCAAGGCCCGTCAGGCCTCCGACACGATCGACCGCAACCTGTTCGAGCGCTACGGCGACGTGCAGGCCTTCGCGTACCACCCTTGGGCGCGCGGCAGTGCGGCCGAGTGCGTTCAGGCGGCCGACTTCTATGCGCGCACGTACGGCATCTACGACCTGCTCCTCATCGCCGACCGCGACGGTCGCATCGTGGCGTGCAACACCGTCGACGGGACGGGGGCGGCGCTCGACACCTCGGCGCTGATCGGCCGCGACGTCTCGGCCGAGCCCTGGTTTCGCGCCTGCATCGGTGGCGAGACGCGGCCGGGCGAGACCTGGTACGCGGACCCGGTCTTCGATCCGCTCGTCGAGCGCGTGACCGGCCAGCATTCGCTCACGCTGAACTTCAGCGCACCGATCGTCGACGACTCCGGTCAGGTCGTGCGCGTCTGGTCGAACCGCGCCTCTTGGCACCGCATCTGTGATCAGGTGCTCGAGGAGCTGCGCACGGAATACGCCGAGCGCGGCGTGACCGTCGAGACGCAGATCCTCCGCAAGGACGGCGTGCTGCTCTCCGACGCGGACCCCGAATCCGTGCTGTCCGTCAACCTCGCCCAGCGTGGGCTGGAATCGGCTCGCAAGGTCTGTGAGGGCGAGTCGGGCTTCCTCACCGAACAGGATCTGCGGCACGAGAAGCTGCAGATCAACGGCTTTGCCGCGTCGCGCGGGGCGCTGGGATTCCCCGGCTACGGCTGGGGCGTGCTCGTGCGCATGCCGCCCGACGACGTCCAGCGCGTCGCGGCCGGAATTCGCGACACGATCGTGCTGATCACGGGTGGGGCGCTGCTGCTCGCCTGCCTCGGCGCGTGGTGGCTCGCCAGCCGCATGGCCTCGCCGATCGTCGCTGCCTCGCGCGCGATCGACGACCTGTCGATCGGAGCGCTCGAGCGCCAGTGGCGCCACGACTCGCGCGACGAGCTGGGAGCGATGGCGCAGTCGCTCGAGAGCGCGCGCGCGACGCTGCAGCGGCTGATCCGCGACCTCGGCGAGCTCGTGCGTGCCGCGCAGGAGGGCCAGCTCGACAAGCGCATCGACGCCGCGAGCTACCAGGGCGGCTATGGCGAGCTGTGCGCGGGCGTGAACCACATGCTCGACCGTCTCGGCGAGCCGCTCAACGCGACGCGCGGCTCGCTCGAACGGCTGGCGCGCGGGGAACTGACGCTGGAATCGGCGCAGCGCTTCCCCGGCGACTGGGGCGAGGTGCGCGGCTCGCTGCAGCGCACGTCCGACTCGGTTTCGGAGCTCGTCGCGGAGCTCGAGCGCCTGATCGCCGCCACGCGCGACGGACGGCTCGGCGAACGCGCGGCCGTCGAGCGCTTCGACGGCGCCTACCGCCAGCTGTGCGAGGGCGTGAACCAGATGCTCGACGCGGTTTCCGAGCCGGTGCAGGCCAGTTCCCGCGCGCTCGAGCGCATCGCCCGGGGCGAGCTCGGCGCCGGCGAGGCGACCAATTTCCGCGGCGACTTCGTCGCGATCCAGTCCGGCCTCGCGGGAACGCGGGCAGCGATCCAGGAACTCGTGGCGCAGATCACGCGTCTGTCCCACTCGGCCGCGAAGGGCGAGCTCGACGAGCGCGCGGATTCCCGCCAGCTGCACGGCGGCTACCGCGAGCTGTGCGCCAGCCTCAACGCGATGCTCGACGCCATGCTCGGGCCCGTGCACGAGGCGTTGACCACGCTCGACGCCCTCGCGGCGCGCGACCTCACGGTGCAGATGAACGGCCAGTACCTCGGCGATCACGCGCGGGTCAAGGATGCGCTCAACCTCGCGGTCGCGGCGATGCGCGAGGCGCTCTCGGACCTGTCGCGGGGAGCCGCGTCGATCGGAGACTCCGCGGCCAGCCTGACCTCGATCAGTGGCCGGCTGGCGGTCAGCGCTCGCCAGTCCGCCTCCGTCGCCGCGTCGACCGCACAGGCCTCGGAAGAGGTGCTGACCGGCAATCGCAACGTCTCCGCCGCCGCGGTCGAGATGCAGGCGAGCATCTCCGAGATCGCCGCCAACGCCGCGCAGGCGACGAGCGTCGTGCGCACCGCGGTCGACACCGCAGGTTCCGCGCGGGCGGCGATGGGGCAGCTTGCGGCCGATGCCCAGCGCGTGGCCGGCGCCGTCGAGCTGATCCGCACGATCGCCGCGCAGACCAACTTGCTCGCGCTCAACGCCTCGATCGAGGCGGCTCGCGCTGGTGAGGCCGGGCGCGGCTTCGCGGTCGTCGCGGACGAGGTCAAGCAGCTCGCCTCCCAGAGCGCCGGCGCCACGGTCGAGATCTCCCAGAGCATCAAGGCCATGCACGCGAGCACGAAGTCGGCCGAGGAGGCGCTCGCGAGCATCGTGCAGGTGGTGAGCGAGGTCGACCGCATCTCGACCTCGATCGCCGGCGCCGTCGAAGAGCAGTCCGCGACGACGCGGCAGATCAGCGTCGTCGCCGCCGACGCGGTGCAACGCAGCTCCGAGATCGCCGCCAACGTGCAGCAGTTCAACGACGCCGCGCGGGCCACGCTCACCGATGCCGAGGCCACCGACAGGTCCGCGGCCGAGCTGCAACGGCTCGCCGCGCACCTGTCCGAGCTCGCCTCGAGCTTCCGCATCCGCAGCGAAACACCGCCGCGCCGGCTCGTCGAGCGCGGCGCGGCCTGATCAGCGCTGCCCGAGCGCTTCCGAGCGCCGCTTGACGATCTCGAGGATGTAGGACTGCACGTCCGACATGATGAAATCGGTCCAGAGCGTCGCGTAGAAGTTGAAGTGCGTCGAGACGCGGTGCCGCGAGCGCAGGTGCAGCAGCACGGCGCCGTCGGCGAGCGGCTCGAGCTCGTACTCGCCCTCGAGCACGTCGAAGTAGGGGCCACCGATCGTCACGTGCTCGTCGAGCGTGTGCGGCGGGATCGTGTCGGCGTCCGCGTGGATGCCGAAGGTGAGCTTGCGCGGCTCTTCCCAGTGCGTGATGGTCTCGATGAACAGCACGTTGCCCTCGAAGGTCGCGTGGCGCACGCCGCAGACGCCTTCGTGGCTCAGCGTGGCCTCGACCGGCCGCGGAAAGCCGATCACGTGGCTCAGCGCGAAGTGGTGCTCTTCCTCGCGGAAGCGTGGCACGCGCTCGATCTGCGACCAGATCGCCTCGGGGCTCGCTTCGATGCGGATCACGTTCTCGACGACGCGGATCTCGTCGCGCGTCTCGAAGCGCCGCTCGAGCGGGGCGACGAGGTAGGGGAGCAGCACCACGAGCGAGAGCATGCGCGTGTCGCGCTCGTTCCGGTTGTGCCAGTCGGCTGCCGCGCCGCCGATCAGCGCGCCGACGGCGGCGAGCGCCGCGTACAGCGGCACCCACAGGAAGACGCAGATGATGCCTTCCCAGGCGAGCGCGAGGCAGGCGGCGAGTGCGAGCAGCGCCGAGAACACGGCGGTCGTCAGGCGTTCGGAGAGATTCATCGGCCCGCGGCGCTCGCCGAGCACGACGACGAGCATGCCGATCGTGAGCGGAACGAGCAGGATGAAGCTCGCCGTCATCACGCCGAGGAATTCCTGCGCCTTGCTGTGGCCGAAGGCGCCGCGCGCGATCAGTCCGTGCACGACCCCGGCGAGGATCGGAAAGAGCAGTTGCTCGATTCTCGCGGCGCTCCTGCGTTTCGCACGCGCGGCATGTCCATCGTCGAGCGGCGCATCCTCGTCAGGCCCCTTCGGTCGAGCGATTTCTTCGGCCATGGGCGCGACGATAGCGCTGGATGCAGCCGGGCGGCCACGGCGGAATTCGCCGCGACCGCCCGCTTCTCACGTAACCCCTGAGCGCTACAGCGAGTCCGGGTTGAACAGCGCGAGGATCTGGCCACCTTCGACCAGCGCGCCCGGGATCGAGTAGTGCGCCTGAATGTTGAACACGAACCAGCCGGCGCCGAGCAGCGACGAGGCATCGAAGATCCCGGAGGTTTCCTCGTCCTGCGTCAGGAACGACGCGCCGCCCGAGACGAAACGGACCGGGTCCGGTTCGGTGAGCGCGAGCAGCGAGTCGCTGGCGATGTCGTACTGCCAGATGCGCGCGAGGTAGGACTGGTTGCCCGGGTCTTCCTGGATGAGCAGGTGGCCCTTCCCGTCGTGGCAGAGGTTGTCGAACATCTGCTGGCCTTCGGTGCCGTCGAGCAGCATCTCGATCGAACCGCCGAGCTGCGGAGCGTTCGGCAGCGCGAACGTCAGGCGCCACAGGCGGCTGCGGCCCGGCGACGGCGCGGTGTTGAAGCGGTCGGTCGTGACGAAATAGAACACGCGCGGATCCGCCGGATCCCAGGCGCCGTCCTCGGGACGGAGGAATTCAGTCACGCCCGCAGCCGTGCTCGCGCTCTGGATCTGCGCACCCGTGAGGCCGCTCGCGTCGCCGAGGCTCGCGAGCTCGAACACGTTGACGCCGCTGAGGCCGTTGACGCGATCCTCGAGAGCGATGCCCGGAACGCGCACGCCGTACAGCGTGCCCTGCGCGAGGCCCGCGCGCTCGATCGTCGAGCCGACGCGCTGCTTCGAGCCGACGTAGAAGTAGACCTGACCCGGCGTCGAGTCATCGAGGCCGGCGACGAGCGTGAGGCGCGACGGATGCGGGCGGGCGACGGCGTTTTCCCAGGAGAAGTTGCCGAGCGCGGGGAGTTCGTGGCTCGTGCCCGCTTCGGCGCCGCTCGCGATGTGCGCGAACGCACGGCCTTCGGCGCCGGATTCCTCGCCGCTCATGAAGATGTACGGAGCCGTCGCGACGTTGGAGTTGAGGAAGAAGGCGGTGCGCTTGGGCAGGTCGCCCGAGCACAGGCGGTTGATGGCCTGCGTGCCCGAGGTGATGTTCAGCGTCTGGATCAGGTCGGCGCCCGAGCTCACCGCGAGCGTCGTGCGGTTGATCTGCCACTTGGACACGAACGCACCCGCCGCACCGTGGGCGCGCACGGCGCCGAGCGTCGAGCTGATCTCGTGGTTGACGACGAGCTGGAACTCGCCGCCGGGGAGGCCGAAGGCACCCATGCCGTCGGGAATTCCGGCCAGCGTGTAGCCGCCGACGGTGTCGCCGACGGTGAGGATCGAGACGGTCTGCACGCCCGGGGCGGAGGGGAGGATGTAGGGCGACTGCGAGCTCGAGGGACCTTGGGTTTGGGCCGAGGCCACGAGGGCGATCGGACCGGTGAGGAGCGCTGCTGCGATTGCGAGTTTCATGCGTCGATGGTGAGTTGGGTTCGCGTGGGGGTCTCTGACAGGAGTCTCGCGTCGTGCGAGGCCCGCGCAGCAAAGTGCGCGCGCCTCAAGCTGCGTGCGAGATCGCGCCAACTTCGCGACAAGCTCAGGGAATGACGTCTTGGCAGGTTCGTTGCGTGGGCTTGATGTCCGCAGTTTCGTGCGAGGACTGGAACAAGATTCCCACCCATGCGCGCTGCATCGGCGCCGACGAGCGCACGGCGCGAAACCGGCGCGAGGGAGTCCAGAAACCTGCATGGGGGGACCGATGTGCGGGGGAATCCGCGGCGTTCCGTCGTGGCGCCCCCCTTTCCGGACACCCCATGCGCATGCACATCCACCCGCGGCGAGGCTTCACGCTCGTCGAGCTGCTCGTCGTCGTCGCGATCATCGCCATCCTGACGAGCTTCGCGATCCCGCGCTTCCTCGGCGCGCGCCGCTCGGCCAACGAGACCAGCGCGATCGCGACCATGCGCGCGATCGTCTCGGCGCAGATGAACCTGCAGGCGGCCGGCTCGATCGACACGAACGCCGACGGGCAGTCGGAATTCGGCTACATGGCGGAGATGGCGGGCCTTGTCCCGGCGCGCATCTGCAGCGGCGGTTCAGCCGCGGCCGGGGTGGTCGGCACGAACGAGCTCGCCCCGTCGCCGCTCCTGCCTTCGCTGGGCGCGATGAACAACGGCCTCGCGTCACACTCGGGCTACTACTTCCAGCTCTGGCTGCCGGGCAACGCCGGCTCGCCGGTCGGTGGCCTCGCCGAGGACGCCGGCGGCGGCAAGCTCAGCGCGCCCTTCCCCGACTCGGACGCGAGCGAGACCGGCTTCTGCGCCTACGCGTGGCCGATGAACGCCGGCGGCACGGGCCAGCGCTGCTTCTTCGTCAATCAGGAAGGCGTGATCCTCGAGACCTCCAACCGCACGTCGGGCTACTCCGGGCCGACCGGCGGCCCTGAGTTCGACGCGGCCTTCAGCATCGACGACGACATGAGCGCGAACTTCGCGCGCGGTGTCGCGGGCGTCGACGGCAACGTCTGGAACCCGGTCCAGTAGCGCAGCGCGCGCCGGAGCGCGTCAGTCGGCCTCGCCGGAGTCGTCGTCGACTTCCTCGAGCCAGGCCGTCGCGACTTCGGGCGTCTGCTTGCCGTCCGCGACCTGCCGCAGCGCGGCGAGGCAGCGCATCGAGTTGCCCAACCACGCCTCGACGACGCCGCAGAAGACGTCGCGGTCGAGCGCGCCCGGCGGGTGCGACAGGAAGAAGCGGCACTGCACGTCGGGAGTGGCCGCATCGAAGGAGACGGCGCCGACGAGCTGCTGGTAGTTGATGCGGTTGCAGGTGTCGAGCACCGCCGGCGCGTGCTCGGGCGGGACGCCGAAGTCGCCGTGCGCCACGAGCAGGACCCAGCCGGAGTCGTCCGACGCGATCATGCGCACCGAGAGCTCGCCCTCGTCGCTCTCGAACAAGAGGTCGAAGACGTCCTCGTCTCCGCTCGTGTCCGCGTACTCGTTCTCCTGCAGCCAGCTCCGGATGATGGTCGGACTGGCGGCGATGCGGTGGCCGCGCTCGGGCGTTTCGTCTTCGCTCATGGGGAATGAAGCCGCACAGGGTAGCGTCCGCCGAACGCAGGCCGTTCGCGCTGCGGGGCCGGCCGGAGGAAAAAACTGCGGAACTCGCGCTCCCAGGAAGGGTTGACCGCGGGATGGCCCCCCCGGTTCGGCGCGCGGCTCTGGCCGCGGCCCTCGTGTTTCCGTCGCTCCTTGCTCCCGCTTTCCCGTCGCGCTCCGTCGGCGTGTTGCCCCAGGAGGGGCGCCCCGCACGGCCGTCGGCTCCGGCCGAAGAGCTGCGCCGCTTCTCCTTCGACAGCGAGAGCGTGCTCGGCACCTCGCTGCACCTCGAGCTCGCCGCGCCCGCTTCGGTGCTCAAGCCGGCGCGCGTGGCGCTGATGGACGAGATCGAGCGGCTCGAGAAGATCCTGAGCACGTACCAGCCGCGCAGCGAGCTGCGCAAGCTGCCGCGGCCGTGCGCGGCGACGCCGGCGTCGAAGGAGCTGCGCGAGGTGCTGCACGCGGCCGAGCGCTGGATGAAGGACTCCGGCGGCACGTTCCATCCCGGCGTGCAGGTGCTGAGCGAGCTGTGGAAGGCCGCGGAGCAGCGCGGCAGCGCGCCGACGACCGAGGAGCTCGCGGCGGCGAAGGCGAGGCTCGTGCCGCAGCTGTGGACGATCGACGACGCGGCGGGCACGGTCGCGTTGCTCAGCGACCTGCCGCTCACGTTCGACGCCTTCGCGAAGGGCTACATCCTCGACGCGGCCGTGGCGGCGGCGGTCAAGGCAGGAGCGCGCGACGTCGTGCTCGACATCGGCGGGGACGTGCGCGTGCACGGCGACGGCCGCGCGCGCATCGCGGTGGCCGACCCGCGCCAGCCCGCGGACAACGCCGACAAGCTTTGTGAACTCGACCTGCGCGGACTGGCGGTCGCGACGAGCGGCGGTTACGCGCGCGGCTTCGACATCGCGGGCCAGCACTTCTCGCACATCTTCGATCCACGCACCGCCGCGCCGGTCACGGCCGTGTTGCAGGCGACGGTGGTCGCGCCCGATGCAGCGACGGCGGATGCGCTCGCGACGATCCTGAACGTGCTCGCGCCGCAGGAAGGCCTCGCGCTCGTCGCGAAGGTGCCCGGGGCGGCGAGCCTCGTGATTGACGCGCAGGGCCAGCAACATGCGAGCCCCGAGTGGGCGAAGCACGTGCGCCAATCAGCGCCCGTCGTGGCTTCGGGGCCGAGCGTGCTGCCCGGTGGTGGGCAGCTCGTGCTGAGCTTCGAGCTGCAGCAGCCGCCGCCGGAAGCGGAGCGCGCGGGCGGCGACGAAGGTCGTGGAGGACGCGGCGGTCGCGAGCGTCGCGGTGGTGGCGGCTACCGTCGGCCCTACGTCGCGGCGTGGGTCGAGGACGCGCAGGGCCACGCGGTGCGCACGCTCGCGCTGTGGGTCGCGGAGCCCAAGTGGATTCCTGACCTGCGGCGCTGGAATCGCCTGTATTCGCGCCGCGAGGACGACGTGCGCGCCGTCACGCGCGCGACGCGTGCGGCCGGCAAGTACGAGCTCGTCTGGGACGGCCGCGACGACACGGGCCAGCCGGTCGAGGCCGGGACGTTCACCGTCAACCTCGAGGTCGTGCGCGAGCACGGCACGTACCAGCTGCTGACGGCCTCGTTCGCCGCCGACGGCACGGAGAGTTCCGTCGCGCTGAAGGGCGATGGCATCGAGGTGAAGGCCGCGACGCTCGCCTATCGACTGGCCAAGAAGCCGTGAGCTCCGGGAAGTCGAGCCTTCCGGCGCTCGTGCGCTGGCTGCACACGTACCTCTCGCTGCTCGGTTTCGCGACGATCCTGTTCTTCGCGGTGACGGGCCTGACGCTCAACCACGCGGCGTGGTTCGAGTCCGGTGGCGAGCGCGAGAGCTGGAGCGACCTCGAGTGCCCGCGCGAGATCGTCGGCGAGTCGGGCGAAGCCGACGAGGCGCGGGTCGCGGGCTGGCTGCGCGCGAGCGCGGGCGTGCGCGGCGACGTGTACGACTTCGCGGCCGATGCGGAGCGCGTCTCGATCGTGCTCAAGGCGCCGGGGTACGCGGCGGATGCGGAGATCGACGTCGCGAGCGGGCAGGCGCGCGTGCACGTGCTCGCCCTCAACGGCTGGGCCGTGCTCGACGACCTGCACAAAGGGCGCGACAGCGGGGCCGCGTGGGCCTGGGCGATCGACGTGAGCGCGGTGTTGATGGCCCTGTCGGCGCTGAGCGGGCTGTGGCTCGTGCTGTACGTGCGACGGCGGCGTTCCCCGGGGCTCGTGGTCACGCTGGTGGGCACGCTCGTGCTGCTCGCCGTCGCGTGGCTGTGGGTGCCCTGAGCGCTGACCCGTCTGCAACGAAACGGCCCCCGCGGGCCGAGTGGGCTCGCGAGGGCCGTGGGGGATCCGCGCGCCTTGCCGGCGGCGGCCGTGGCTTCAGGAAACGCCGGCCGTCTTGCGGCCGCGCGCCTGCGTGCCGAGCTCGAACTTGCGCACGAGCTCGTCGAGCTCGTTCGCGAGCCTCGCCACGTCGTCGGCCGTGCGCAGCGTCTCCTCGGCGCCGCCCGCGGTCGAGCTGGCGGCTTCGGCCACGCGCGAGATCGAGTGCGCGATCTCGGTCGAGCCCTTGGCGGCCTCGGTGACGTTGGCGCTGATCTCGCGCGTCGTCGCGGACTGCTCCTCGACGGCGCCGGCGATCATCGACGAGGCGTGCTGGACTTCCTGCACGGTCCCGATGATCTGCTCGATCGAGCCCGAGGCCTGCAGCGTGTCGGCCTGGATCGCGGTGATGCGCTCGGAGATCTGCTCGGTCGCCTTGCGCGTCTGGCTGGCGAGGTTCTTGACCTCGTCGGCCACGACCGCGAACCCGCGTCCGGCCTCGCCGGCGCGTGCGGCCTCGATCGTCGCGTTGAGCGCGAGCAGGTGGGTCTGCGAGGCGATCGCCGAGATCAGCTTGAGCACCTCGCCGACCTCGCCGCTCGACGCCGCGAGCTGCTTCATCGCCGTGCGCGTGACGCCGGCCTGCTCGACGGCCTTGGTCGCGACGGTCGAGGCGTGCTCGGCGCCGCGCGCGATCTCCTTGATGCTCGAGGTCATCTGCTCGCTCGCCGTGGCGACCGACTGGATGCTGCGGCTGACCTGCTCGGCCGAGCTCGAGACCACGTTGGCCTCGTGCGAGGTCTGCGCGGCACCCGAGCCGAGCTGCTTGCCCGACGCGGACATCGAGGTCGACGAGCCCGTCAGGCTCGAAGCGCGCGTCGAGATCGCCAGCAGCGCCTCGCGCATGCCGGAAACGGCCTTGTTGACGGCGTTCTTGAGCTTCTCGTGGTCGCCGCGGAAAGCGCCGGTGATCTCGACGTCGAGGCGCTGGTCGGCGACCGACGCGAGCACCGTGATGGCCTCGTTGACGGGCCCGAGCAGCTCGTCGAGCATGCGGTTGATGCCGCTGCACAGCTCGCGGTAGCCACCGGCGAAGGCCGCGGCGTCGGCGCGCGTCGAGAGCTGGCCCGCCTGCGCGGCCGTCGTCAGGCGACGCGTCTGGTCGACGAGCCGGCCGAGGACCTCCGCGGTGCGCGCGAGGCTCTGGGTCATCTTGGCGTAGTCGCCCTGGTAGGCGCCCTTGAAGCGCAGCTCGAGATCACCGGCCGCGAGCCGCTCGAGCGCCTGCGCGCAGTCGCCGACCGGGGCCGAGACGGCTTCCAGCATCTGGTTCATGCCCGCGCACAGGTCGCGGTAGGCACCGTGGAACTGCTCGAGGTCGGCGCGCACGTCGAGCTGGCCGTTGCGCGCGGCGCCGATCAGCGTCTGCGCCTCGCCCGTCAGGCTCTTCAGCACGCGCGCGGTCTCGTGCAGGTTCTCCTCGACGCGCGACCAGTCGCCGCGGAAGCCGAGGCTCGCCGGGAGCTCGAGGTCGCCCGCGGCGATCTGCGCGAGCGCGTTGGCCGTGCCCTGCGCGGGCTCGGTCACGCCGTCGAGCATCTTGTTGATCGACTCGCACAGCTGGCGGTAAGCGCCGTCGAAGCGCGCGGCGTCCGAACGCTCGGAAAGCTTGCCCTCGTTGACCGAGGCGATCAGCTTGTCGGTGGTGCCGAGGATGTCGCGCAGGGCCACGATCGTGTGGTCGAGCGACGCGCTCATCGCACCGACCTCGTCGACGCCCTTGTGCTCGCTGAGCTCGCTCAGGTCACCCTTGGCGACCTTCTGCAGCACGTCCGCGCTGCGCGTGATCGGCTTGGCGATGCCGCGCGAGATCCACAGCGCGAGCACGAGCACGCCGACCGACATGCCGGCGATCATCAGGATCGAGAAGTTGCGCACGGCGACGACCGGCGCGAGCACGTCCTCGGACTTCGCGCGCAGCAGGCACGGCCACGTCGGGCCGCCGTCGTTCTCCTTGTCGATCGACGCGGCGAAGCCGTTGAGGTACTCGACGCCCGTGCGCGTGCTCGGCTCCTGCGTGTGGCCGGTCTGCCCCGCGATCGCCTTCTGCGCCGCGACGAGCCCCGACTCCGCCAGGTTGAACTTGAATTCCGCGGCCTTGTCGTTGTCATGCAGCACGACGCCGTCGGAGCGCAGGACCTGCATCTCGAAGGCGTAGCCCTTGCCCGCGAGCACCTCCTCCGTGCGCGCGACCAGCGGGCTGTGGATCAGGTCCCAGTTGGTGTGCATGGTCCACACGCGGACGAACTTGCCGTCCTTGTCGAACAGGGGGATCGACATGCAGATCGTGCGGCGCTCCTCGCCGTAGACTTCGCTGGCGAGCACGTCGTCCTCGGGGTTGAACCAGACCGGCTCGACACCCGGGCCGTTCTTCGCGGCCTCGCACGCGGCCTTGAACCACTCCTCTTCGCTGACGTCCTCGCCGACGATCTTCTCGGTGGCGAGCGACTTGCCCTTGGCGTCGACGCGGTTGGTCGCGACCACCTGGCCGTCGGTGTCGACGAGCGAGATCAGGTCATAGACCTCACCCGTGCGCATGAAGCGGTCGGCGACTGGCGGGAAATCGTAGGCCCGCCCGGTCGCGGCCTCGGTGGCCGAGACGAGATGCAGCTCGTTGCAGCGCGCCTGCACCGCCCCGTGGATGTCCGCCGCGAGCTGCGTGGCAAGTTGCTGCAGCTCCTGGCTGGTCGAGCTCGTGATGCGCTCCTGCGACTTGTCGTAGAGCACGGCCGCGACGACCATGGCAGGGATCACGCCGACGGCGAGGAACCAGACGGACAGCTTGGTGCGGATCGACTTGAACTGGAGTTTCATCACAGGAGGGCGGGGGGGATTCCGGGGGGGGACAACGCCCTCTTCGAGGAGGGCGCTGGTGCCGGCGTTCGCCCGGAGGCGACGCTTGCGTGGCCCGCTCATCGGCTTGAAACACAGGGGGGATGAGGGAATCCAGACCCGGTACGAGCCGGTTCGTACCCCTCTGCGACCGAGGTCGGAGGCCCTCCGCCCGCAGGTTGGGAAGGATGTTTCAATCTTGGGCAGCGCCCACGTTCCAGAGCACGCCGAGGCCAGTTCATGGCCTCGCAGCGAGACCGCTCGAGCACCTTCGCGCCGTCGTTTGGGCGCGTCTCCGCGAGCCTTCGGGGGCCCGGACCGAGGTCCGAAGTTGGGACCGGCGCCCCGTGGCCCGCTCCCGCCGGGGGCTTCCACAGCCACCGGCCCCAGCGCAAGTTGAAACGCGCGCCGTCTACCTTCGGCTCCGCTGTTTCAGCCCAGCCGCGCCGCCTTCAGGTAGGCCGCGAGATCGTCGTACTGGCCGCCCTGATTCGAGAAGCGCACGTAGTTCCTCGCGGTCGCGAACCACTCGAGGATCGAGCTGCGCGTCGCCGTCAGCGCCGCCTCGAGATCCTTCTGCGTGATGTCGGAGAGCGCACCGCCCTCGAGCGCCCGCTCGAGCGGTCCTTCGCTCGCACGTTCGCACAACCCGCGCAGGTCGGCGGCCGAAAAATGCTCGGTCCGCTTCATCGCCGGGCGCAGGTCGAGCTTCGCGCCCCCCGGCAGCTTGCGCAGGTGGCGTTCGAGCAGCGCGAGCCGCGCCGCATCGTCGGGCGGCGGCACGAACAGCACGCGGTCGAAGCGCCCGGGCCGACGGAAGGCCGTGTCGACGTTCCACGGCGTGTTCGTCGCGGCCATCAGCAGGATGTCGCGGTTGCGTCCGCCGACGCCGTCCATCTCCTGCAGGATCTGGTCGACCATCATGCGCAGGAACTGCGGCGAGTCGGCGCGGCGCGAGCTGCCGAGCGCGTCGAACTCGTCGAAGAACAGCACTGTCGGCCGGTTGCGGCGCGCGTGCTCGAACAGCTCGTGCACGAGCTTCTCGCTCTCGCCCCAGTACTTGTCGATCACGTCGTGGATCGACACCGACACGAAGCGCGCCCCGAGCTCGCCCGCCGTCGCGCGCGCGAGGAACGTCTTGCCGCAGCCCGGCGGCCCGTACATCAGGATTCCGCCGCCACCTTCGCGCTTGTAGGCCTCGAAGATCTGCGGGTTGCGGAAGGGCGCAAGGATGCGCAGCTGCACTTGCCGCTTGGCCTCGTCGAGACCGGCGACGTCGCGGAACGTGATGCGCAGGTCACCCCAGTCGAACTGCGCGGCCCAGGCGGTCGGATCGGTGTCGTCCGGATCGATCTGCGCGGCGCCGGGCTCCTCGCGCGGGTTCTCGCGACCGGCGGAGCTGCGCGGGGCGGGACGTGCTCCCGCTTCGCCGCGGTTCGGCGCTTTCGGTGCCGAGGGCGGGGCGGCGGGCGTGGGCGGAATCGAAGGCGGCGTGCCACGCAGCAGCTCGATCAGCGCCAGTTCGGCGCGCAGCGTCGCGTCTTCGCCGCGGGCGAGCTCGGCTTCCGCGCGGATCAACGCCTCCGCGTACTGACCTTTCTCGCGCAGCAACGCGACCAGCTTGCGCGCCGCCTGCGTGCGCACGCCCTCGAGCTCGACCGCCTTGCGCAGCGCCGCGAGCGTGTCGTCGCCGCGCCCCGCCTGCGCGAGCATCTCGGCGTAGTGGAGCCACAGCGTGCCGTTGCGCGGGTCGGCCTGCAGGGCACGGGCGAGGGCGTCGAGCAGCGAGTCGGTCATTGGGGCGGGCGCAGCTTGAGCCAGCCGCTCACGAGCAGGCCGGCGAACCACGTGTAGATCACGAGCGCGAGGTAGGCGACGCCGACGATCCCGAGCACGAGCGGCGGGACACCGATCGACTGGCCGCCGTAGCTGAGTGCGATGAACAGGGCCCAGACCGTGATCGCGCCGCCGGGGATGCGGCCGACGACCAGCGACCAGTAGTACATCGGCAGGTAGATGATGCGGCTGCACTTGTCCGCCTCGAGGTACAGCTCGCGCAGGTGCTCGTCGTCCGGATCGAGCCGCAGCGCCTCGAGCGCCACGCGCCGCGCCGCGAACGGGCGACCGGTGCGCAGCAGGCGGGCGCTCTCGGCGGCGTGCGAGATCGAGTCCTCGGGCGCGATGCGCAGGCCCTGGCGCGAGTGGTGCTTCGCGATGCGCTGCTCGCTGCGTTCGCTGGAGACGAGCGTGAGCAGCTGATGGGCCGACTCGCTCTCGGGGTCGAGCTCGAGCGACTTGCGCAGCAAGCGACTGGCCTTCTCGAGGTGGCCGGTCTTCATCAGGATGCGCGCATAGATCTCGTAGGCGAAGGCATCCTGCGGGTCGAGGCGCAGCGCCTCGAGCGCC
>JAPLOE010000123.1 GCA_026692705.1 Planctomycetota bacterium
GAGCACCTTGGCGATGTTGGGGTGATCCATCATCGCGAGCGCCTGCCGCTCGGCCTCGAAGCGCGCGATCACCTGCTTGGTGTCCATCCCGAGCTTGATGATCTTGAGCGCGACGCGCCGCTTGACCGGCTCGCGCTGCTCGGCCATCCAGATCGTGCCCATGCCGCCCTCGCCGATCTGCTCGAGCAGGCGGTAGCGCCCGATCTGCGCGCCGGCCTGTTCCGCTCCTGGCGAGCGCGCGCCCAGCGGATCGAGCGCCTTCTCGAGCGCCGGCAGGGCCATGAAGCTCCCGGCCTCCGCATCCGCCTTGAGCAGCGCCTCCACCTTGGACCGCAGGCCCGCGTCCTTGCCGCAGGCGCCCAGCAGGAAGGCAGCCCGCTGTTCGGGGGGAAGCCCGCGGGCCTCGTGGAAGATCTCTTCGGCGGGGCGGCTCATCGGAAGGGAACGTTCGGGGTCGGGACGGAATCAGTCGGAGTCGGACAGGTCGCTGTAGAGCACGGCGCGGGCGTACGTCCAAAGGCGCGCGGCCGTCCGTGGAGAGAGCTCCAGGACCTGCGCGGCCTCGTCGACGCCCAAGCCGGCGAAGAACCGCAGGCGGACGAGCTTGGCCGCCTGCGGGTCTTCCTGCTCCAAGCGTCCGATCGCCTCGTCGACTGCCAGGATTTCCTCGGAACTTGCGGAGGCGAGCGCCACGACGTCGGTGACCTCCGAGAGTCGCAGGGGAGCGCCGCCCCGCCGCCCGCGCGACCGGGCGTGGTCGATCAGGATGCGCCGCATCGCCTCCGCCGCGGCCGCATAGAAATGCGCTCGCCCGGCCCAGGCCACTTCCCGCGGCCCGACGAGCTTCAAGTAGGCCTCGTGCACCAGCGCGGTCGCCGAGAGCGTGTGCCCGGGCGATTCCTTCGCGAGGCCCAGCTGCGCGGTGCGGCGGAGCTGCTCGTACACCAGCGGCAGGAGCTGGTCGGCCGCCTGCTTGTCCCCCTGGGAAGCCGCGAGCATGAAACGCGTCGCGTCCGACAGGTCGGGCGGATCCGGAGGGACCATGCGAAGAAGATACCGTCCGTCGGCGCTTGGCTGGGCCGTGCGCTCCCGAGCAAGGGATGGGGCGGGTGCGGCTAGCGGCGCAGCGCGTCCAAGGCCGCGAACAGCGCGGCGCGGGTCGTGCCCGGTTGCCAAGCGGCGAGCGCGCCGTCGCGCGCACCGAGGCGGAGCGAGGCGAAGCGCTCCGCGAGCACGTGGGCCTCGCCGCGATCGACAGCCTCATCGGGCCGGAAGTGCAGCGGGTCGCTCGCGGTCGTCATGCCGAGCACGGCGAGGCGCTGCACGGGCGCGAAGTGCGGGTGCGTCGACGGCAGGTCGCGCATCGGGACGAGCATCGTGCGTTCGGCGAGCAGCGCCTCCTGCACGTCGCGGGCCGCGAGCGCACGCGGCTCGCTGCGGCGCTTCGCGCACAACGCGGCGGCGGCTCCGGCGGCCTGTCCGATCAGCATCACGACCGGTTGCAGGCGCGAGCAGCCGTTGACGATGTGCGTGACGCCGATCGATTTCTCGGCGAGCACGAGCCCGTCGGTGTCGCGCGGCACGAGCGCGGCGAAAGGGATCTGGAACGGCGCGTTCTTGGGGTAACGCTCGTCGAGGCGCTGCGCGGGCGGCAGGTGGCTCTTGGAGTGATGGTGATCGAGGAAATAGTCGCCGACGGCGATCGCGTCGGGCTGCATCGGCGGCCGCGGCGCGCCGGTCGCGGGCACGACGTCCTGCTCGCGCATCCAGCGCAACGGCT
The DNA here is from genome assembly GCA_026692705.1 of Planctomycetota bacterium. GTDB lineage: Bacteria > Planctomycetota > UBA1135 > UBA1135 > F1-120-MAGs118. The sequence goes on from JAPLOE010000123.1 coordinate 1,781, forward strand.
CGCCGCGCCGGCTCTCGCGCACGTAGGGAATCCACGGCAGCCGATCGGGAGTGCCGAATTCATCGGCGAGGCCCCATTCGGGATGCCGGAGCTCGTTCTGCATGTAGTGGACGAACGCGAGCGTGCGCCGCTTGGCGGCCGCGATGCACTGCGCGCGTTCCGCAGCGCTCCCGAACAATCCGTCGGCCGGGCTGTCGTTGGAGTGGAACGGCCAGTTCAGCATGAACTTGGCCCCGGGGAGCAACGCGTAACCGAGGAAGCTCTCCCAGTCGTGCAGGCCGTGGTTGAGGAGCGCGGGATCCGGCGTCGTGCAGCGGTCCGAGGTCGAGCAGTCGAAGAGCGCCGCGTCGTAACCGTCCGGGCGGGGAACGGCGGGTGCCTTGCCGGCGTGCTTCTGCAGGATCGCGACGAGGGTCTGGTCCTGCAGCTCCATGTCGGGCGTCGCGGGCGCGTCGGGCTCGCCGGACTGCGCGGCGCTCTCGCGGCCGAGGCGGAACGGAACGCGGCCGAGCGCGAGCACATCGCCGAATTCGGTCGCTTCGACCGTGACGTGCGCGCGGACCTCGACCAACTCGCCCGCGCGCCGGAAGCGGGCGCCGACGATGCGTCGACCTTCGCGCAGCACCTCGAAAAGCTCGGCACCGTGCCACACCTCCGCGCCGCTCTCGCGCACCTTGCGCGCCATCACCTGCGCGCCGAAGTGCGGCTCGAAACACGTGTTGCTCACCCAACCTGTACGCACGTTCTGCGCGCCGCCGTAGTGGGCCTCGATTTCCGCGCGAAAAGCCCCGAAGAAGCCACTTCCCAAGGCTCCTTCGTTGCCATCCAATGCGCTGACGCCCGCGGCGGTCACCATGCCGCCGAGCCACGGCGTCGGCTCCGCCACCAGCGTACGCGCACCGAGGCGCGCCGCTTGCCACGCGGCCGCCGCGCCGCTCGCTCCGCCACCGACGACCAGGACATCCACCGAGATCGAGTTCGTGCTCATGCAGCGAGGAATCCTAGCTCTTGCGGCCGCCGTCTGCCTCGCGAGCGCGAGCGTCGCCGGGGAGCGCGAGCTGCGCGCCGTGTGGATCCCCAACACCGACACGCGCTTCTTCGAGTCGCGCGAGAGCATCGCGGGCGCCAGGGAGTCGCTCGCGCGCGGCGGCATCAACGTCGTGTTACCGGTCGTGTGGAGCAAGGGCGCGACGCTGTTCCCCAGCGAGGTGATGCGCACGCACACGGGACAGGCGATCGATAGGCGCTATGAGGGCCGCGATCCGCTCGCGGAGGTGCTCGCCGAGGCGCACCAGCGCGGCATCGAGGTCATCCCGTGGTTCGAGTACGGCTTCTGCGACGGGCACGAGCGCTATCCGGGCAAGCTGCTCGCCGCGCATCCGGAGTGGGCGGCGCTCGGCAGCGACGGGAAGCCGGTCGTGAAGAACGGCTTTCCGTGGCTGAATTCGCTCGATCCGGCGGTGCAGCACTGGATGAGCGAGCTCGTGCTCGAGGTGTGCCGCAAGTACGACATCGACGGCGTGCAGGGCGACGATCGTTTGCCCGCGCTGCCGTGCGAGGCGGGCTACAACCCCGAAGTGGTCGCCGCGTACAAGGCCGAGACGGGGCGCGAGGCGCCGAAGGATCCGAAGGAGCCGCGCTGGCTCGCGTGGCGCGCGGAGCGGCTCACCGAGTACCTGCGGGACTTGCGCGAGGAAGTGAAGGCCGTGCGGCCGGGGCTGGTGTTCTCGATGGCGCCGGGTGCGCCGAGCTGGGCCTACACGGAATACCTGCAGCAGCAGGAGCGCTGGATGGAGCTCGGGCTGCTCGACGCGCTGCATCCGCAGGTGTACGCGCGCTCGCTGGAGGAGTACGAGCGGATGCTCGGCGGCGTGTTCGCGCTCGAATGGATCGCCAAGCGCAAGGACAAGCTCTTCCCGGGAGTGCTCGTGCGCATCGGCGACTGGCGCGCGAGTGGGGAGCTCTTGTGCGAGAGCGTCGCGGTCAATCGCAAGCGCAAGCTCGATGGCGAGGTCTTTTTCTTCCATCAGGGACTGCTCGACGACTCTGGCGAGCGGCTGGCGGCGCTCGCGAAGGGGCCGTACAAGCGCGCGGCGACGCCGCCGTGGCGCAAGCAGGAAGGTTGGAGAATCCCGGCGAAACCGGCACTTCCGAAGGCCGATGGCGCGAAGGAACTCGAGGGCGGCAAGGCGCTCGAGCTGCCGGTCGGCGTCCCGGTGACGGTGAGCTGGTCGGTGAGGGCGGACTGCGACGGCGGGCCGCGGCTCGCGCTGCGCCTGCCGCTGGGACACGGGCTCGTGGGCGACGTGCGCTTGACGGTGCAACAAGCGCCGGATGCGTTCGTGAATCTCGCTGCGAGTCAGGTCGAACGCTGGCGCGAAGGCTGGATCGAGTTCACGGGCGTCGGCTGGCGGCGTGGGGCGACGTGCAACGTGACGCTGGAGCTGCCCGCGAGCGCGACGCCGCGTCGGATCGGCGAGCTCGTCGCGTTGACGGATCGCTCGCCCGACAGGTGGATGCGGGACCGGGCTCTCGACTGGAAGCCGTGCGAGGACTTGAACAAGGCGCTGCCGGGTTCGTTGCGGGTGTTCGAAGCGCGCAACGAGAATCTCCCGCTGCGTGCGTGGCTCGTCGAGGCGCGTCCGTCGAGCGCCGAGTGGCGCCCGCGGGCGCAGCTCTCCGACGACAGCGACGGTCTCGAGACGGTCGAGTCCTTCGCGCGCGACGCCGGCGCGCTCGTCGCGATCAACGCGGGCTATTTCGGCGGCGGAAAGTCGCTCAGCCTCGTCGTCGACGACGGAAAAGAGCTTTCGCCGAACGCGCCGTCGATCGCGCGCGATGGCGTGAGCCTGTTCCCGACGCGCGGAGCGTTTGGGCTCTTCCCCGACGGCACGTCCGACATCGGCTGGGTGTACGACGTCGACGGGAAGCTCGTGAGCTACGCGGTGCCGAGCCCCATTCGCTCCGGCGCGCCGCAACCTCGCCCCAGCGCGGAATTTCCGGCCCAAATGCGCCCGTGGACGCCCGAGCTCGCGCTCGGCGGCGGTCCGGTCCTGATCGAGAGCGGCACCACGCGCATCACCTACGAGGAAGAGGTCTTCTTCGGCTCCGGCATGGGCTCGATCGACTCGCGCCACCCGCGCACGGCGCTGGGGTACACGCACGACGGGCGTCTGCTCCTGCTCGTCGTCGACGGTCGCAGTCGCGAGAGCGCCGGAGCCACTCTGGGAGACCTTGCGCGCGAGCTGCGCGCCCGTGGCGCCGTCGAGGCGCTCAACCTCGACGGTGGCGGCTCGACGACGCTGGTGGTGAACGGAACCGTGATCAACCAGCCGTCCGACAAGTCCGGCGCGCGCGAAGTCGCCTCCGCGCTGCTGCTCGTGCCCACGAAGTGATCAGGGCGCGAGCGCGGCCGCGAGCTCGCGCTCGCACAGCCACAGCGCGCGCGGCACGTGGAAGCAGCCCTTGTAGGGGCCGCCCTTGAAGCGTTGCGAGACGTCGCCGCGGCGGTCGAGGTAGCCGAACCACTCGCCGTGCTGCGCGTCGGGGAAGTGCGCGAAGGTCCAGTCGGCGACCTGCTCGAAGCGCGCGAACCAGCTCGCGTCGCCGGTGTCGCGCCAGGCCATCAGGAGCGCGACGATCGCCTCGCAGTGCGGCCACCACAGCTTCATCGGCCACTCGAGCTGCTGCGGGCTGAAGCCCTCGCTGTCGAGGAAGTAGAGGATGCCGCCGAATTCGCGATCCCAGCCGAAGTCGAGCGCGCCGCGGATCATCGCGAGCGCCTCGTCGCGGAGTCCCGAGTCCTTGGTGCGCCTCGCGAAGTCGAGCAGGAACCAGCCGCACTCGATCACGTGTCCGGGGTTGATCAGGCGGCCTTCGGGCGAGTCGAGCAGCGAGCCGTCAGCGGCGATCGTCTCGAACACGAGGCCGCGCTCGGGGCGGTGGTGACGGCGAATCGCGGCGACGCAGCGGCGCTCGATCGCGTCGTAGTCGGGGCGATCGTGGAAGGTGGGGGAGCCGGGAGCGCCGCGCAGCTCGGCGACGAGGTTGAGCAGGATCATCGGCACGGCGAGCTCGCTCGTGGGCTGGTTGCCCGCGAGCTTCGGCTTGCCGAGCGGAGTCGGGTCCTCGATCCAGCGCAGGATCGCGTCGAATTCCGACAGCGCGAGCGTCCGGTAGCTCGTGTCGCCGCTGGCGCGCGCGTATTCCGCGAAGGCCATGACGTAGAAGCACGCGGCGAACATCTTGCGCTGCAGCGTGAGCGGCTGGCCGTCGCGCGCGAGGCAGAAGTAGACCTGATCGTCGGGGCGCCGCGCGTGCTCGCGCAGGAAGCGCGCGCCGAGCTTGGCGGCCTCGAGCAGCTCCGCGCGCGAGCGATCCTCGTTGAAGAGCTTCGAGAGCATCCACACCTGTCGGCCCTGCAGCCACACGTGCTTCTTGGTGTCGAAGCGCCGGCCGTCGAGGTCGAGGCAATTGAAATAGCCGCCGAATTCCTGGTCGAGCGAGTGGCGCATCCAGAACGGGATCACGCTGCCGTGGAGCTCGGAATGCAGGCGCGCGCGCCAGCGTTCGAGCGTCGCACGCGCCGGTTGACGGTTCGAATCAGCCACGCTTGGCCTCCTGGGCGCGCTTCCACTCCATGTAGAAGCGGTGCAGCCCCTTGGCGGACGGGAAGATCGAGTTCGGCGAGAGGAAGTGCGAGAACTCGAAGGTGATCAGCTTGTCGACGCCGGCCGTGCGCGCGGCCTCGATCTTGTGGCGCAGCTTGGGCCACGCGATCGGCGGGAACTTGATGTGCACGTCGCGGTCGAAGCTCTCGGTGTTCGACCAGCAGGTGAGGCCGTGCTTGCGCGCGAGGCGCGAGTTGAGCTCGAGAAACTCCGGCAACTTCACGTATTCGACCTGCCCGTCCTGGAACGCGACGATGTCGACGAGGCCCTCGATGCGCGCGAAGACCTGCGCCCACTCGCGCTCGTGCTCGGCGAGCGAGATGGTCGTGCCGAACTGCTTGGCGCCGCGGATGTAGGGCGAGATCAGGATCGGAACGTTCTTGAGCGAGCGCAGATGGCGCGCGAGCGACTCGTAGACGCGCATCACGCTGTCGTCGAACGTGTTGATCTCGTGGCTGATGTACCAGCCGCCGAAGGCCGGGCTCTTGCCGTAACGCTCGAAGAATTCCTCGGTGAACGCGAGGTTCACGTCGATCTCCTGCTGGTGCTCGCCCTTCATCCAGTGCTCGCCGGAGTCGTAGGTGCCGAAGAACAGCGTCATGCCGTTCTTCTCGGCGAGCTCGAGAAACAGGCCGACCAGGTCCTCCTGCACGATCAGGTAGCCGTGGCGCCGCCGCAGCACCTTCGAGTCGAACGCGCAGCGGTCCTGATAGCCGGCGCGGATCAGGATGACCGTGTCGATGCCGAAGGCCTTCATGGCCTCGAAGTCGCGCGTCCACTCCTCGCGGCTCCAGTTGGCGGACGGGATGTCGTGGCTGATCTCGTCTAGGAACGTTCCGGTGATCATGCGTCGAGGGTGAAGGCGATCGTCGCCAATCCGAAGGGGGCGAGCTCGATCTGCACCGAGCCCTGTTCGTGGGGGAGAGCGCGTTGCTCGCGCTCGTCGAGGTCGCACAGCGCGACGTGAGTGACAGAACGGCCCTCGAGCGCGGCGGAGCCGAGCGCGAGACGCGTGGAGAGCTGCTCGTTCCTGCGGTTCCACAGGCGCACGACGACACGCGTGCCGGAATCGTCGAGCTTGGCCGCGGAGAGCTCGACGTCGGCGCTGTCGATTTCGACGAGCCGCGCGGGCGCGCCCGAAGGAGCCGCGCTCTCGCCGAAGCGCACGAGCCGCGCCTGCGTGACGAAGCTCGGCTGCGAGAACGCGAGCGCATGCCGCGCGATCTCGTGCAGCGGAGTCGTGGGCGCCTCGAAACCGAGTTGAAGCTTGATCGAGCCCGCGCCCTTCCTGGCTGCGTCCGGCGTATCGAGGCTCGGCCCCGCTTGGACGCGACGCCAGCGCGTATCGCCGCGCGAGAGCTTCTCCACCATGCGCTCGAGCGTGAGCGCGAGCTGGGTCCGCTCGCCCTTGAGCAACTCATGTTCGTGGACGCCACGGTGCGCCACTCGCAGGGTGCCGCGCTCGCCGGGCAAGACGATGAAGTCACGGCTGAACTGCGTGGGATACACGAACTCACCTGGAAACGCGGCGTAGCGCTCGGGCGCGCTTTCTGGTGTTTCGGGGTGTACCACGTGGCGTTCGCGAATCTCGAACGCGCCTCCAGCGAACGCGCGCGTCGACGCACCGTCGCTCGCGATCAAGAGTCGCACGCGCCGGGGTTCGCTGCCGCGAACGTAGAGGAAGAACTGTGGGTCCCCCACGCCGTTGGGGAGCAGAATCCAAAGCGCCACGCCGAGACTTGGGCCCGCGAGCGGGTCCTGTTCCGATCTGCGCGGAATCCACCACGAGACCTGCAGTAAATCGAACACGGGGCCGCGATGCGTTGCTTCGTGTGTCGGGCGCACACCGCGCGTGGTCACGGGACGTTCACCGGCTACGGGCCCGAAGGTGTACTCGTCGCCGACGTCCGTGCAGGCTTCGAACGCGATGGCGTCCTCGATTCGAACGCCTGTTGAGCGATGCTCAAGATTGAAGCGACCCTCGGCATCGATCGAGATGCGCCAGGCGTCGTTCTCGATCGACAGCTGGCCGTCCGGGTTCTCCGCGACTGCGGTACGCGCACTGGGCTCCGCGCGCAGCCACGCGATCGAACGCGCGGGTTGCGCGAGCGCGAATGCGATGCGGAAGCGCGTGCCCCAGCCCGTGTCGAGGTGCAGCGCGCGGAACGCATTCGCTTCGCGACCGAGCACCTGCACGGGCACCGCCTGCCCCGCCGCGTCGAACAGCTCGAGCGACTCCGGCTCGGGCTGGCCTTCCACCTTGGGGAAGAACACCTCGGTCTCGACGAGCTCCGGCGCGTCGCTCGCGCTCGTGCGCAGCGCGCACAGCCACTGCGTCGAGCCCTTGTGCCGCACTCCCGCCTTCCGCGCGAGTTCGCGCACGCTCTCCGCGGCGACGCTCGTCGCGATTTGCTCGACCTCGCGGAAGCGCGCCTCGTCGTCGAGGTGGACGTCGTCGATGCTGCAGCCGCAGATGTCGTCGTGGGGATGGTTGAGCAGGAGCAGACGCCACGCCTCGTCGACGAGCGCATTGAGCTCGCGCCCGCGCGCGCCCGCAGCGACCACGAGCGGCTCCGCGACTCGCTCGAGCAGCCACTGCGCGCGGTGGTTGGCGAGCTTGAGGTAGATGCGCGTCGACCAGACGCTCGAGAGGATCGGGTTGTGCTCGTTGCCGAGCAGTTCCCCCTCGTGGAGCGCGAGTTTCGTTCCGCTCGCTTCGACATGATCGATGTACGCCGCGATCGTCGAGTGGACGAGCTCGACCTCCGGCATCTGCCTGCGCGCCGCCTCGAGCAGCTCCGGCAGCTCCGGCTGGAACGGCATGTGGTCGCAGCCGTTGAACAGGATCGCCGCTCCCGAATGCAGCTTGCCTTCACGCGCCTTCAGCGACGCGCGCAGCCGCTCGACCGCGAGCTCCACGTTCGGCTCGTTGCCCTCGAAGTCGCCGAACTGCTCGGGATGGCCGAGCGCGGCCGCATCGAGGTACCCATCGCGCAGGTAGATCGTCGTCACCTCGCTGCCGTCGCTCGCGCGCCAAAGGAACTCGCAGCCCAGCTGCTCCCACTGTTCCTTCGAGAGCCCGCGCATGAACAGGAACGAGCGCAAGCCCAGCCCGCGCAGGATCATCGGCATCTGTGCGATGTGCCCAAACGAATCCGGCATGTAGCCGTCGCGCGGGTTGGCGCCGAGCTCGCGCGAGCGTGCGAGCCCGCGGCGCAGGTTGCGGATCAGCGCTTCGCCGCTCGGCAGGAACGCGTCGGGCAGCACGAACCACGGTCCGATCTCGAGTCGGCCCGCGCGCACCAGCCGCTCGATGCGCGCGCGATTCTGCGGCCGGATCGCGAGGTAGTCGTCGAGCGCCGCCGTCTGGCCGTCGAGCGTGAACGAGCGGAAGCGCGGGTCGCGCTCGAGCAGCTCGAGCAGCCCGTCGATCAGCTCGACGAGGTGAACCCGGTACTGCTGGAAGGTCAGGTACCAGGCCCGGTCCCAGTGGGTGTGGGAGACGAGGAAACCGCGCAGGCGAGACATGGGGCCCGCTAGTCTAGGCCCCGCGCGCCGGCCGGCCTCCGGGGTCGGCGCCGATTCGGACGATAGGGGTTTCCTGCCCAGCCCAACTCCGCCCATGACGACACCCAAGAACCAACATTCGCGCACGCTGCGCGGCGGCATCGACCTCGGTGGCACCAAGATCCAGGCGGTCGTGCTCGACCCGGCCGGGAAGGTGCTCGGCAGCGCGCGCCGTCCGACGCCGCGCACCGGTGGGCCGCGGAATGTCGTGCGCGAGCTCGCGGCGACGCTCTCCGACGCCGCCAAGGCCGCGGGCACGACCGTGCCCGAGCTCGGCGGAACCGGCGTCGGCACTCCCGGCTCCGTCGATCGCGAGCGCGGCACCGTGTCCAACGCGCGCAACCTGCCGGGCTTCGACGGAGCCGTGCCGCTCGCGTCGTTGCTCGAGAGCGAGATCGGCCTGTCGGTCGAGCTCGGCAACGACGTCGGCGTCGCGCTCGATGCGGAAGCGCAACTCGGCGCGGGCGCGGGCTGTGGTTCGTTCATCGGCGCCTGGTGGGGCACGGGCGTCGGCGGCGGAGTGGTCCTGCACGGCCAGCGCTGGCTCGGACGCGGCGCCGCTGGTGAGATCGGCCACACGATCGTCAAGAAGGACGGCGCGCGCTGCCCGTGCGGCCTGCGCGGCTGCCTCGAGGCCTACGCGGGTCGCGGAGCGATGGAAGCGCGCGCCCGCAAGCTCGCCGCCCGCGGCCGGCGCACCGAACTCTTCGACCTGATGCGCAAGAAGAACGTCGAGCGCCTGACCAGCGGCGTCTGGGCCAAGGCCCTCGAACGCGACGACCGCCTCGCGCACAAGCTCGTCGACCGCGCGATCTCCGCGCTCGCCACCGCGCTCGCCTCGACCGTCAACCTGGTCGACGTCGAAGCGATCGTCATCGGCGGCGGTCTCGGCTCGCGCCTCGGCCAGCCCGCCGTCGACCGCATCTCCTCCGAGATGCGCCCGCGCCTCTTCCGCCCCGACGCCGCGCCGCCCGTGCGCCTCTCCGCGCTCGGCGATTTCGCTGGCGCCACCGGTGCGGCGTTGCTCGTGCGGACGCGCTCCAGCGTCGGCGCTCCGGGCTAACGCCGCTTCAGCACGGCATCGCCGAGCGCTTCACCGAGCGCGACGATCCCCGCGGTCGTGAGCACGAGTTGCTCTTCCTGCCCGGGCAGGTCGAACAGCTTGAGGTGGATCAGGTGCGGATCGCGCGCGGCGAGCTTCGCGAGCTCGCCCGTGACGTCGATCCCGTTCACGCTCTTCTCGTCCGTCGGCCGCTGCTGGCTCACGTACCAGTCGAGCTCCGGAAGGCCGAGGTCCTTGCGGCTCTGCGTCACGAAGGACTCGAGCCACGCGACGGCCTGTTGACGGAACGGCCCGAACGACATGTCGTTCTCGCCGAGGTGGTAGAGGATGCCGCCGAGCTCGACCTCGTGCCCACGCTCGCGCAGGTCCGCGGTCGCAGCGCGCACGAACTCGATGAACTGCGGGTACACGTTGCGCGTGACGGCCTCGCTGCCCTGCGGCGTCCAGTCGACGATCTGCGTGCCGCTGTGCGTCCATTTCGCGATGGCGACGTTCGCGACTTTCTTGCCGGCGAGCTTCGCTCCGAACGAAAGTTCCGGTCCGAACGTGTCGTACAGACCAGTCGGGCCGAGCGGCTCCCAGCCGTTCGACACGCGATAACCGCCGCCAAGGCTGTAGCGGTACGCGACGTCGGCGTTGTCGCGACGCAGCGCGCTCTGCTTGCCTTTCTCGAGGTCCTGCACGAAGGCGCGCTCGCCTTCCATGTTGCGGTGACCGGCGAGCACGTACAGCGTGACCTTGCTCTTCGGCGCGTAGGGCCACGTCTTGAGCGGCCGCTCGTGCGCCGGTTCCTTGCCGATGCTGCGCAGGTACGCCGTCGCGTAGTTCGCGCCGTGCTCGAGCTGGCCGAGCGTGCCGTAGTGGTAGTGCAGGCCGCCGTCGCCGCCGATCTCGACGCCGACATGCGACGTCGGCACGTAGTCGACGAGCGGATCCGCGTCGGCGACCGCGTGTTGCGCCACGCTGATCTTGTACATGCTCGGCCGCAGGTCCATGCCCCAGATCGTCTTGGTGCACAGCTCGCCCACGTAGAAGCGCAGCTGCGGCACGCCGAGATCACGCCGCCAGCAGGCGATGAAACGCTCGAGGTTCGCGGCGTACTTCTCCATCGCGCCGTCCTCGAACATGTCGTTCTCGCCCTGATGCCACATGAAACCCTCGAGCCGATAGCGGACCTTGCGCTTGTCGAGCTCGGAAAGCGCATCGCGCACCCACTGCAGCGCGAGCGGGTAGAGCTTGAACCCACGCGGCTCGTCGGGATTCCAGTCGCCGGCAAGGTGCGTGCCGCCGGCCGCGATCTTGATGATCGCGATCGGCGCCTTCACCTGCCGCGCCACGTCGCGCGCGAAGCACAGCTCCGGCCCGACCATGCCCTCCACCGGCTGCAGCTCCTCCCAGCCCTTCGACTCGCGCTTCTCCTCGCGCCCGATGCAGTACGAGAAGCGCACGCGCTCCTGCGGCTCGTCGAGCCCCGCAAACGGCGGGAATTTCGCGATGTCCGCCGCCCGCGAGTCCGCGCCGACCATGTTCGACTGTCCCGCGAACACGAACACGCGCACGACCTTGTCGTCGTCCTGCGCCCGCGCCACGCCCACGCCCAGCAGCACGAGCGCCACCGCCAGCACCCCGCGCCACGCCGCCCGCGGCCCCGCACCCACGCTCGCCCCGCTCGGGACGCGACTCGCTCTCAGGCTCATGCTCTTCGAACTCCGGGTTCACGTCCGCAGGACTGGGCCGAATCGCGCTCGCTCGCTACCCTGCTCGCACCACGCGCGCCCGTAGCTCAGCAGGATAGAGCGGCGGTTTCCTAAACCGCAGGTCGGCAGTTCGAATCTGCCCGGGCGTACCAGCTCGAGCGAAGCAGGCGGCGCGACGCTTCAGGCGTTGGGCTTGGCGGCGGAGCGAAGCGGGGCGGCGGACGCGGGTGCGCGAACTTTCGGGGTGCGTTCTGTTTTCGCCACGCGCAAGCGCTCGGAGGGCAGCCGGCTGGATTGCTTCACCCAATCCGCGAGCTGGGCTTCGTCCAGCTCGTCGTGCTCGTGCACATCGAGGTAGCGAACCTTCGTCTGTTTCGACGTGCCCGGTGGGCGGGGCTCGAGCGCGGCGCCGCTCACGAACGCGAGCTTGAGGTACTTCGTGAACACGTGCAGGCCGAGGAACCAGGTGCCGGCCTCGGCGCCGTACAGCGGAGAATTCCAGCGCACGCACTTGGCCACGCTCGGCAGCGCGCGCGTGACGAGCGCGTCGATGCGCAGCGCGCGCTCTTGCTGCCAACCCGAGAGCGCCGCGATCCACGCTTGCACGGGCTCATTGCCGTCGGCCTTCGCGATCTGCGGGTTTCCGCCGGAGAGCAGGCGCGGTCTAGGACGGGGCGCGGACTTCGCCTTGGGGGTGCGTTCCTTGCGGGTTTTCATGTTCGGCCCCCAGCATGCCGCAGAAGGTGGTTCTCGCCAGTGGGGAGCACGCCGTTTCGTCCCGCGTCTCGGCGAACGTCAGGCGAGCAGCGGGTGCAGCACGTTGCCGCCGACGTCCGTGAGGCGGAAGTCGCGGCCCTGGTAGCGCGTGACGAGCTGCTTGTGGTCGAGGCCGAGCGCGTGGAGCACGGTCGCCTGGATGTCGTGCACGTGCGCCGGATCCTTGACGACATCCCAGCCCCATTCGTCCGTCTCGCCGTAGGACGTGCCGCCGCGGATGCCGCCGCCGGCGAGCAGCAGGCCGCCGGAAAGCTGCTGGTGGTCGCGGCCGTAGCTCGCGAACGACATCGGGCCCTCGCAGTAGCTCGTGCGACCGAACTCGCCGCAGAAGATGACGAGCGTCTCCGCGAGCAGGCCACGTTCCTTCAGGTCGCGCAGCAGCGCGGCGATCGGCTTGTCCGCGCCGGCCATCTTCTCCTTGAGGCTGACCGGGATGTTGTAGTGGTGGTCCCAGCCGCCATCCATGAGCTGGATGAAGCGCACGCCGCGCTCGGCGAGGCGCCGCGCGAGCAGGCAGTTGTTCGCGAAGGATTCCTTGCCCGGCTCGGCGCCGTACTGCGCGAGCACGTCGGCCGGTTCCTTCGAGAGGTCGGTGAGCTCGGGCACGCTGGTCTGCATGCGCGCCGCCATCTCGTAGTTCTGGATGCGCGTCGCGACATACGGATCACCGCTGCGCGCCGACTCGAGGCCGTTGAGCTCCGCGAGGCGCTCGAGCACGCTCTTGCGCGCGCCGTCGGTGACGCCCTTGGGGTTCTTGACGAAGAAGACGGGCTCGCTGCCGCCGCGGAACGTGCAGCCCTGGTAGCGGCCGGGCAGGTAGCCGTTGTGCCACATGCGCGGATGCGGCGGCGAACCACCGTCGCGCGTGCCCGAGAGCATTACGACGAACTCCGGCAGGTCCTGGTTCTCGCTGCCGAGCGCGTAGCTCACCCACGAGCCCCACGAAGGCCGGCCGAGCTGCAGCGAGCCCGTGTAGAGGATCGACATCGCCGCTTCGTGCAGCACGTGGTCGGTCTGCATCGAGCGCACGACGCACAGGTCGTCGGCGAAGCCGCCCATCTCGCGGAAGAGCTCCGACAGGCGCAGCCCGCTCTTGCCGAAGCTCTTGAACTGGAACGCGGAGCCGACGACGGGCAGCGCGCCCTGCGCTTCGGTCACGCCCGAGATGCGCTGGCCCTTGCGGATCGACGGCGGCAGTTCCTCGCCGCGGCGCTGGTTGAGCAGCGGCTTCTCGTCGAACAGGTCGAGCTGCGAGAGCCCGCCGGCCGCGAAGATCAGGATCACGCGCTTGGCCGTCGCCTTCGGAAGGCGCGCCGGCGCCATCGTCACCGCCGGTGCGGTGTCGCCGTGGCTCTCGCGCTCGGAGAGGCAGGCCGCGGCGATCGAGCCCAGGCCGAGCACGCTGCCGCCGAGGAACAGGCGGCGCGACAGCGCGACATGCGGGAATTCCTGCGGGGAAACGCGCGAATCGTCGGAAGGGAGCTGGTTCATCGTCGTTTCTCCGTTCAACCCCTGTGCAGGGCGGCGTCGAGGTTGAAAAGCGCGTTCGCCACGTTGGTCCAGGCCGCGAGCTCGACCGGATCGAGCGCCGGATCGACCTTCGCGTCGCCGATGGCGAGCAGCTTCTTCGCGCTCTCGACGTCGGCCTTGTAGATCGCGCGCTGCTCGCCGAGCAGGCGCACGAGGATCGCGGACTCTTCCGCCGTCGGCTCGCGCGACGCGAGCAGCCGGAAGCCGTAGGCGAGACGCAGCCGGTCCTGCTCCTCGGGCTTGGGATCGCGCGCGCGCCCGAGCGCGAGGCGATCCTTGAGCAGTCGCTGCCCGAGCATCTTCGCGCATTCGACGTACACGGGGTCGTTGAGCAGCGTGAGCGCTTGCAGCGGCGTCGTCGTAGTCGCGCGCGTGACCGTGCAGCTGTCGCGCTTGGCCGCGTCGAAGTTGAGCATCGACGGATAGGGCGCGCCGCGCTTCCAGTAGACGTACACGCTGCGGCGGTACTGGCGCTCGTCGCGATGGCGCACGTACGTGCTCGCGCGATTGCCTTCGACGGTTCGCCACGCGTTCTTCGGCTGGCGCGGCTTCACGCTCTCGCCGCCGAGCTTCTCGAACAGCAACCCGGACGCGAACAGCGCCTGATCGCGCACGAATTCGGCCGTCAGGCGCTGGCGCGGACCGCGAGCGAGCAGCCGGTTCTCGGGGTCGAGCTCGAGCGCCTGCGGCGTCACCGTCGCGTCCTGCCGATAGGTCGCCGACAGCACGATGCGGCGGTGCAGCCGCTTGAGGTCCCAGCCGCTCTCGACGAGCTCGAGCGCGAGGAAGTCGAGCAGCTCGGGATGCGTCGGCAGCTCCGCGCGCACGCCGAAGTCCTCGGGCGTGCGCACGAGGCCGAGGCCGAAATACTGCTGCCAGATGCGGTTGACGAGCACGCGCGCCGTCAGCGGATGCTTGCCGGACACGAGCCAGCGCGCGAGGCCGAGGCGGTTGCGCGGCAGGTCCGCGTCCATCGGCGGCAGCGCGGCCGGCGTTCCGGGCGCCACGTTCTCGCCGCGATTCTTGTAGAGCCCGCGTCCGAAGATGTAGGCCTGCCGCGGCGTCTCGAGCTCTTCCATCACGAGCGTCTCGGGAATCTGGCGCCGCAGGTCGCGCTCTTCCTGCTTCACGCTCGCGAGCTCGGCCGCGACGATGCGCCCAACGGGATCGATCGTGCTGCGGTAGTGCTCGCGCAGGAGCTTGCGCCGGCGTTCCGACGGCGTGAGCGTGTTCACGTCGAACGTGAAACGCAGCGGAGCGGCGAGCTCGCCGACCTTGTCGGTCTTCGGCGCCGCCGCACGCTCGGGCGCGGACGGGCCCGAGGCCGCGACCGGCGCCTCGCTCGCGATCGGCGCATCGGGCTCGCCCGAAGCTTCCTTGCGCAGCGCGCTCGCGACTTCCCAGTTGATGACGTCCTCGCCCTCGGCCTCGAGGCGGAACGTGAACGAACCGCCACCCTTCTCGCGGCGCGGCTCGTCGCCACCGGCGGACTTCGCGAACACGAGCTTGAGCACGAGCTCGTTCTCGCCCTCGCGCAGGCCCATGCGGAAGCGCTTCTCGGTCTTGCTGCGCGTTTCCTCGAGGAATCCGAAGAAGCCGAACTCCTCAGGCTCGGTGAGCAGCGGGTCGTCGTCCTCCTCGGCACCGGGCTTGGCGCCGTTCTTCGCTTCCGCTTCCTTCGCCGCCGCGATCTTCGCCGGCGATTCCGCACGCGGCGCTTCGGGAGCGACAGCCTGCACGGGTTCGCCGTTGAGCCACAGCCGGAAGCCGGCGGGCCCGTCGACGTGCACCCACGCGGTGCGAGCGCGCGTCGAATGAACCTTGCGCGTCACGTACCACGCCACACCCGAACCCTCGAGCTTCGCCGGAGCGCCATCGCGCCACGTGCGCTGTTCCTGCCAGGTGATCTGCTCCGGCGGAGCCGGTTTTTCCGCGGGTTTCGTCGCTTCCGCGGCCTTGGGCTGCTCCGCAGGCGCGGTCGGCGCGGCGTCGGCCACCTTCGGCGTCGCCGGCTTCTCCTCGACGGGTTTCGTTTCCGCAGGTTTCGATTCGGCGGGCGCGGTCTCGACTGCCTTCGCCACCGCGGGCTTCTCGTCGCTGGGCTTCGGCGTCGCCGGAACGTTCGCAGCAGCCGCTTCCGGTGTCGGCGTCGTCGCGACCTGACCCGACCCGGCCTTCGCGTCGGGCTTCTCGCCTTCCTTCGGCGGCGCGGGCAACACGACCTTGTCGTAGTTCTTCTTGAGGTCGAGCGGCTTGGCGCCGAGCTCCTTCTCCGGCGCGAACACCGTCGAGAACGCCTTGTCGGTTTCCTCGGCCGCGAACGGCCCGAGCGCGCTCCACAGCTTGCCCTGCACGGGGAGCAGCTGCTCGCGCACGCGCGGATCCTCGGTGTAGCGGATGCGGAAGCGCGCGATCAGGCTCTTGAACTTCTGCGTCGAGTTCTGATGGAGCGCGAGGCGCAGCACCGAGGCCTCGTTCGTCTCGAGCGCTTCCATCGGCACGAGCACGGCCTCGTGCGGGCGCTTGAGCTCGTCGTCGACGATGCACCAGCCGCGCGTGCGATAGAACTCCTGCTTGCCGCCGGTCGCGTAGGGCTCGGCCACGATCGCCGAGTCCACCGGGCTCGGATACATGTCGTAGCTCTTGGGTTCTTCCTTCTGCTTCTGGTTCAGGTCGGCCTGCGCCGCGGAAAAGAGCACGAGCGGCGGCTCTTCGCTCTCCGACAGGCTCGACATGCGCAATTCGAGCGCCGAAAGCGCGAAACGACCGTCCGAAGCGCGCCCGAGGCTGCCCGTCGCGGGATCGGGCAGCAATTCGATCTTCAGCGCCGTGATCTTCTTCTTGCCGGGCTGGAAAACGAGGTCGTAGACGTCCTTCACCGGCGCGGTGCCGCCCGACAGGATCGAGCCGTCCTCGAGCCGCGTGAGCATCGAACCGTTGCGCGCGAGCATTCCGGCCGCGTCGAGCGTGGTCCACTCGATCGGCGCGCCGAGGCGCTCGAGCGTGCGCCGCTCCCACTCGCGCTGCGCCGTGTCGACGAGCGGATCGTCCTTCTCCAGCCGCGCCTTCAGCGCCTCCATGCGCGCCTTGTGGTCGGCGAGCCGCGGCTCCTGATCCGCGTTCGGCACCGCCAGCCTCGGCCGCGGATTGCCGTAGTCCTGGTCGCGCTCCTTGACGTTGTTGAAGAACGAATAGAAGGAGTAGTAGTCGCGCTGGCTGAGCGCGTCGTACTTGTGGTCGTGGCACTGCGTGCAGGCGAGCGTCAGGCCCATGAACGCGGTCGACGTCGTGTTGACGCGGTCGATCACGTAGGCCGAGCGGTATTCGTCCTCTTCCTCGCCGGCCTCGCTGTTCGTCGGGTGGTTGCGGTTGAAGCCCGTCGCGACCTTCTGCTGCAGCGTCGCGTTGGGCAACAGGTCGCCGGCGAGCTGCTCGACCGTGAACTGGTCAAAGGGCATGTTCGCGTTGAACGCGTGGATGACCCACTCGCGCCACTTCCAGTTCTGGCGCGGTTCGTCGTTCTGGTAGCCGCTCGTGTCGGCGTAGCGCGCGAGGTCGAGCCACTCGTGCGCCTGCCGCTCTCCGTAGCGCGGCGAGGCGAGCAACCGATCGACCTGCTTCTCGAACGCTTCCGCGCTGGAATCCGCGAGGAATTCGTCGAGTTCCGCCGTCGTCGGCGGCAGGCCCGTCAGGTCGAGGCTCACGCGCCGCAGCCACGCCTCGCGCGTCGCTTCCGGACGCGGAGCGAGGCCTGCGGCTTCTTGTCGCGCGCGCACGAAGGCGTCGAGCGGATCGCGCACCCAGCGCGCGTCGGTCACGCTCGGCACCGGCGGCTTCACCGGCGGCACGAAGGCCCAGTGCTCCTTCCAGTCGGCACCCTGGCGGATCCACGCCTCGAGCAGCGCGATCTCGTTTTCGCTCGGCTGGCGCGCCTCGTCGGGCGGCGGCATGCGCTTTTTCGCGTCGCCGTGCCGCATGCGCGAGATCAGCAGCGAATTCGCCGGATCGCCCGGCTGCACCACGGCGCCGGAGCGGCGCGCCTCGAACACGTTCGCGCGCTGGTCGAGCCGCAGGTCCTTCTCGCGCGTCGCCTCGTCGGGGCCGTGGCACGAGAAGCAGTAGTTGGCGAGGATCGGCCGCACCTCACGCAGGTAGTCGACCTTGCGCTCGTCCTTGTCCTCCAATGCGGAAGACGGCGCGCGCGAGTTGGACGCGAGCGCCGCCGAGAGCAGCAGCGCCGATCCTGCGATGGCCGTGAGCAGGCCCAAGCCTGCGACGGAACCCTTCATGACGACGGACCTTGTTTCGAGGGGGTAGCTGGGGGGACTCGAAGCGGTCCCATGCTACGGCGCTCGGGGCGTCATGGCCGTCGCGACATCGGTTTCGTGCGAGTTCCGGCCGGAATTGCTCGCAGTCCGCAGGGATGGGCCCCGGCCCAGAGGCCCAGTACGCTGTCGCGATGCCGCATCTCCACGTGCTCGCGTCGTTGCTCGCGCTCTGCCCCCAGGATCCCGTTCCTCCGGCCGCTCCCGCGCCGCAGGAACCGCCGCGGCGCCAGCGTCCCGACTGGAAGCCCTCGCTGTCGCTGCCCAAGGACCTCTGGGTCGACGCGACGCAGGCCACGCTCGGCGCGACGGCCGAGTGGACCAACAAGGTCGAGCTCGCGGACATCGACGGCGACGGGCGCGTGGACGTGCTGTTCGCGAACGGTGGCGACTACGACACGCCCGCAGCGCCGCTCGCCTCGCGCGTCTTCGTCAATCGCGGCAAGGACAAGCCCTTCGTGGAAGCGACGAAGCGCGTGTTCGGCGAGGCGACGTTCCTCGCGCGCGTGATCAAGGTCCGCGACGTGAACCGTGACGGCCGCGCGGACATCTTCGTCGGCACCACGTTCGGCACGCAGAGCCGGCTGTTCGTCGCGAAGGATGATGGCAGCTTCGTCGACGCGACGGCAGAGCGCCTTCCGAAGGCCGATCTGAGCGTCGGTGATGCCGAATTCGGCGATGCGGACCTCGACGGCGATCTCGACTTGCTGCTCGCGGAGTGGGGGCCGGGCTCGCCGATGAAGAACGAAGGCGGGCGCACGCGACTGTGGCTCAACGACGGAACGGGCAAGTTCTCGGATGCGACCGCCGAGCGCATGCCGGAAGTCGCCGTGCGCTTCTCGTGGGAGCTCGAGTGGGTCGACGTCGACAACGACCTCGACCTCGACGTGCTCGTCTCCTCGAAGCGCTCCTCGGGCTCGTTCCTGTTCGAGAACGACGGGACGGGCCGATTTCGCGACGTTTCCGCCGCGCGGCTGCCGCAGTACACGAACAACTACGAGATCGAGTTGATGGACCTCGACGCCGACGGCTGGCTCGACTTCGTCACGATCAACGACGGGCCGCGCTTCACCGAGCACGTGCTGCGCGGCGACGGCAAGGGTGGTTTCGAGGACGCGACCGAGCGCTGGTGGCCCGCGGCCGACAACCCGAGCTTCGACGACAACATGATCACGTTCCTCGACTTCGATTCGGACGGGGACGCGGACTTCCTCGTCGGCTCGCTCGACGGCCCCGACCGCCTGCTCGTCAACGACGGCAAGGGCGGGCTCGCGGCGGCGGCTCCGGTTTTCGAGGGAGATCCGACGCGTGGCACGCTGGGCATCGCGCTCGCGGACCTCGACGGAGACCACCGGCTCGACGTCGTCCACGCGCAGGGCGAGAACCCCCGGGCCGAGGCGGAGAAGGTGTTCCTCGGCAAGGCGCTCGCGCCGGACACCGCGGGCCCGAGCGTGGGGCCGCTGTGCGTGCTCGCGAAGTCGCCGGAGACCGACGGCAAGCCCGCGCCGGTCGCGGCGCACTTCACGGCGGGCCAGCCGCTCACCGTCGCCGCGCGCGTCCACGACCGCAAGTCGCCGCTCGCCGCGCACGACCTGCGGCGCGTGGTGCTGCACGTGGAGCAGGGCGGGACGAAGTCCGAGGTGCCGCTGGAGTGGTACGGCGAGTACCTGTGGCGGGCGACGCTGCCCGCGCCCTCGAAGGCGCCCCTCAAGCTGCGCATCGAGGCCACGGACGCGGCCGGCAACACCACGCTCGGACCCGTCACGGCCCTCACGGCACGCTGAGGGCGCTCCGATCCCCTTGGAAGCGCAACGAATTCCCAACGCGGATTTGGCGCACTTCGTCCCCCCGCAACTTGCCGGGCGTGGCTAGCCTTGCTCCATCGGCTCTGGCGCACCGTGAGCTCCGGGCCGACCCCAAGGACTCGAGTCAGGAGGCACTGGCAGTCATGAAGATCTCGATGATGGCGATGGCGTGTGCGCTGCTCGGCGGCATGGCGAGCGCGCAGTGGTCGGACGACTTCAACCGCCCCAACGGGCCGCTCGGACCCAACTGGACCGTGGTCACCGGCACGTGGGCCGTGACCAACAACCAGGGCGCGCACACTTCGACGCCCGCCAACGAAATCGCCGTGCACAACACTGCGACCGGCACGTACAACCAGTTCAACGTCACGCTCGACGTCTTTGCCCAGAACCTCGGCAACCAGTTCTCCGGCGTGCTGATCGGCTACGGCGGCACCGACACGATCCAGGTCAAGATCCAGGACCAGGACACGGTCGCCGGGTTCTCGAACATCGGCATCTACCACCGCACGAGCGCGACTGGCTGGGGTGCGTGGACTGGCGTGGGCACGGGCTTCAGCGCGCTCACCGCCCCCTTCAGCTCGGCGCGCATGACCGTGTCGTTCCCGGACTCGAACACGATCAAGGTCGAGCTCGACACGGACTTCAACGGCACGCCGGACCAGACCTACACGAAGGACAGCGTGCTCACGATCGCCCCGAACCTCGGCACGGGCTACGGCCTGATGGGCTGGGGCGCGACGGCGCTGTTCGACAACTGGACCGTCGGTGGCGGCGCCACGCCGCCGCCGGTCGTGTACTGCACGGCGGGCACGACGACCAACGGTTGCGCCGCGTCGATCACCGCGAGCGCGCAGCCCAGCGTCACCGCCGCGAACGCCTGCAACATCTCGGTCACCAACGTCGAGGGCCAGAAGTCGGGCCTGATCTTCTATTCGATCAACGGCCAGCTCATCCAGCCCTGGAACGCCACCAGCTTCCTGTGCGTCAAGGCTCCGACGCAGCGCACGACGACCCAGAGCTCCGGCGGCACCGTCGGCGCCTGCGACGGCACGCTCGCGCTCGACTGGAACGCGTTCCAGGCCGCGAACCCGACTGCGCTCGGCAATCCGTGGGCCGCGGGCAACAAGGCGCAACTGCAGGCGTGGTTCAGGGACCCGCCGGCCGGCAAGGCCACGAACCTCTCGAACGGGGTTGAGCTGACGTACGTACCGTGAGCGTTCGGGCGGGTCGGCTTCGCTGACCGCGCCCGCTGATCGTCGATCGAGGCCGGCTGCCGTTCGCGGTGGTCGGCCTCGATCCTTTGGGGGCGCGGTTGGAGGAGGAGGGGAAGGGGGGGGAAGAAACCTGACCCGCGGTGGGTGCGACTTGCGGAGTCGTGGCCGGGCCGGCGGTCTTGGCCCGCAAGGAAGGCATCCATGAAGCTCCAGCAGGTGGTCGGTGTCGGTCTGGCGGTGTGCGTGAGCTCCGTTGTTGCAGCCGCGCAATCCGGTGTGGGGAGCTCCTGGAGCGATGACTTCGAGCGCGCGGACGGGCCGCTCGGGCCGGGTTGGACGGCGCTTTCGGGCTCGTGGCAGGTGCTCGGCGGGCGCGGGGCCCACGCGTCGACGGCACCCAACGAGATCGTCGCGTTCGATGCGGCGCAGGCGCGCTACACCGACGCGAGCGTGCAGCTCGACGTGCACTGCCAGAACCTCGGCAGCCAGTTCAGCGGCGTCGCGATCGGGGTGGGCGGCGCGGACACGCTCCTCGTCAAGGTGCAGGATCAGGACGGGCTGCCGGGCTTCTCGCACATTGGCCTGCTGCACCGCACCGGCGCGACGAGCTGGAACACGTGGACCGGCGCGGGCACCGGAATCGCCGCACTTTCCGCGCATTTCGACGCGGCGCGGCTGACGGTGAGCTTCCCGGACGCGGACACGCTGCGGGTCGAGCTCGACACGAACTTCGACGGCGTGCCGGAGCAGGTGTACTCGCGCACGGGCGTCGCGGCGCTCGCGGCGAACCTCGGCACGGGCTTCGGCGTCGCGGCCTGGGGCTCGACGGCGCGCTTCGACAACTTCAAGGTCAGCCCAGAGGACATCGCGAGCTACTGCGACGCGGGCGTGACGTGGAACGGCTGCGCCGCGCAGCTCTCCGCGACGAGCGCACCTCGACTGGGCGGCGTCGGCTCGTGCCAGCTCGTCGTCGACGGCGTCGAAGGTCAGCGCACGGGCCTGATCTTCTACGGCCTCGCTTCGCAGTGGCTGCCGTGGTGCGTCTCCGGCGGCACGAGCCATTTGTGCGTGAGCGCTCCGCTCGTCCGCACGCCCGTGCAGGGCTCCGGCGGGACCGCGGGCGCCTGCGACGGCACGTTCTCGCTCGACTGGAACGCGTTCCAGCTCGCCAATCCCGACACGCTCGGTGCGCCGTTCGCTGCGGGGCAGAGCGTGAACCTGCAGGCCTGGTTCAGCGATCCGACGGCGTGCCGCGGCAGCAGCCTCTCGACGGCGCTGCGCCTGACCTGCGTGCCGTGAACGAGCGCGGCTAGCGGCGCGCGGGCACGAGCGTCGGCGCGATCGCGATCGCGCGTTGCCGCTCTTCGGCCGTGAGTCGCGCGTCGAGCGCTTCCATGCGTGCCTGCGCCGAGCGTTGTCCGCCAGCGAGAGCGAGCGAGTACCACGCGCGAGCGAGCACGAGATCGCGCCCGACGCCGCGGCCGTGCTCGTGCATCGCGCCGAGGCGCTCCTGCGCGACCGCGAGACCCTGCTCGGCGGCCTTCGTGAACCAACGCGAGGCCTCGCTCGGATCCTCCGCGACGCCGTTGCCCTGCAAGAGCGCCTGACCGAGGTTGTGCTGCGCGAGCGCGTACCCGCTGTCGGCCGCGGCTCGCAGCCAACGCGCGCCCTCCTGCGGTCGCGCGGCGACGAGCTCACCCTCGAGCAACACCAGCCCGAGCGACAGCTGCGCCTGCGGCAGGGCTTGTTCCGCGGCACGACTGAGCCAACGCACGGCCTCGTCGCCATCCTTCGCGACACCGTCACCGCGCGCGTACAGCAACCCGAGGTTCGCCTGCGCGATCGCGAGACCCTGCACGGCCGCCGTGCGAAGCCACTGGGCGCCGAGCGTCGCATTGCGCTCGACACCGCGGCCTTCGATGTACGTCAAGCCGAGCTGGGCTTGCGAAGAAGCGTGGCCCGCGGTTGCGGCCGCCTGCAGCCAACGCAGAGGTTCCGCGGGATCCGAGGCGAGAGCCGGTTTCGCTGCGAGCAGGTCCACGAGCTCCAGCTGCGCCTCGAGCCGTCCCTGCTCCGCCGCGTGGCGCAACCACTCGACGGCGAGCCGCTGATCCTCGGGCGAACTCGCGGGATTCCGCGCATACGTGCGGCCGAGCGCGAGCTGCGCCTCGGCGATGCCTTGCAGCGCCGCACGACGCAACAACGCGGTTCCACGCGCCTCATCGCGCTCGACGCCGTTGCCCGCGAGCAACATCAGCCCGAGGTTGTGCTGCGCCGGGCCGTACCCGAGCGCGCAGGCACGTTCGTACCAGCTTGCGGCCTCGCGCGGGTCGCGTTCGACGCCGTCCCCTTGTTCGTGCAGCACACCGAGCGCGTACTGCGCCGGCGCGAGCTCCTGCTCGGCCGCCTTGCGATACCACTGCGCCGCGCGCGGGTGATCGACGGCGAGGCCGCGACCTTCGTAGAGCATGGTCGCGAGCAGCAGCTGCGCCTCCGCTTCACCGGCCTCGGCCGCACGCTCGAGCTCCGCGGGCGTGCGCTCGATGGCTGCGGTCGCGGCTGCGGGCGTCGGTTCGGGCTTGGGAGTCGAGCAGGCTGCGAACAGCGCGAGCGCGACGGTCGTGTTCCTGAGGATCGACATGGGCGGTGAGAGATGCTCGCTCGGCGTCCGAGCCCGAACCCGCGAAGTGCGTGAGGAATGCATCAAGCCGCGATCAAGGCCTTTTTCCGGGCCCGATCCGCACGAGCAGCGCGCGCGTCGAATCGGCGGCGCCGACGAGGTCGAGCTCGTCCCCGGGCAGCAGCGAGCGCGCGAGCAACGTCGCACCGGTCGGCAGCTCGAAGGCCTGTTCCTCGCCGGTCACGCGCGCCGTGAGCGCTCCTTCGGGCACGTGCAGCAGCACCGTCGTCGCCTCGGCGGCGAGTCGCGCGCGTCGCCGACCCAGCCGCAGCACCTCGACTTCCGCACTCGCGTGCTCGGGGCGGTACACGACGTTGAAATCGCGCACCGGACCGCCGACGAGCTCCGCCGTCGTCGGCCACGAGCCGTTGAAGCGGTAGGGCTCGCCCGTGCGCAGCCGCGCGCGCGGCGCACGCGTGCCGTGATCGAGCCACAGGCCTTCGCCATCGAGCGGCACGAGCACACGCTCGAAGCCCTCGAAGCTCGAGAACGGTCCGTTCGAGTCGATCGCCGCGCGCGAGACGCGCCAGTGGAAGTCGCCGCGCTCGAAGCTCGCTCCGTCGGGCGCGAGCGCGAGCTCGTCGGTGAAGCCGCGCCCGTTGCGCCACGGCACGCGGCGCACGTCGGCGGCAAGCAGGATGCGGACCTCGCGCATGGCGCGAGACGTTACTGGCGCGCGAGTGGCGCGGCTACGAGCAAGCGACGAGCGAGGCCCGTCGCGCCGCGCACGTGTCGCGCTGGGGGCAGTGGATCGAGTCCGACATGGGGCTCGGCAGGCCCATCGAGGTGTAGCGGTCGGAACAATCGGGCCAGAACGTGGCCACGACGAGGCCTTCGTCGCGCAGCTGGCGCGCGGCGACGGTGTTGGCGCCCGAGCTCATGCCGACGCAGTGGCCGTGGCGCTCGGCGATCTCGTGCGCAACCTCGGCGGCGCGCGCGGACGGCACCGCGATCACGCGATCGACCTTGCGCATGTCGACGAGCGGCGGGATGAACCCATCGCCGATGCCTTGGATCGTGTGCTCGCCCGCGGGCTTGCCGCACATCACGTTCGACTCCGTCGGCTCGACGGCGACGACCAGCAGCTTGGGGAAGGCCTCGCGCAGCGCCGCTCCGACTCCCATCAGCGTGCCGCCCGTGCCGACTCCCGCGACGAATGCGTCGAGCCGGCGAACGCCGCGCGCGCGCAGCTGCACGAGCAGCTCGTGGCCGGTCGTCTCGCGGTGGCAGTGCACGTTGTCCTCGTTGCCGAACTGGTCAGGCACGTAGTAACCGGGCTTGCCCTTGTACTCGTCGCGCAGCGCGATCGGGCCCTCGAAGCCCTGCTCGCGCGGCGTCGAACGCACCTCGGCGCCGAAGCCGCGGATGTACTCGCGACGTTCCTCGCTCATGTGCTCGGGCATGTAGATCACGACCTTGTGGCCGAGCTCGCGCCCGACCATCGCCATCGCGATGCCGGTGTTGCCCGAGGTCGCCTCGACGATCACGTCGCCGGGCTTCAGCTCGCCGCGCCGCCGCGCCGCGAGCAGGAGGTAGCGCGCGATGCGGTCCTTGACGCTGCCGCCGGGGTTGGAGCACTCGAGCTTGATGTAGAGGCGCTCGAGCTCGATGAGCGGCGTCGAACCGATGGAGTCGAGGAGGTTCATGGGTCCATTTCACGGGCCGCCGTGAATTCCTGCGCTGCGGCGCTGTGCGTAGCGGTGCGAGCGGATGGGCGAACTGGCCGGAACCGGGCGGGAGAGCGGGGAACCGTCGGGAGCGCCACGGCGTGGCGTGCGTGGTCACGGGGCGTCGGCGCGCGGCCGCTGCTAGCATTCCCGCATGTTCCTCGAGCTCGCCCTCACGCTCCCGATCGCCGTTCTCCCGCAGCAAACGGCCAACCCGCGCTACGAACTTGGGGTAAGGACCCGGGCGCTCGAGCGCGCCTGGATGGCGGCGACGCCGGAGCTGCGCGCGAGCGTGCTGCCGCAGGTCGAGGGCGCGGTGCAGCGTTTCTTCGCGATGGACATGGCCGGGGTCGGAGCCGCGCTCGACGAGGCGCGCACGAAGCTCGAGCGCAGCGACAAGCCCTGGGATCTCGAGCGCTTCACGCTGACGCCGGCGCGCAAGCTGCTCGACGCCACGGACACGAGCGTGAAGCTCACGCTCGGCAACCTGTACGTGACGGACTTCGCGGCGCCGGTGGTGCTCACCGCGAGCGTCGACGGGCGTCCCTTGAAGCTCGAGCCGGCGCGCGTCGAGGCGCCGGGGCGCGGCGAGTCGCGCGAGCTGGTGCTGTCGCTCGAGAGCCTGCCCAAGGGCGCGGCGGAAGTGACGGTCGAGATCGAGCTCGCCAACGAGGGCGACCTTCGCGCGCGGCGCCGCGTGTCGTTCTCGCGCGCCGTGCAGCGCGACGAGCGGCTGCGCGCGGTGAAGGCGGCGCTCATCGACGTGCCCGACGAGGCGCCGCCGCTCGAGTTCCTGACCGCGCAGTCGCACCTCGTGCTGCTCGAGCAACTTTGCCTCGCCTCGCAGCAGGAGACCGACTATCCGGCGACGCGCCTGCTCGCCGAATGCGAGACGATCCTCGGCGCGCTGGCCGACAACGAGCGCTGGTTCGGCCCCGCATCGTCGGGTTCGTCGTGGCTGACCTTGCCCAACGGTGCGAACGGAGCGCAGGTGCGCGTGTTCGTGCCGGAGAAGCTCGTCAAGGACCAGCTCGTGCCGCTCGTGGTCGCGCTGCACGGTGCGGGCGGCAGCGAGAACATGTTCTTCGACGCCTACGGCGACGGCCGCATCGTCGAGCTGTGCCGCCAGCGCGGCTGGGTGCTCGTGGCGCCGCGCGTGAGCTTCCTCGGCGCGCCGGTCGAGGCCGTGGTGAACGCGCTCGCGGAGCGCCTGCCGATCGACCGCAGCAAGGTGTTCGTCGTCGGCCACTCGATGGGCGCCGGCGTCGGGCAGCAGGTCGTGGCCAAGAAACCTGCGGATTTCCGGGCCTTTGCGGCGCTCGGCGGCGGTTCGGGGCTGCGCGACGCGAGTGCGCTTGCGTCGAAGCCGATCTTCGTCGGCGCGGGCGAGCGCGACTTCGGACGGCGCGGAGCCGAGGCGCTGCACAAGTCGCTCGTCGCCGCGGGCTCCGGCGTCGCGACGCTGCGCATCTACCCCAACTGCGAGCACCTGATGGTCGTCGTCGACGCGCTGCCGGACGTGTTCGCGTTCTTCGACGCGCAGCTCGTGGCCAAGTGAGCCCGCGAAGGCCGCCAAGATGCTCGCTCTGTTCGCTCCGCTCGTCCTCGCGCTCGCGCAGGACGTCCACGTCACGCTGCGCGTCGACTTCGGCGCCCTCGAACGGCCGGCGCTCGAGCAGCAGCTCACGCTCCCGCGCGGCTCGAACGTCGTCGATGCGACGCGGCGTGTCGCGGAGGTCGAGCAGGACTGGCTGTGCTGCTCGAAGGACGACGTGTGGGCGATCGGCGGCGTCGGTCCCGACACGCGCCTCGACCGCTACTGGATGTGGAAGCTCGACGGCCGCATGGGCCCGAATTTCCCGGTGAAACACGTGCTCTCCGAGGGCGAGCGCATCGAGTGGGTCTACGCCGGAGGGAACCAACCCGTGAAGCTGGAAGTGCGCGCCGTCTCGCTCCTGCCCGCCGCCACCGACATCGCCGTCGCCATCGGCGCCGAGCGAGCGCTGGTCGGCGTCTCGCACCTCTGCCGGCTGCCCGCGGGCCTCGACGTGCCGCGCGTGATGTCGACGAGCGTCGACTCCGACGCGTGGAGCATGCCGCGCATCGATGCCTACCTGCGTGAGGCGATCGCACGTGGCGAGAGCCTCTACCAGCTCGACGAGCCGCGCATCTCCGCGCTCGCGCCGACGGTCGTGATCAGCCAGGGCCTGTGCCCGGTGTGCGCGGCGACTCCCGGCGATGTCGAGAAGTCGCTGGGCAAGGAGAAGTGCGCGGATTTGCTCGTGCTGAGCCCGCGTTCGCTCGCCGACGTGGCCCAGAACAGCCGCGACGTCGGCAAGCGCCTCGGCCGCGAGTCGGCGGCGACGATCGCCGCGCGCGACTTCGAGCGGCGTTTCGAAAAGCTGCGTGCGCTGCCTGCGCCGAGCCCGAAGCCGCGCGTGCTCGTGCTCGAGTGGTTCGAGCCGCTGTGGGTGTCCGGCGAGTGGGTCGCCGAGCAAGTCGAGGTCGCCGGCGGCGTGCCCTTGCTCGCGGGAGCGAAGGATCCGTCGCGGCGCGTCGAGTGGAAGGACGTCGTCGCGGCCGATCCCGACGTGATCGTGCTTTCCGCCTGCTCGATGTCCGTCGAGCGCACGCAGCGCGAGCTCGGCGTGCTCACGGGCCAGCCTGCGTGGAAGGAACTGCGCGCCGTGCGCGCGGGCGCCGTGTTCGTGGTGGACGGCGAGCGCCACTTCTCGACGCCCGGCCCCGGCCTCGCGACCGGAGCCGAGCTCCTGCACTCGATCCTGCGTGCGCCCGACCACGCGACCCCGCCGCATCCGACGGCGTGGTCGCGCGTGCGCTGAAACGTCTCAGGCCTTCTTCACGGCCGCGCAGAGCTCGGCTTCCTTCTCCGCCGTGAGCATGCGCGCGGCGCCGTCGAAGAGCCGCTTCTGGCGCTCGGGCGGCAGCGCCTTGAACCACGCGAGCGTGTCGCTCGTGGTCTGGTCGATCGTGCGGAACTTGAGCCCCGCCTTCATCGCCGCCACGTTGCTCACGCGGTGGAAACCCTTCGATTCGCCGGCGAACGGCGCCCAGATGTGGAAACCGGCCGGCTGGTGAGCCTCGAGCACTTCGAGCGGCACCCAGCGCGGCGTCGCCTTGTTGCCCGTGCAGGCGAGGCTCGCGCGGATCACTTCGCCCCAGTCGAGTTGCTTCGACGGGCTCGGCATCGGACCGCAGGCGTTGAAGCGGCCGGTGGTCTTCTGCTCGGCCAAGTGCACCATCCACTCGGCGAGGTCGCGCACGTCGATCACCTGCAGCGGGTCGGTCGGCGAGCCGGGCACCGCCATCTCGCCGCCCTTGTCCGCGCGCGCGGGCCAGTAGGTGAAACGGTCGGTCGGGTCACCGGGGCCGACGATGTAGCCGGGGCGCACGATGCACGCGCGACCGGGGAACGCGGCCTCCGCCGCCTGCTCGCACAGCGCCTTGAGCGGACCGTAGTACTCGTACTGCGGGCCCATCGTCTCGAGCGTCGGGTCGGGCATCGTGCCGCACTCGGCGCTCTCGTCCATGCCCTCGACGTCGTTCTTCGCGTAGCACGAGATCGAGCTCACGTAGACGTAGTGACCGACGTTCGGGGCGAGCAGCTCCGCCGAGGCCTTCACGTGGCGCGGGTAGTAACCGCAGTCATCGAACACGACGTCCCACTGGCGACCCGCGAGCGACTTGATGCCTTCACCCTTCAGCGGGTCGCGGTCGCCCTGCAGCTTCTCGAGGTCGGGGAACAGGCCCGGGTTGGTCTTGCCGCGGTTGAAGAGCGTGACCTCGTGGCCCCGCGGCTTCGCGGCCTCGACCAGCGCGGGCCCGACGAAGCCAGTGCCACCGAGGATCAGGATCTTGAGCTTCTTCGGCGGCGTCGAGCTGGAGCCGCTCGACTGGCAGGCGAGGGAGCTCGCGCCGAGCAGGGCTGCGGCCGCGGAGGAGTAGGTGAGGAAGCTGCGACGGTCGAGGTTCATGGGGGCTCGTGAAGTGGGGGTATGGGAACGGCCCAAGAGCATGCCGTCCGGGCGGCGGGAGCGCTGTCAGCGACCGGTAATCGTTGGGCGAGAAAAGCGTGGGAACCGGTCGCGAAGTGTCGTGCGCCGCCGCCCGGCCATGGCGCGAGCCGCGGCCCGCGGGCTAGGCTCAACAGCGTGAAACGCGCCGCCTTGCTCGCGCTCCTCGTGCTCGCTCCGAACTGCGGTGGCCCGGACTCGGCGCCGCCGCGCGAGGCTCCGACGGGCATGGTCTGGATCCCGCCGGGCGAGTTCGACATGGGCTCGAACGACGGCCTCGCCGACGAGCGCCCCGTGCATCGCGTGCGGCTCTCGGGCTTCTTCCTCGATGTCCACGAGGTCACCAACGCGCAGTTCCGCGCCTTCGTCGACGCCACGGGCTACGTGACGACGGCCGAGCGCGCGCCGACGGTCGAGGAGATCCTCGCGCAGTCGCCGCCGGGAACGCCGCCGCCGCCGCCGGAGGTGCTCGTGCCCGGTGCGCTCGTGCTCGACGCGACGATGGCGAACGGTTGGTGGTGGAAGTGGATGCCGGGAGCCTCGTGGCGCAAGCCCGACGGCGAGCACGCGTTGACGTCCGAGCACGACAACCATCCGGTCGTGCAAGTTTCCTGGGACGACGCGCAGGCCTACGCGAAATGGGCCAAGAGGCGCCTGCCGACGGAGGCCGAGTGGGAGCGTGCGGCGCGCGGCGGAGTCGAGCGCCAGCGCTACGTGTGGGGGACGGAGCGCAACCCGCAAGGCAAGGAGCTCGCCAACATCTGGCAGGGCCGTTTTCCCGAGAAAAACACGGTGGCGGACGGCTTCGAGGGCACGGCGCCCATCGGTTCGTTCCCGGCGAACGGCTTCGGGCTCTCGGACATGGCCGGCAACGTGTGGGAGTGGACGGCGGACTGGTACCGGCCCGACGCGTACTCGAAGACGCCGGCGGACGCGCTCGACCCGAAGGGACCCACGGACAGTTTCGACCCGCAGGAACCCGGCGTGGCGAAGCGTGTCACGCGCGGCGGCTCGTTCCTGTGCAGCGACAACTACTGCATCGGCTACCGGCCGAGCGCGCGCATGAAGTCGAGCCCGGACACGGGGCTCTTCCACACCGGCTTCCGCTGCGCCCTCGACCCGTGAATCCGCGCCGCCGGCGCGCGTAGGCCGCGGCTTCCCCCCGGAGGACTCGGACATGACCACGGCTCGACCCGACTGGCCCAAGCTCGCTCTCGCACCGCGTCAGATCCCGTTCGGAGCCTGGCTCGGCATCCGTCTCGGCCAGACGCTGGCGCAGGCGGGCTTCGCGTTCCTCCTCTTCAGCCTGTTCCCGATCCTCGCGTTCCTCCAGCACGCCGACATCGCCGGCCTGTGGCGCTACGACGGCGAACTCGAGACGACGACGGGGCGCATCACGGCCGTCGAGCGCACGAGCGCGACCCAAGGTGGCGGCAAGCACCGCCGCGGGACGCCGATCCAGCGCATCGAGTTCGAGTTCGAGCGTGGCGGCGAGCGCCTGTCGGGCGTGAGCTATGGCGCCGTCTTGCCGCCGGAACTCGGTGCGACCGTCAAGGTCGAGATGCCCGCCGGAGAGCCGCAGTTCGCGCGCATCGAGAGCCTGCGCTCGGACCTGTTCGGCGCCGAGACGCTGCTGGTCCTGCTGTTCCCCGCGTTCGGGATCGCGGCGTTGCTGCTGTCGCAATGGCATGCGAGGAAGGAGCTCGCACTCGCGCGCAACGGCCACGCGGCGCTGGGGCGCACGCTCGAGGTCGCGCGCCGACCGTTCCGGCGCAAGCGGCGCTCCTTCAACGTCGTCTACGAGTTCGAGGCCGAGGGCCGCACGATTCGCGACGACGACACGACGCAGCGCGAGCAGGTGTACGAAGACCCGCGCGGCCTGCGCATCCTGTACGACCCCAGCGACCCGGAGAAACACTGGGTCGTCGACGATGCGTCGCTCCCGCTCGTGGTCGATGCGATGGGACGCATCCAGTCGCCGCCCGCGGGCAAGCTCGCGAAGCGTTTCGTGCTGCCGGTGCTGCTCGTGCTGTCGCTCGGCGGCTGGTGGCTCTACTCGTTGCTCACCTGAGCTCGCGCGCGAGCAACTCCGCGACTTCGGCGTCCTTGGTCGCCTTCGGACCGAGGGCCTTCTTCAGCCGCTCGACCGCCGCGGCGCGCTCGACGCCCCGCGCACGCAGCGTGGCGAGCCAGGCCGCGGCGAACTGCACGACGTGCGCGCCGTCGAGCTCGGGCATTCGCGCCGCGATCGTTTCGTCCGTCGCCTTCGGCGCGAAGGCCGACGCCGCGGAACCCGGGCTCGTGTAGCCGTTGCCGTCGCGGTCGATGAACAGCGGATTGGTCGCGGCGAGCGTGTACTTGTTGAGCGACGGCCACGCAGGCGTGTCGATCGCCTCACCCTCGACCACGGCGACGATCCACGCGTCGTTGCGCGCCGCGAGCGGCACTTCCACGCGCAGCGTGCGGTCGAAAGCCCTGCCTTCGG
This sequence comes from Planctomycetota bacterium, assembly GCA_026692705.1. GTDB lineage: Bacteria > Planctomycetota > UBA1135 > UBA1135 > F1-120-MAGs118. Next base: position 33,298 of record JAPLOE010000123.1, read on the forward strand.
TGCGCTCGAGCTCGAACTTCGCCTCCGCGCGGCCGTTGGCGAACACCGTGACCTTGCGCGGATGGATCCAGCCCGGCGCCTGCACGCGCAGGTCGAAGGCGAACGGCGCGAGGTTGCTCGAACGGTCGAACGTGAGCCCCATCGCGGGACGGCCCTCGACGAGCGCGGTCACGAAGATTCCCATCCCGATCGACGTGCGGCCCTCGCGGATCGCCGCGCAGGACGCGTTCACGTCGATCGCCGCGGCGTCGTCGGTCGCGCTCGGCACCCACGTGCGGCCTTGGCCGACCGGCTCCGCCACCGTGTGCGAGTCCGAGGAGCCGACCGCGAAGATGCGCACTCCGCGGTTGAGCAGCGCGAACCAGTCGCGGAACAGCGCGAGCCCGTCGAGCTCCTCGGTGGTCGAGTTCACGAGCTCCGTCGCGTCGACCGGCAGCTCGAGCGGCGGGTCGAAACGCCCGAGCAGGCGGTCGAGGTGGTGGTGCCCGAACGGGCTGTCGGTCGCGCTCGGCCAGCGCGGGTGGTTGAGGATCACGACCTGCGCACCGAGCTCGCGCATGCCCTGCACGATCGTGATGATGTCGCGCGAGCGGAACGGCGCGCGCGGCATGGCCGGATCGAACGGGAAGCCGTTGAAGTGCCCGATGTCGGTCGTCACCTCGTTGCCGACGACTGGGGTGAACCAGCGCTGGAGGCCCAATTCCCGCTGGAAAATGCCGTAATCGGTCTGGTGGTTGTGGTCGGTGGCGATGGCGAGCTCGACGCCCTCGCCGGCGAGCGTCACCTGCCGCTCGAGCGCGCTCGCGTCGCCGTGGCCGGAGAACTGCAGCGTGTGGAGGTGCGTGTCGGCGGCGACGAAACCCGCCGTGTCGACTTCGCGGCGCAACGCGAACTCGAGACTCGCCGGTGTCGCGCCGACGGTCACGGCCGCGTTCGCGAGGCTCCACTCGCTGCCACGCGTCGCGAAGCACGCGTACGTGCCGCGCGGAAGCTCGACCGTTGCCTCGCCATCGAGGTACAGCACTCCGTCGCGCGTCGCTGTCGCCGCCCCCGTCGCGAACAGCAGCATCGGCTTCGTGCCGCCTTGCCCGACGAGCGTCACGCGCGCGGGCAGGGGACTCGCATCGCTGCCGTCTACGACGCGCAGGGAGAGCTTCTGGAGGTCGAACACCTCGCGCGCCGAGCGCTCGACGAGCCGCACGTCGCCGATCACGACGTCGTCGGTCGGCGTGTCGGGCACGAACGAGATGCGGTTCTTGCCCGCGCGCAGCGTGCCCGCCTGCAACGAGTACCAGCGCTCGACGAGCTCCGCACCCGTCGTCAGCCGCGCGACCTCGACGTCGTTGACGACCAGCCGCCACACGTTGTCGATGCTCCGCTGGCGCACGTAGAGCATCCAGTCCGTTGCATGGGTGCTCGCCTCGAAGTCGAGATCGAGCCGCCGGCCCTCGGGGTCGGCCGGGGCCTCGCTCCACTCCGGGGTGCGGTCGTCGCCGAGGTGGTGCAGCTTCGCGTCGAGCACGCGGCCGGGGCGGGTGTCCTGGAGGCTTGCGGCGGCGAGCAGGCCGAGCGCTCCAACGGCGAGAACGAGCCGGATTCGCATGGCGAGAGAGACTAGCCATTCGCAGCAGGTTTTCCGCGGGTCGGGGAGCCTCGCGGGCGAGCGCGAGCCGCGTCCGTGTGTCACAATCCCGCGTCCCCGCCCGTCCCAAGGCCCGATGCGCACTCCGTTCCTCACCGCGCTCTGCGGAATCATTCTCGCGTGCGTCGCGCGCGCTCAGGAATTCGGGACGTGGCACGTGCTCGGCCGCTTCGAGAGCGCCTTCGACAAGAACAGCACGGTGGCGCCGCTCCCGCCCGAGAAGGCGCTCAAGCTGATGAAGGCCGGCGAGGCGGGGCCGGACCTCGCGGCGACCTTCGACGGCATGGACAAGCAGCCGGTCGCGTGGAAGAAGCTCACCGACGACCTCGCGCGCAACCAGCTCGACGTCGGCCGCATGGACCTCAACGCGCTGTGCCCGCCGCCGCCGTCACGCAAGGGCAACGTAGACAACGCGGTCGTGTACCTCTACCGCCGCATCGACGCCGAGCGCGAGATCAAGTTGCCGGCCTCGCTCGGCAGCGACGACGGCGTGCGCGTCTGGCTCAACGGCGAGCTCGTCGTCGACCACCACATCGCGCGTGGCCTCGTGCCCGAGGACGACTCGCTCGTGCTCGCGCTCGTCCCCGGCGCGAACCACCTGCTCGTCAAGGTCACCAACCTCAACGGCGCTTTCGGCTTCCAGATCCAGCCGCGCACGCGCATCTCGCAGCAGGCGATCAACGACGCGATCGACCGCGGTTGCCAGTTCCTGATCCGCGAGCAGCTCGTCGACGGTTCGTGGGGCTGCTGGGAGCACTGGGGCGCGGGGCATCCGGCCTACGTCGCCTACACGCTCGTGAAATGCGGCGTCAATCGCGATCACCCGGCGGTGCGCATGGCGCTCGCGCTGCTCGACCACCGTGCGCTCGACACGACCTACGCGCGCTCGACGGCGATCCTCGCGCTGGCTGCGCGCGGCGACGCGGACTCGCGCGAGCGCATGCAAGGCCTGCTGGCCGAGCTCGTCGCGACGCAGACGACCTCGGGCCTGTGGGACTATCCCGTGTATCCCGACGGGCAGAAGCCCCCGACGGACATGTCGAACACGCTCTACGCCGCGTTGGCGCTGCGCGTGGCGAGCGAAGCGGGCCTCGAAGTCCCGGCCGACGTGTGGACGAAGCTCGCCGGCGGCGTGCTGCGTTGCCAGGAGAAGCCCAAGCCCATGCCCGACGGCTCCAAGCGCCAGATGGCGGGCTTCGGCTACCGCATCGCCGAGGGCGCGTTCGGTTCGGTCACGACCGCGGGCGTGTCGGTGCTCGCGATCTGCGAGCAGGAAGGCGGCTCGCGCCTGCAGGCGGCGGTGAAGGCCAAGGTCGGCCCGGCGAAGGAGCTGGGCATGAACTGGCTCGAGGCCAACCTGCAGTGGTCGAACAATCCCGGCCAAGGCATCGGCCACCATTACTTCTGGGTGTACGGCATCGAGCGCGTCGGCGCGCTGATGGGCACCGAGAAGATCGGCCAGGTCGAGTGGTACTGGGACGGCGCGGCCTACCTCGTGCGTTCGCAGGGCGGAGACGGCTCGTGGAATCCCGAGGGGTACGTCGACCACCAGTACCTCGACACCTGTCTCGCGCTGCTGTTCTTGAAGCGCGCGACGGCGCGTGGCTCGGGCGAGAGCTCGAAGGCGGGCGTGTTCGAGACCGCGGACAAGCAGGCCGACGTGCAGGTGCGCGCGACGGGCGACACGCCGCTCACGATCTGGGTGAGCGGCATCGGCGACGCGGCCAACGCGCGCCTGATCGGCGAGGGCGGCCAGCTGCAGCTCGAGCGCATCGAGTACCTCGCGCGCTTCGACACGGACAAGGGCGAGCCCACGCTGCTCGGCGCCGTCACCGCCGCGCCCGCGCGCCGCGGGGAATTGCAGCGTTTTGCGCTGCGCCACAGCTTCGATCGCCGCGGCACGTGGCAGCTGCGCGCGCGTGTGCACCTGAAGGAACCGGCCACCGGCGCCTCGACGACGCTCGAGTCGCAGGAGCTCGCGGTGCGCATCGACGGCGTGATCGATCCGGCGAAGCTCGAGTACGCGGCCGACCTCGGGCGCAACCTGCTCTACGGCGCGAAGCTGAAGGCCGAGAGCTCCTCGGTCGACGGCGGCGACGCGCCCAACCTCGCCTTCGACGGCAACCACAAGACCCGCTGGCGCTGCGCGCGCGACGACCGCAACCCGTGGCTGCGCGTCACGCTCGAGCGGCCCGCGCGCGCCGACGGGCTCCTGCTCTCGCACGGCCTCGCGCGCGTGTCGCACATGGGCACGCCGCGCCCGCGCAAGGTCGCGGTGGTCGTCAACAAGACCGAGCAGTTCGTGGTCGACATGCCCGACGACGTGACGGAAAAGGCGCGGCTCTCCTTCGGGCAGATCCTCAACGTGCGCGAGATCGAGGTGCGCATCGTCGAGAGCGAGGGCCGCGGCCAGGGCGAGCCGGTCGGCTTCAGCGAGCTCGAGCTGGTCCGGGGCCGCTAGCCGCCCGGGCGAGGCGGAAAGCCTTGCCGAGGCCAGATTTAGGCTTGGCGAGAAGCTTCTTGATCTAAATCTCGCTCAAGTTATTCTTCCTGGCCGTCGACCAAGGCTCTCGGCTCCGGGCGCGTGTCCCGGGCCAGCCTGTGGCCCGAGCTCCTTGCCCCGCGCTCCGGCGCGCCCGCGTCCCATGACCTCGAACCCCGCCCTGCGTTCGTTCCTCGAGATCCCTTACGACCAGATGGAGGTGATGAACCTCGAGGCGAAGCAGCAGCGTCTCGACCGGTTCGACCCCGAGCGGATCCGCAAGGAGCGCATCAAGTACCTCGAGAGCGAGAAGCGCATCAAGGCCGTCACCGTGTGCTTCACCGACCTCGAGGGCCGGCTGCACATGCTCGACTACGACAAGAAGTTCCTGCTCAAGAGCTACGACAACCTGACCTTCGACGGCAGCTCGATCCGGGGCTTCTCCGTGCAGGCCGAGAGCGACCTGCGCCTGGGCATCGACTGGT
>JAPLOE010000124.1 GCA_026692705.1 Planctomycetota bacterium
GGCTCGCCGAGCAGGGGCTCCCCGTTCCGGCCGCCGGCGGCAAGTACTCGGTCAACCAGGGCCTGTGGGGCGTCACGATCGGCGGCGGCGAGCTGCACACGTCCGATCAGGCGCTGCCGGAAGAGGCCTGGTACTGGACGAAGAACGGCCACGGCCGCGCGACGCTGCAGGTCGGCTTCGAGAACGGCGTGCCGGTCTCGCTCGGCGGCCTGCCGATGGATCCGGTGTCGCTGATCGAGCGCCTCAACCTCGAGGCCGGCGCGTTCGGCGTCGGCCGCGGCTACCACCTCGGCGACACGGTGCTCGGCATCAAGGGCCGGATCGCGTTCGAGGCGCCGGCGGCGGAAGTGCTGATCGAGGCGCACCGCGAGCTCGAGAAGCTCGTGCTGATCGAGGACCAGCGCTTCTGGAAGGATCACCTTGGCGACGTGTACGGCCGACGCCTGCACCAGGGCCTGTTCCACGATCCGTTCCAGCGCGACCTCGAGGCGTTCTTCGCGTCAACGCAGCAGCGCGTGACGGGCACCGTGAAGGTGCGCGTGCAGCCGGGTTCGGCGCTCGTCGAGGGCGTGTCGTCGCCCTACAGCATGCTGACCGCGAGCGACGCCAAGTACGGCGAGCGCGCGGGCTCCAACGCGACGCCGCAGGGTGCGCTCGGCCTCGCACGCGCGCTCGCGGAACCGGCGCGGCTCTTCCGGCGCGCGGGCGAGAAGGGCGCCGCGGAGGTGGCGAAGTGAAGCGCTGCACGCTCGACAAGATCGCGTCGGTCACGCTGCGCCTGGGGCTCGATCGCAACGCCGTGCTCGGCGAGACGATTCCCGCCGAGGCGGGCACGGTGATCGCGTGCCGCGTCAAGAACGCGAAGACGACCTACAACACGCTCGAGGACGTGCACGGCCGCATGGTCGCGCTGCATCCCGGCGACATCATCGCGGGCGCGCTCGGCCATCGCGACGCGCTGTACGGCTTCAGCGGCCACGTGCCGGAAAAGGTCGCGGTGGGGGACGAGCTCCAGCTCCTCAACCTCGGCGGCGTGATCGGCACGGGCGCGGAAGCGACGGCCGCGAGCGGCGAGCCGTTCCGGCTGGAAGTGCTCGGAAGCGTGCTGGAATTCCCGTACCTCGCGACGCGTGTCGGCATTCCGGCCAACATCGCGCGTGCGGCGCTGCCGACGCAGCCGATGCCGACGCGCGCCGAAGGCCTGCCGCCGATGATCGTGCTCGTCGGCACGTGCATGGACGCCGGCAAGACGACGGCGGCCTCGATCCTGATCAGCGAGCTCAGCCACAAGGGCCTGCGCGTCGCCGCGGGCAAGCTGACCGGCGTCTCGCTGCGCCGCGACATCCTGCAGATGCAGGACTGCGGAGCGGAGCCGGTCGCGATCTTCACCGACTTCGGCGTCGTCACGACCGACGAGCGCACGGCGGTGCCGGCCGCGCACAGCCTGATCGCGAACCTCGCGAGCTGCGAGCCCGACCTGATCGTGCTCGAGATGGGCGACGGCCTGCTCGGCACGTACGGCGTGCAGTCGCTGCTCTCCGACGAGGTGATCCGCGGCTCCATCGAGAGCGTCGTGCTGTGCGCGCAGGACCCGGTCGGCTCCTGGGGCGGGCAGCTGCTCCTGCGCGACCGCTATGCGCTCGCCGTCGACGTCGTCAGCGGTCGAGTGACCGACACGCCGGTCGGGCGGCGCTTCTGCAACGAGAAGCTCGGGGTTCCGGCGTTCAACGCGCTGCGCGAAGGCAAGCAGCTCACGGAAGCGGTGCTCAAGAGCCTCGCGTCGAAGGGCCTGCAGGTCGTCGGCGCCTCGAAGGTGCATGCGTGAGCGCGACGTCGATCCAGACGGCGACCGTGCCCGCGTGGGTGTTCGGCGCGAAGGGCATGCTCGCGGGTGAGCTGCTGCGGCTGCTCGACCTGCATCCGGCGTTCGAGCTCAAGGGCGCGGTGTCGCGCAGCGAGCAGAGCGTCGTGTCCGCGCATCCGCACCTCGTGACGCGCGCGAAGACCTGCAACAACGACGAGGCCAGCGCGGCGATCGCGAGCGCGCTCGCGGGCGGCGGCAAGGCGGTCGTGTTCCTCGCGCTGCCGCACGGCGAGTCGGCGGCGTTGTGGGCGAAGCTCTCGAGCGAGCTCGGGGCGCTTGCGGAGAACCTGTATGTCGTCGATCTCGCGGCGGATTTCCGCCTCGCGAACCCGGCGCGTTACCAGCAGGCCTACGGGCACCCGCATCCGGCGCCGCAGGAACTCGCGCGCTTCACGTACGGGTTGGTCGAGCTCGACCGCGCGGCCGTCGTCGGCGCGAAGCGTGTCGCTGCACCCGGTTGCTTCGCGACCGCGCTGCAGCTCGCGTGCGTTCCCGCGGCGGAGGCGAAGCTGCTCGACACGTCGCGTCCGTGGATCCTGAACGGCATCACGGGTTCGAGCGGCTCGGGCGTCGAGCCGAAGCCGGGCACGCACCATCCTTGGCGGCACGCCAACATGTGGGCCTACTCGCTCGACGGCCATCGCCACGAGGCGGAGCTTGCGCAGGCGCTCGAGCGCTGCGGCGTCGTGCCGCCGATCCATTTCATCGCGCATTCCGGGCCGATGGCGCGTGGCATTCACATGACCGCGGCGCTGCCGCTCGCGCGCAAGGTGACGACGGCGGAAGTGCACGCAATCTACGCGGCGCGCTTCGCCGGAGCGACGTTCGTCGAAGTGCTCGAGGGCAAGGTGCCCGACCTGCGCTCGATCAGCGCGTCGAATCGCGCGCAACTCGCCGTGAGCGTGCGCGGGGATGTGCTCAACGTGCTCTGCACGCTCGACAACATGACCAAGGGCGGCGCCGGGCAGGCGCTGCAGTGCGCCAACCTGATGCTGGGTTTCCCCGAGCACTGGGGCCTGCCTCGCGCGGGCCTGGGAGTGAACTAGTCCGATGCAACTCAAGGAAATCGACGCCTACGCGCGTCTGCCGCTTCCCGTCGTCGGTGCCGAAGGCAACGAGCTCGTCCTGCGGGACGGGCGGCGTGTGCTCGACCTGTACGGCGGCCACTGCGTCAACACGCTCGGCGCCGGCGATCCGGGCCTGGGCCGCGTGATCAACGAGCAGTGGAAGCGCCTGTCGTTCGCGACGAACCTGCTCGACCACGAGGCGCGCGGCTGCTTCATGGCGGCCTTCGAGCGCAACCTGCCGCCGGAAGCCGACGGCTGGAGCGTGTTCGTGTCGAACTCGGGCGCCGAGGCGAACGAGAACGCGCTCAAGTTCGCGCTCGCGTTCACGCGCCGGCGCAAGGTCGTGTTCTTCAAGGGCGCGTTCCACGGTCGCACGGCGGCCGCGGCGGCGGTGAGCGACACCAAGCTCGCCGCGTTTCCCTCGACGCCGTTCGACGTCGTCAAGCTGCCGTGGAACGACGTCGAGATGGCGAGCAAAGCGATCGACACGAGTGTCGGCGCCGTGATCCTCGAGCCCTACCAGTCGCTCGCCGGCGTCACCGAGCCGAGCGCGGAGTTCCTCGCGACGCTGCGCCGCCTGTGCGATCGCACCGGCGCCGTGCTGATCTTCGACGAGGTGCAGACCGGCAGCGGGCGCCTCGGAACGCCGTGGGCCTCGCAGCACTTTGGCGTCGTTCCCGACGCGTTCACGACCGCGAAGGGCGCGGCCGGTGGCCTGCCGATCGGCATCACCGTCGTGCGCACGAAGATGGCGAGCGCGGTGCCGGGCAAGCTGTTCGGCTCGACGTTCGGCGGCGGGCCGCTCGTGCTCGCGGCGGCGGCGCACGTCGCGCACCGCGTCGGCGAGCCGGGTTTCCTCGACAACGTGAAGGCCACGAGTGCGGCGCTGCGCAAGGCGGCGCTGCAGAACTCTGGTTCCGGTGGCCCGATCGCATCGATCCGCGGCGCGGGCCTGCTGCTCGGCCTCGTCGTCAAGCCGGAGCTCAAGGCGAGCGCCGTGCGCGACGCGCTGCTCGAACAGAACGTGCTCGTCGGCACGAGCGACGATCCGCAGGTGCTGCGGCTCTCGCCCGCGCTCACGCTCACTCCGGCGGACGCGACTCGCCTCGCGACGGCGCTCGACGCGCTGGCGGTGAAGGCGTGAAGGGCTTCTACACGCTGCACGACCTGCCGACGGCGGACGTCGAGAAGCTCGTCGCACGCGCGCTGCACCTGCGGGCGGGCGCGAGCGCGCGCCGCTTCGACGGCAAGGCGCTCGGCATCCTGTTCTTCAATCCGAGCCTGCGCACGCAGGCCTCGTTCCAGCGCGCGGCCGGCAAGCTCGGCCTCGACCTCGTCCAGCTGCAAGCCGGTGGCAACGGCGTGTGGGGCATCGAGTGCGAGGACGGCGCCGTGATGGACGCGGGCAACGCCGAGCACGTGCGCGAGGCCGCAGCGGTGCTCGGGCGCTTCGTCGACGTGCTCGCGGTGCGCGCCTTCGCCGGCATCCAGTCGCTCGACCGCGACCTGCGCGATGCGCTGATGAACGGCTTCCGCACGCACGCGGGCGTGCCCGTCGTCAACATGGAGAGCGCGCTGTGGCACCCGTGCCAGGCGCTCGCCGACTGGGCGACGATGGAGCTCTTCGAGGTGCCCAAGCGCGCGAAGTTCGTGCTCACGTGGGCCTGGCATCCCAAGCCGCTGCCGCACGCGGTGCCCAACTCGACCCTGTGCATGGCGACGCAGCGTGGCATGGACGTCGTGCTGCTGCGGCCGGAGGGTTACGACCTGCACGAGTCGATCCTCGCCGAGGCGCGTGCGCTCGCGCAGGCGAACGGCGGCACGCTGACGATCACCAGCGATCGCGAGGCCGCGCTCAAGGACGCGAGCATCGTCTACGCGAAATCGTGGGCCTCGCTGGGTTGCTGGGGCAAGCCGGAAGCCGAGACCGCCCAGCGCGCGAGCCTGCGCGACTGGTGCGTCGACGCGAGCTGGATGCGCCGCACCGACCGCGCGCGCTTCATGCACTGCCTGCCGGTGCGACGCAACGTCGTCGTCGCCGACGAGGTGCTCGACGGGCCGTGGTCCGTCGTGATCGATCAGGCCGAAAATCGCCTGCACGCCCAGACCGCGCTGCTCGAAAGCCAATTCGCGAGCCTCGAGCGCAAGAGCCAGATCCGCGCGAAGTCCCCCGTTCCCCTGGAGCTCCCGCAATGACCGACCTGTTCAAGGCGGCGCCGCATGTGCGCCTTCACCGTGGCAAGACCTTCGTGATCAAGGCCGGAGGCGGCACGATCGCGAAAACCGCGGCCATTCGGCAGTTCGCGCGCCAGGTGGCGGTCGTGCACGCGCTCGGTGCGCGCGTCGTCGTCGTGCACGGCGGCGGCCCGCAGACCGACGCGCTGCAGCGCATGCTCGGCGAGGAGCCGCGCATGGTCGACGGGCGCCGCGTGACGACGCCGACGGCGATGCGCGCGCTGCGCATGGCAACGGCGGGCGAGCTCTCGGGCGAGGTCGTCGCGTGCCTCGCGGCGGAAGGCGCTCCGGCGGTCGGCGTCTCGGGCGCGAGCTCGGGCGTGCTCGTCGCCAAGCGCCGCGCGCCGATGCGCACCACCGAAGGCACCGTCGACTTCGGCGAGGTCGGCGACGTGCAGTCGGTCGATCCCAAGCCGCTGCTCGCGCTGATCGAGGACGGCTTCATTCCGGTCGTGTGCCCGCCGGCGGGCGACGGCAACGGAGGCTTCCTCAACGTCAACGCCGACCTCACCGCGGCATCGCTCGCGGTCGCGCTCGGCGCAGCGAAGCTCGTGATGCTCACGGGCGCGCCGGGAATCCTGTCGAATCCTGCGGATCCGTCGTCGCTGCTGTCGGCGCTCTCGATCGCCGATCTCGACGCGATGGAGGAGTCGGGTGCGCTCAAGGGTGGCATGCGCGTCAAGGCGGCCGCGATCCGCGCGGCGCTGTACGGCGGCGTCGGTCGTGTGCACGTCGTGTCGGGCGGTGACGACCAGTCGCTGCTCGCGGAGCTGTACACGACGCAGGGCGCCGGCACGCTCGTGACGCGCGAGCCCGAGAAGGCGCCGGCGGACGAGCCTGCGCTCAAGAACGTGATGCTCGAGCCGTCGGCGCCGCAGGGGGCTGCGCGTTGAGCTTCCCGCGCGAGCCCGCGCAGCTCCTGTCGGCGCTCGTCGGCATTCCGAGCCAGTCCGGCTCGGAGCAGGCGATCGCCGACTACGTGATGGAGCTGCTCGCCACCTGGAAGCTCGACGCGGAGCGTGTCGGCCATTCGGTCGTCGCGCGCGTCGAGCTCGGGGCGGGCCCGCGTTTTCGCATGCTCTCGCACCTCGACACGGTGCCGGTCGGGGCGAACTGGACGAAGGATCCGCTCGCGGCGGTGTGGGAAGGCGAGCGCCTGTACGGGCGCGGCGCCAACGACGCCAAGGCGAGCGTGGTCGCGATGCTGTTTGCGCTGAAGGCCTGCGCGGAGGCGCGCAGCGGAAGCGGCACGCTCGAGCTCACGCTCAACGAGTGCGAGGAGACGAACAATTCCGGCATGGCGAAGGTCCTCGAGCGGCTCGGGCTGCCCGACGGCGCGGTGACCGGTGAACCGACGGGCCTCGAGGTCGTGCGCGCGCAGTCGGGGCTCGCGGTGCTGACGGCGGAGTGGGGCGGGCGCTCGTGCCACGCGGCGCACGTCGCGCGCGTCGAGCACGACAACGCGCTCGTGAAGGCCGCGGCCGACATCGTCAGTGCAGGCCCGTGGATGAAGCTCGAGGGCGAGCATCCGCTGCTCGGCGCGAGCACGGTGGCGACGACAGTGTTCAAGTCGGGCGAGCGCCACAACGTCGTGCCCGACAAGGCGGAAGCGGTGTTCGACGCGCGCCTGAGCCCGGCGCATTCGGCGGAGGATGCGCTGCAGTCGCTCGCGCGCCGCATGCCGAACGCGAAGCTCGGCGTTCGTTCCGCGCGCTTGAAGCCGTTCGAGACGGCCGAGGATCATCCGCTGGTGCGTGCGGCGCTCGCGGCGACGGGGCGCACGCGCGCGATCGGTTCGTCGACGATGTCCGACATGGCGCTGCTGCAGGGTGTGCCCGCGATCAAGTGCGGCCCGGGCGAGACGGCCCGCTCGCACACGCCTGACGAATACGTGCTCAAGAGCGAGCTCGAGGCCGGCGTCGCGTTCTACACGCGGCTCGCTCCGGCGGCGCTCGAGGCGCTCGCGCTCTCGAAGGGAACGATGACCCGATGACCCAGTCGTTTCACCGCCCGGTGTGGGATCGCGGCGACGCGATCGATGCGCAGATGCTCGCGTTCACGGTCGGCGACGACCCGCTGTGGGATCGCCGCCTCGTCGAGCACGACATCACGGGCTCGCTCGCGCACGTGCGTGGGCTCGCGCGCGTGGGGCTCGTCACGGGCGAGGATTGCCGCGCGATCTGCGACGGGCTCGAGCGGCTGCTCGCGTCGTTCCGGCGCGGCGAGTGGACGGTCGAGGCGGGCGACGAGGACGTGCATTCGGCGGTCGAGCGGCGCCTGACGGAGCTCGTCGGCGAACCGGGCAAGCGCCTGCACACCGGGCGCAGCCGCAACGAGCAGGTGACGGTCGACGTGCGCCTGTGGTTGCGTGCGGCGAACGCGCAGGCGCGCGAGCTCGTCGTCGCGCTCTCGGAGAGCCTCGCGCGCGCGGCCGAGCGCCACCGCGACCTTCCGCTGCCCGGCTACACGCACCTGCGGCGCGCGATGCCTTCGACTGGCGGCGACTGGTTCGGCGCGCACGCGCGCGCCTTCCAGCTCGACGTCGACGAGTTCGACCACGCGCTGCGGCTCGCGCGCGAGTGTCCGCTCGGTTCCGGCGCGGGCTACGGCGTTCCGCTGCCGCTCGACCGCGAGTTCGTGGCCCGCGAGCTCGGCTTCGACCGGCCCGTCGAGCCCGTCACGCACGTGCAGCACTCGCGCGGCCGCGCCGAGCTCGCGCATGTCACGGCGCTGGAAGCCGTCGCGCTCGACATCGGCAAGCTCACGAGCGACCTGTGGCTGTACAGCACGAGCGAGTTCGGCTTCGTGAAGCTGCCGACGGCCTTCACGACCGGCTCGTCGCTGATGCCGCACAAGCGCAACCCCGACGCGATCGAGCTCGCGCGTGCGCACGCCCGCACGATCAGCTCGGAACGCGCCGCGTTGCTCGAGCTCGTGCGCGACCTGCCCTCGGGCTACCACCGCGACTTCCAGCTGCTCAAGCCGCCGCTGTTCCGTGCGCACGACTCCGCGGTGGCGATGCTCGCGCTGCTGCCGCGGCTCGTGGACGCGCTCGAGTTCGACGTCGAGGCGCTGCAGGCCGCCTGCGCGGACCCGAAGCTCGCGGCTACTCAGCGCGCGCTCGAGAAGGTCAAGGCCGGCGTGCCGTTCCGCGACGCGTACCGCGAAGAAGCGCAGAGATAGCCGCGAAACGCGGGTTCCGGCGGCTCACTCAGGTTGGCCGAAGGCCGCACTGACGAGCGCGAGCGTCTCCTCGATGCGCTCGCGGTTCTCGCTGCGAGAGCCGAGCTCGCGCACGATGTCGTACACGCGCTGGCGGGTGCGCAGGCTGGCGTGCTTGAGGTTCTCGAGCGACTTCTGCGCGCGGCGCCGCGCCGCCTCGAGGCCGTTGCGCCGCACGAAGGCCGTGACGTCGTCGGTCCAGATGCGACCGATGAACTCCGCCAGCACGCTGCGCTCGAGCTCGCTGATCTGCGCGTCGGACGCGACCATCAGGACGCCGAGCCACGCCACGGTCTCGTGCACGAGCTCGGACGTCACGAGGAACGCGAGGCCCTCGTCGAGCGCCTGGAAGCGGTCCTCGATCTCGGCCTCGACTTGCGCGAACGGGACGCCGCCGGGGCGGCCGCACAGCGACTGGTAGATGTCGGTCTCCGCGAAGCGCGTCATCGCCCAGTAGCGGAACGGCAGCTCGGGATGGCTGCCGATCTGGTCCTCGCCGGCCGGCACGTTCTCGGGGTGCAGGTACTGCTCAAGGATCGTGTCGATGTCGATGCGCAGCTCGTTGTCGGGGAGGCCGCACTGCAGCTTGATCAGCCCGCGCGTGAGCGTCGCGGGCGAGCCGCAGGCGAACATGCCGACGCGATCGGCGGACACTTCGCCCGCTGCGGAACGATGCGCGGCATACAGGTACGACACCGGATTCTCGTCGTCGCCGACCGCGTGCTTGAGTCCGGAGTGACCGAGCTCGTGCGCGACCACCGCGAGCAGCTCGTCGTCGGAGAGCAGCTGCACGACGCCGTTCTGCAGCACGACGAAGGGCGAGCCGTCGCTGGTCGTCGTCGCGAAGGCGTTGAGCTCCGGGCTCGCCACGACGTAGACCTCGGGCTCGCGCTCGAGCAGCAGCCGCCGCGTCGCGTCGCACACGACGCGGTGGATGCGCGGCGTGACGCGCCGGCTCGCGCGCACGCCCTGGCGGCGGATCGAGGTGCGCAGCTCCTGCACGGCCTGGTCGCGACGTTCCTGCGCCTGCGGGTCGAGCCGCGCGACCTCGTCGAGCGGGAAGCGCAGGCGCGCGCACAGCTCCGCGTGGTCGATCGGGGGCTCGAACGCGAGCGGGGGATTCCCGTGGGTGTCGTTCATCGTTCTCTAGCCGCCGTCGCCGGCAGGTTCGGGTTCCTTCGTGCCGCCGCCGGCGCGGCCACCGTCCGCGGCGGCGCGCAGCGTCGGATACAGGGAATCCGCGGCGGAAACGAGCTCTTCCAGCAGGAACAGGAGCTGCTCGCGGCCGAGCGTGCCGTCGAGCAACGGCAGGTCGATGCGCAGCGCGAGCTGCGAGCCCTCGGGCTCGCGCACGAAGCGGCTGGCGACGCGCGTCGAGCCGAGCTCGAGCACCGTCGCCGCCAGCGGTCCGACGAAGCGCACGCGCGAGAGGTCGAGCAGCGCCTGCGTCTGCAGCGTGAGCAGCTCGCCACCTTCGTCGAGCAGCAGGAACACGGCCAGCGCCGGGCTGTCGCTCTCGTCGCGGAAGTGCTCGCACTGCCACAGGGTCTGCGTCGCGCCGCCGACGTCTTCCCAGTGCACCTGCGATTGGTCGAGCAGGGCACGCAGTCGTTCGATCGAGAGGGTCACGGGGCGCTCGCGCTGAGGTGGACGGAAACTGGGACGTGCGACGCGGCGATGCTAGCGCCCCTTCGCCGCCGGAAGCGAGCGAGGGAGCCCGCCGCAGCGGAACTCCCTCGCGTTCGCGGGCCGGTTCGACCGGCTCGTCACCTGCGCGCTTCGTTCAGGGCGAGACGAAGAACTGCAGGCCGTTGGAGAGGTTCGTGGTCTTGGGCGCCGGCGGGTCGCGGTACCAGGACTGCGCCCACAGCGGAGTGCCGACCGGGTAGGAGTTCGACGACGTCGTGAGCCACGCGTTCCAGTCGAGCGTGAACGAGCCCGTGCACGAGCCCGCGCTGCCGCCGGAGCCCTGCGAGGGCGTGCGCAGCGTCGGCGACTTCACGCACAGGAAGCTCGAGCTGCCCGGGTTCCAGACCTGCGAGGTCGGGCCGTTGAAGCCGTAGAAGATGATGCCGGACTTCGCGCCCTCGACGTTGGAGACGTTGAGGGTGAACGGGCTCGCCTGCGTCGCGCTGGCGTAGCCGGTGGCCGACATCGTCGCGTTGCAGCCGTTGGTGCTCGTGCCCGCGGTGCAGTAGGAGAACGACTCGGTCGGCGGCTCGAGGCGGAAGAAGTAGACCGCGCGCGTGCCGAAGTCGAGGACCGCGAGCGTGCCGCTCGCCGCATCCCACGAGAAGTCGTACCAGGCCGTGCTCAGGCCGACGGGCGTGAACGAGCCCCAGTTGACCGTGTGCGGCTGGCCGGTGGGCGTCGTGACGAGCACGCGCGCGAAGAAGTCCTGCACGTTCGAGCCGTCCGGACGGTCGTTGAAGATCAGGCGGTCGCCGTAGGGCGAGTTGATGTAGGCGATGTTCTGGCCGGCGGTGAAGCCCGCGGTGCCGCTCTCGGGCAGCGAGACGATCAGGGTGCCGCCGGAGCTCGCATTGCCGCCCGTGCGCGGCGCGCGCACGACGTCGTTCTCCTTGCGGAGGTAGATGTCGCCGGTGTCGGCGTCGAACTCGGTGTCGCGCCAGAGCGTGCCGGTGGTGCCGGTGGCCTGGAAGTTGAAGCCGGTCGTGGTGTCGTAGAGCACCGTGCCCGTGGCGCTGTTGTTGAGCGCGCGGCGCGCGACGTTGAAGCTCGTCCAGCCGGTGCCGAAGTCGACGCCGCCGAAGCCGGGGTCGAAGGAGACGCCGCTCGCGCCGCGGGCGGGCTGCGCCCACTGCGAAGTCGCGGAGCCGGGCGTCGAGACGTTCCAGGACGTGATGCCGTTGGGGTGCGCCGCGCCGGAGTCATAGGCGGCGACCAGCGAGTTGCCTTGGATGTCGAGGCCCGAGTAGCCGCGCAGCGCGGGGTTGGCGGCCTCGAAACCGAACACCGTGCCGTAGCTCGGCGTTCCGCTCAGCGGATTGAGCACCTCGACGATGCCGACGGCTCCCGCGGAGCCGGAGTTGCGGAAACCGGCGAGCCACAGGCGCGAGCCGTTCCACGCGACGGCCGAGGGGTTGGTGCCGATGAACTCGGGCGCGCCCACGGTCGAGGTCGAGAACACGCTGATCGTTCCCAGGTGCGTGAACGTGGTGGAGGTCGGGGTCTGGGCGACCAGGGCCGGTGCAAGCAGCACGGCGGCGAGGGTGAGTTTCAGGGTGCTCATGAAGAGAACGTTTGGGTCGAAGCTTGGGGTCGACGACCGGCTTCCGCGCAGCGCGGGATCGGGCCGCCATCGAGACGCTCCCAAAATGCTAGCGTCGGTCGCGAACTCGGGGGGTACGATCTGGGGCGGAACTCCTCGAGATCACCCGCATGCGCCACTTTGCCCGACGGATTTGGACGAATTTGCTTTTGGCCCTCGCTGTCGCCGCGGCCCCTGCCTTGGCTCGGGCGCAGGAGGTCCGGGCCTGCTGGCTGACGCAGTATGCGTACCTGACCCAGAACGAGGCCGGACTGCGCGCCTTCGCCACGAACATGCGCAACGGCGGCATCAACACCGTCTACGTCGCGATGTACTCGGGCGGCGGGGTGACCTACTGGCCGAGCAAGTCTTTCCAGGCTGCCGGGGGCACGTGGGCGAGCCCGAGCTTCGACTGGGCGGCCCATCTTGTCCGGATCTTCCACGAGGAGGGCCTGCAAGTGGGCGCGTGGTTCGAATACGGCCTCGCGCTGGGGAGCTCGTCCCACCCCGTCGCGGTGGCGCACCCCGACTGGCTCGCGCGCGACTCCTCCGGCGGCGCCGTCACCGGCGAGAACGGGGGCTTCGTGTTCCTGTCGCCGGGGCATCCCGAGGTCGTGCAGCTCCTGAAGGACATGGCCAGCGAGCTCGCGGCCAACTACGACTTCGACGACATCCAGCTCGACCGCATCCGCTGGGGCCGCAAGACCACCGGGCGCGAGTACGGCTACGAGACCGTCACGGCGCAGGCGTACCAGGCGCAATTCGGCTCCGCGCCGCCGAGCAACGTCAACAACTCGCAGTGGGTGACCTTCCGCGAGGGCCTCGTCGACAACGTCGTGCAGCAGTGCTACCTCGCGATCAAGGGCTTCAATCCCGGCATCTGCGTGTCGTCGGCGCCGCTGGGGTCCTACGGCTGGACCCAGATGATGCAGCGCTGGAACCACTGGACGGCCGGCGGCTACATGGACCTCGTCATGCCGCAGATGTACATGACGTCGCTCTCGAGCTTCCAGACCGAGTTCAACTCGCAGAAGAGCGCGGCGGGCGCGCAGGTCTCCAAGCTCGGCGTCGGCTATCGCGCGCAGGACGCCAACGACTGGACGCTGGTCCGCGACCAGCTCAATTACGCGCGTGGACAGGGCGTGAGCCAAGCGTCGTTGTGGGTGTACCACTTCTACACGTCCGTGCCGGCGATCCAGGACGAGCTCGACAACTTGCCGGATCCCGGCCAGCCGTGGGCCGCGCCCGCGAGCAATCCGTTCGTCGATCCCGACATGATCCAGATCGTCGTCGACAACTCGACGCCGGGGACGCTCGCCTCCGCCTACGTCGAGGGCGGCAGCGGCTGGGGCAACTCCGCGCAGTCGGATTTCCTCGGCTTCAACTCGCGCGTCGCGCCCGGCAGCGCGCTCGCGTCCGCCGAGTTCCACGCGCGCATCGACCGCGCGGGCGCCTACGACGTCTACGTGTGGCACACGGCGTCGTCGAACCGCAACGACGCCGCGCAGTTCACTGTCGAACACGCGGGCGGTTCGTCGACGGTGAGCGTCGACCAGCGCACCAACGGTGGGCGCTGGAACCTGATCGGGCGCTGGCTGTTCGAGAATGGCGCGCGCGCACGCCGCGTCAGCGTGTCGAACGTGGGCTCGCTCACCGGCGAGTTCACGGTCGCCGACGGGGTCAAGCTCGTCTTCCGCGACGAGGTGCTCGCCTACTGCACGCCCAAGCCCAACAGCCTCGGCTGCCTCGCCGTGTCCGGCGCGAGTGGAACGCCGACGACCAGCGGAGCCGACGATTTCGTCGTGACCGCGAGCAACGTGCTCAACCAGAAGGCCGGCATCTTCTTCTGGGGACTCGCACCGAAGGCGAGCCCGTTCAGCGGCGGCACGATGTGCGTGCAAGGACCGCTGCGGCGCTCCGCCCCGCTCGATTCCGGCGGAAATTCCGGCCAGAACTGCACGGGCGTGTACAGCTATCCGCTCACGCACGCCTACATGACGGCCCAGGGCCTCGTGCCGGGCACCGCCGTGTTCGGCCAGTTCTGGAGCCGTGATCCGCTGCACCCCGACAACACGACGGTCGGGCTCTCCGGCGGCGTCAGCTTCGTGATCGCGCCCTGATCTCGTGCAGCAGCTCGCGCCATGCCGCGAGCTCGCGCGCACGCTCGAAGCGTGGGCGGCAGGCGTCGCCTGCGCGCACCAGCTCTCGCAGGAACTCTGCGTCCGTCTCCGCGCGCTCGAGCAGCCGTGCGAGGCCGGCGGCATCGCCCGCGTCGAAGAGCCCCGGGTGATCGGGCCCGAGCATGCCGAGCACGCCGTCGATGCGTGTCGCGAGCACCGGAGTCGAGGCCATCACCGCTTCGGCGACGACGCCTGGACCACCCTCGGAGCGCGACGAGAGCACGACCACATGCGCACTCGCGATCGCGCGCAGCGTGTCGAGCCGCGAGCGGGGCCCGAGCCAGCGCCAGCGCGGGTTGCGGAGTTCCTCCTCGCGCGCGGCGAGCGCGACCGAGGCGTCGAGCGAGTCGCCGATGTGCTCGACGCGCAGCCGTGAGCTCGCCGGGACGAGCATGGCCGCGCGCGCGCACAGCAGCGGATCCTTCACCGGTCGCAGGTGACCGACGACGCGGACGACGAACGCCTCCGGCGCTCGCGGGAGCGGCGGTCAGGCTGGAGCGGACTGCACGATGGTGCGGACGCGCTCGGCGAAACGCGGCTCGATGCGACTTGCAGCGAGCGACTGCAACGCGACGATGTGCCGCGAGAGTTCGAGCGTCTCGCGCAGCTCGGGCAGGCCGTCGAGGCGCTCGTACAGGTCGGTTCCCGTGAGCACACTGACGATGTGCGTCGAGGGCGAGCGGGCCGCGCAACGGCGGATCGAGTCGCCGCTCTTGCGGGCGTTGAGCGCGACCAGCACGTCGACGGACGTCCCGCTCCACTCGCGCCGCACGCGCACTTCGTGCCCCAGCTCGCGGAAGATCCCGGCCCAGCGCAACGCGGTCACGCGGTTGCCGGTCGTCACTCCCGGGGGAGCGGGATGCACGATCTCGATGCGCAAGCTAGCCGCCTCGTGTGTGCATCTCGAGGTGCGGATCGCGGCGCAGCGTCTCGAGTCCGACCAGCGGCCCGCGCGCGAGCTCCTCGAGG
The DNA here is from genome assembly GCA_026692705.1 of Planctomycetota bacterium. GTDB lineage: Bacteria > Planctomycetota > UBA1135 > UBA1135 > F1-120-MAGs118. Next base: position 14,809 of record JAPLOE010000124.1, read on the forward strand.
CGCACCTCGGCACCACGGTCGGCGCGGCGCGTCCACACGTCGCGAACGCGCGCGGCGATCTCCGCCTCGCTCTTGCCGCCGCGCACGAGCTCGCGCAGGTCGAGCCCGATGCGCGCGTACAGGCACAGGTACCACGTCCCGTCGGCGGTGAGCCGCGCACGATCGCACGCCCCGCAGAACGGTGCCGTGGTCGAGGCGATGATGCCGAACACCGTGCCATCGGCGAGGCGGAAGCGCTCGGCGGGCGCGCGCTCGCGATCCGGGAGCGGCTCGGCCCTTGCGTGGCGCGTCTCGATCAGCGCGAGCAATTCCTCGCGCGGCACGACGGCCTGCGGATTCCACTTCGTCGCGCCGCCGACGTCCATGTACTCGATCAGCCGCAGCTCGAGGCCACGCTCGCGCGCGAAGTCGAGCAGCGCGAGCACTTCCCCGTCGTTCGTGCCGCGCATCACGACCGTGTCGAGTTTCACGCGCCCCGGCCAGCGCCGCGAAGCCGCGTCGATGCCCGCGAGCACGCGCTCGAGCCCGCTGCGCCGCGTCAGCGCCTCGAACGTGTCCGCGCGCAGCGTGTCGAGGCTCACCGTGATGCGCTTGAGGCCCGAATCCGCGAGCGCGTCGGCCTGTTCCGCGAGCAGCAGCCCGTTGGTGGTCAACGCGAGGTCGTCGAACGCCTCGATCGCCGCCAGCTGGCGCACGAGCTCGTGCAGCTCGTGCCGCAGCAACGGCTCGCCTCCCGTCAGCCGCACCTTGGTCACGCCGAGGCTCGCGAACACGCGCGCGAGCCGCGCGATCTCCTCGAAGCGCAGCAGGTGCTCCTTCGGCAGCCAGCGGTATTCCTCCTCCGGCATGCAATACGCACAGCGCAGGTTGCAGCGGTCGGTGACCGAGATGCGCAGGTTCCCGAGCGGGCGGCCGAGGGTGTCGAGCGGTGCGGTCACGGTCCGTCAGTATGGGCCGGACACGCGGGGCTGCAACTTGCGAAGCTCGACGTTTTCCCCGTGAGAGCTTGAAGCGCCGCGCGCGGACCGATGGAAGGGCCACGATGCGCGGCCCGCGCGCAGTACACTCCGCGCCAGTCCCTCTGGAGACACGTTTCGATGCAATCCTCCCGCAGCGCTCTCGTCCTGTTCGCCCTCACATCCCTCGGTGCGCCCGCCTTCGCGCAGCTCAGCCTGCCCGCGATCTTCTCGGATGGCATGGTGCTGCAACGCGGTGACGGCACGACGGTCTGGGGCCGCGCGCGGCCGGGCTCGACGATCACGGTAGAGGGTTCGTGGACGCACGCGCCCGCGAGCGCGACCGCCGACGCCGGAGGTGACTGGCGCGTCAAGGTCGCCGCTCCGCAGGCCGGCGGACCGTACACGCTCGCGGTGCACGGCGACGGCGAGCGCACGTTCAGCGACGTGTGGATCGGCGAGGTCTGGTTCTGCTCGGGCCAGTCGAACATGGAATTTCCCGTGAACGCCTTCGGTCGCGAGGTCGGCGGTTTCCCCGGTGCCGAAGCGGAGATCGCGGCCGCGAACCTTCCGATGGTGCGTGTGTTCGACGTGCCCAACCGCGTGTCGAACCACCGCCGCCGCGACGTGCAGGGCAAGTGGGTGATCTCGAGCCCGAAGACCGCCGGCGACTTCAGCGCGACGGCGTTCTACTTCGCGCGCAAGCTGCAGGCCGAGCTCGGCGTGCCCGTCGGCGTCGTCACCTCCGACTGGGGCGGCACTCCGGCCGAGGCGTGGACGAGCGCGGAGGGCCTCGCCAAGTTCCCCGAGTTCGCGGGCTCGCTCTCCGACCTAGCGGCCTCGGTCGATCCGAACTTGCGCTACGAGCGCGAGCGCGCGAGCGGCACGAACTGGTGGACCGAGGCCGATCGCCGCGGTGCGCGCCGCGTCGCGGATGGCTGGGCGAACACCGGCTTCGACGCGGGTGCGTGGCCGGAAGTCGACTTGCCCTCGTCGATGTCGGGTGACCTCGGCAACTTCGATGGATTTGCCTATTTCCGCACGGAAATCGAGCTTCCGGCGGCCTGGGAGGGTGTGGGGGCGACGCTCGAGCTCGGTCCGATCGACGACCGCGACGACGCGTGGTTCGATGGCCAGCACGTCGGCTCGGAACACGAGGACGGCCGCTGGGGCACGCCGCGGCGCTACAAGCTCGCACCGGAACTGGTGAAGGCCGGCAAGCGCTCGGTCGCCGTGCGCGTGCTCGACACGGGCGGCACCGGCGGCATCAACGGCAAGCCGGAGCAGCTGCGTCTGGTGAGCGACAAGCCCGAGCTCGGTTCGATCGCGCTCGCGGGCCGCTGGCGCGTGCACATGGGACCGCGCACGAGCGAGATGGCGCCGCTCGGGCAGGGCGGCTCGCCGAAGTTCGGCGCCGGCACGCCGAGCGCGCTCTTCAACGGCATGGTGGCACCGCTGCTGCCGCTGACGTTCCGCGGCGCGCTCTGGTACCAGGGCGAGGCGAATGTCGGTCGCACCGAGCAGTACGAGCGCCTGTTCCCGGCGCTGATCGGCGACTGGCGCAAGCAGTTCTCCAACGGCGAGTTCCCGTTCCTGTTCGTGCAGATCGCGCCGTTTTCCTACGGGAATCCGAGCGCTTCCGACTCGGCGGAGCTGCGTGACGCGCAGCGCAAGTCGCTCGTGGTGCCCAACACCGGCATGGCGAGCCTGATGGACCTCGGCGACGCCAACGACATCCATCCCTACGGCAAGCAGGAAGTGGGCCGCCGTCTCGCGTTGCTCGCGCTCGAGAAGGCCTACGCGCGCAAGGTCGAATCGAGCTCGGGCCCGCTGTACCGCTCGATGAAGGTCGACGGCCGCAACGCCGTGCTGTCCTTCGACCACGCCGACGGCGGGCTCGTGCTCAAGAGCACGACGCCGTCCGGCTGGCTGATCGCCGGCGAAAACCACGAGTTCTTCGAGGCCACTCCGCGCGTCGAAGGCGGCACGGTCGTGCTCTCGCACAGCCAAGTGCCCGTGCCGGCCGCGGTGCGTTATGCGTGGAGCAACGTCGGCGTCGCGGACCTCGCCAACGGCGCGGGTCTTCCGGCCTCGAGCTTCCGCACGGACGACTGGAAGGGCGCGACGCTGCTCGGCGACGCCGGCCACACGCCGTACTTCGTCGCCGAAGCCGGCATGCGCTCGCTGTTCAACAACCGCGACCTTTCCGGCTGGATCAACGTGAACTGCTCGCCCTCGACGTGGACCGTGAAGGACGGCCGCATCGAGTGCTCGGGCTTCCCGACGGGCGTGCTGCGCACGGACAAGCAGTACGAGAACTTCGTCTTCGAGATGGAGTGGCGGCACGTGGTCGAGCAGGGCAACGCGGGGCTCTTCATCTGGAGCGATCCGGTCACTGCGCGCGGCGAGCCGTTCACGCGCTCGATCGAAGTGCAGGTGATGACGGGCATGGAGGGTCAGGGCTACACGAGCCAGGGCGACATGTTCCCGATCCACGGCGCGACGATGAAACCGGTCAACGGCCGCGGCGGAGTGCGCGCGTTCCCGACCGAGGCGCGCGCGAAGCCGGGTGGCCAGTGGAACCACTACCGAGTGACGTGCATCGACGGAAAGATCGAGCTCGCGGTGAATGGCAAGGTCGTCACGACCGGCACCGACTGCATGCCGCGGCGCGGCTACATCTGCCTCGAGTCCGAGGGCGCTCCGGCGCAGTTCCGCAACCTGCGCATCAAGGAACTCCCGGCCGCGAAGCCCGACATTTCCGGCACTCCCGGCATGGTTTGCGACCTCGATCAGGGCTTCCAGTCGCTCTACAACGGCCGCGACTTCACGGGCTGGAAGTTCGGGCCGGAGCACGAGGGCCACTGGAAGGCCGACGACTGGACGATCTCCTTCGACGGCGTCGGCACGCACCTGTGGACCGCGGAGGAGTTCGGCGACTTCGAGCTCGTCTGCGACTGGCGCTGGAGCGGCCCCGCGCACGACGCCGACCTGCCGGTGATCTTGCCGAGCGGCGACTACGTGACGGAGAACGGCCAGCAGAAGAAGCAGCGCGTGCAGGAGTGCGGCGACAGCGGCATCTACCTGCGCGGCAACGACAAGAGCCAGGTCAACATCTGGTGCTGGCCGATCGGCTCGGGCGAGGTGTACGGCTACCGCACGGATGGCTCGCAGAGCGCGGCCGTGCGCGCCGGCGTGACGCCGCGCGTCAACGCGGACGCGCCGCTGGGCGAGTGGAACCGCTTCCACATCACGATGAAGGGCTCGCGCCTGACCGTCGTGCTCAACGGCGAGACCGTGATCGAGAACGCGGAGTTGCCCGGCGTGCCGGCGCGGGGCGCGCTCGCGCTGCAGCAGCACGGCTCGCCGCTCCAGTTCGCGAACCTCTACATCAAGCGGCTGAACTGATCCGAGGCACGCGTTCGACGTGAGCGGGGCCGCGCGTGCGGCCTCGCTTCATTTCCGGCGCGCCGCGTCGACGAGCTGGCGGAAAAGCGCCTGCGAATCGGCGGTTTCCGGGCTGCGCTCGGGATGCCACTGCACGCCGTAGAGCCAACGGCCGTCGATCGACTCGATCGCCTCGACCACACCGTCGGAGGCGCGGCCCACCTGCCGGAAGCCCGGCGGCACGCGGCGCACGCCCTGATGGTGGTGCGAGACGACGTGGGGGAGGCGGTTGCCGAGCATGTTCGCGAGCCGCGAGCCGGGCATCAGCTCCACCGGATGCGGCGCGCGATGGTCGAGCAGGCCTTCGATGCGGGCGTCGGGCAGGTGCTGGAACAGCTCGCCACCCTGCGCGTAGCACAGCATCTGCATGCCGAGGCAGATGCCGAGCACCGGCAGGTTGCGCTGCACGGCGGCGTTCGCGAGCGCGATCTCGGCGCGCTGGCGGCGCGGGTCCATCACTTCGGCCGTCGGATGCAGCTCGAGGCCCCGCTCGCGCGGATCGACGTCGTCGCCGCCCGACAGGATGAATCCGTCGACGCGCTCGAGCGCGACCGCCAGCTCCGCCTCGTCGAGACACGGCAGCACGAGCGGCACTCCGCCCGCGCGGCGCACCGCCTCGACGTAGGCGAGCTTGATGCCCAGCCCGTCAGGATCACGACGAAGCTCACGGACAGGATCATGAAGGCCCAGGCGAGGGGTGTCATGGTGGGCTCCTCAGGCGAGGTTGGGCTTGGTTTCGTCGTCGGGCGGGAACTGGCCATCGATGTCGCGACCCTGCGCCTTCCAGCGCTTCGCCCCGACCGCGGTGGTCGCCATCAGGAGACCGATCGTGCCGAGGATCAGGCCCCAGCTGTAGCGCGTCGCCGGCTGCGCATCGAGCTTGCCCGCGACGTCGGTGGCGACGAACGTCTCGAGCTCCGGACCCGTGAGCTTCTTTTCCTCGGTCCCGACCTTCAGAGCCGCCGCGCGGAACTGCTCCTCGTTCCACGTCAGGTTGGCCCAGTATCCCGGCATGTTGCTCCAGCAGAACATCCCGAAGATCACCAGCAGGTACGCGGGCGACACCCACTTCATCATGAAGGCGATGAAGCCCGGGATGCGGATCTGCGCACCTTCGTGTGCTTCCTTCAGGCCCTTCTCGAGGCCGGTGACCCACGCGAAGCAGATGATCTGCGCGCCCGCGACGACGAAGATCATCACGGTGCCGACCCAGAAGTCGATCGTGTCGAGCGCGACGAGGCCCTTGGAGAACCACAGCACGAACACGTTTCCGAGCAGCGCCACGGCGGCGACGATCGTCGTGCCGACGGCGCGCGAGACGCCGAGCGCTTCCTCGACGAAGGCCTTGGTCGGCTGCAGCATCGAGAGCGAGCTCGTGATCGCCGCGAGGAACAGCATGAAGAACCAGATCGCGCCGAAGATGTTGCCCGCAGGCATGCGCGCGAACACGACCGGCAGCGCGAAGAAGCCCGTGCTGAAGGTTCCGCCCGTGTTTTCCTGCGTCGCGGCGAGGCCGAGGAACACGACCGACGCCGTCAGCGTGATCATGCCGCCGAGCGCGACCTCGAAGAACTCGTTGGTGGCCGACGAGGTCAGGCCTGAGAGCACGACGTCGTCCTTCTTCCGCATGTACGACGCGTAGTTGATGATCACGCCGAAGCCGACCGACAGGCTGAAGAAGATCTGACCGGCCGCCGCGAGCCACGTCTTGGGGTCGCTGAGCTTCGTGAAGTCGGGATTCCACATGAAATTCAGGCCCGCCAGCACGCTCTGGTCGGGGTGCGCGGGATCCGTCGGCAGCGTCAGCACGCGCACGAGCACGATCAACGCGCAGATCGCCATCGCGGGCATGGCCCACGAGCAGAACTTCTCGATGCCCTTCGACAGGCCGCGGAACACGAAGAAGATGTTGACCACGCTCGTGATCAGGAAGAACCACACGCTCTGGTGGATCTTGCCGTCGGCGAAGAACCCGTCCTGCGTCGAGAACGTGACGTTGGCGAAGAAGTCCTTCGACGTCGCGACTTGCGCCGCCACCTCGGCCGAGGGCTCAACCCCGATGCCACCGGTGAGGTAGTTCCATGCGTAGCACAGGCACCAGCTCTCGATGATCACGTAGTAGAAGTAGACCGCGATCGGGATCAGCACCCCGAAGGCGCCGACATACCGCGCGACCGGTCCCTTGCCCCACACGCCCATGATCGCGGGCGCCGAATGGAAGCCCTTGCGACCGCCGTAGCGCCCCATGGTCCACTCGGCCCAGCCGATCGGGATGCCGAGCACGAGGAAGGCGATGAAGTACGGGATCATGAAGGCCCCGCCGCCGTTCTGCGCGGCGTTGCCCGGGAAGCGCAGGAAGTTGCCGAGGCCGACGGCGGATCCGGCGACCGCCAGGATCACGCCGAGGCGGCTGCCCCATTGCTGCTTTTGTTCCGACATCGATAGCTCTTCGGGGATGCGGGTGGGACCCAGGGGGTAGCGCACGGCCCGAGAGACGGGGGAGCCGCGCGAGGGAAGGGGGAGCCTAGTGGCACCGGCTCAGGGTGGCAATCGCCGATCCCGCGTTGGCGCGAGACAAGCTCGTCAGGATCCCGTACGAGCCGCCGCCGCGCGCCGCAGGCGGTCGTTGATCGCGCGGCCGAGGCCTTGTTCGGGCGCGGGTTCGGCCAGGATGCGCTCGGCGCCGCTCGCGTCGAGCTCCCGTAGGGCCGCAAACAGGTTGCGCGCGGCTTCGGCGAGGTCTCCCGAACGCGAGAGTACGCGAGACGCGAACGCCGGACGCGCGCGTTCGAAGGCGAGCACCGCGACGCGCTCGTGCGCGTGCTGCGCGAGCAGCGCATTCAGATCCCCGAGTTCCAGCGGCGTGCGCGGCGCGTAGTGCGCGGCGAGCATGCCCGGCGCGGCCGGCAGGATGCGGCGTTGCGCGGGCGAGACGCGGCCGACGAGCTCCTCGATCGCTTCCAGCGGCGCTCCACCGGGCCGGTACAGCACGCAGGCGCCCGCTTCCCAGCCGAGGATCGTGCTCTCGACGCCGACCGAGCACGCACCGCCGTCGAGGATGTACGCGACGCCCGTCTCGAGCTGTTCCGCGACGTGCGCCGCCGTCGTTGGGCTCGTGCGGCCGAACAGGTTCGCGCTCGGCGCCGCGAGCGGGAACTCGAGCGCTTCGAGCAGTTTCGCCGTGAGCGGATGCGCCGGCTGGCGCAGCGCGACCGTGTCGAGTCCGCTGGTGACGATGTCGGGAATCGCCGCGCGCTTGGGGAGCACGAGCGTCAGCGGCCCCGGCCAGAAACGCTCCATCAGCGCGTGCGCCTCGCGCGGAACGTCGTGGCACAGCTCGAGCGCCGCCGCGCGCGAACGCACATGCACGATCAGCGGGTCGAAGGCCGGCCGGCGCTTGGTCTCGAAGATCGTGAGGCACGCCGCCGCGTCGAACGCGTTGGCGCCCAGCCCGTAGACCGTTTCGGTCGGAATCGCGACGAGCTCGCCCGCGCGCAGGTGCGCGGCCGCGCGCTCGAGATCCGTGCCGATTTCCGGGGCCATCGCGGAAAGCTAACCGATCGCCGCGGCGCTCACACGCCGCCGCGTTCGTCGAGTTCGGGCTGCAGGTACGTGAACAGGCCCTTCGCGACGACCTGGCCTTGTTGCGAGAGCTCGACGTCGGCGAGCGCGACCGCGCGCCCTCTCCGCACCAGCTTCGCCACCGCGCGCACGGGCCCGCGCTCGAGCACCGCCGGCCGCACGAAATTCAGCTTGAACTCGATGCTCGTCAGCGTGTGCCCCTCCGCGACCTGCGGCAGCAAGAGCCACACCGCCGCCGTGTCCGCGAGCGTCGCGAGGATGCCGCCGTGCACGCGCCCTTGCCCCTGCAGCAGCTCCGGCCGCAACGGCAGCTCGAGCAGCGCCTCGCTCGCCGAGCGCTCGACGAAAACGAGCCCGAGCAGCGCGCTCACGGGCATCGTGGCCACGGGATCGATCGGCGGGTTCATGGTCGTGGGGAGCGCACTTCGCGGAGCGCGGGCTTGGCAAGGGGCAGAGCCTAGTGCTTTCCTGTCGGGCATGTCGCGTCCCTCTGCTCTCGCCCTTGCGCTCGCGGCGGCGTCCTGCGTCTCCGTGCCCTCCGAACCCATGCACGACATCGTCATCTACGGTGGCACCTCCGGCGGCGTGATCGCGGCCGTCGCCGCGGCTCGCGCGGGGCGTTCGGTCGTGCTCGTCGAGCCTTCCGAGCACGTCGGCGGCATGACGAGCGCGGGCCTGGGCGCGACCGACATCGGCAACAAGCGCGCGATCGGCGGCATGGCGCGCGAGTTCTATCGCGCGCTGCGGTGCCACTACGACGACCCGGCCGCGTGGACGCACGAGCGCCGCGCCGAATACCGCGGAATTGGCCTGAAAGACGGCGAGGACGCGCTGTGGGCCTTCGAGCCGCACGTGGCGGAGCGGCTGTTCGAGGAACTGCTGGTCGGGGCCCAGGTGCGCGTCGAGCGCGGGGCGCGGCTCGATCTCGAACGCGGCGTCGAGAAGGACGGTACGCGCATCCTGTCGATCGCGAGCGAGGACGGACGGCGTTTCCGCGGCCGCATCTTCATCGACGCGAGCTACGAAGGTGACCTGCTCGCGCTCGCCGGCGCGAGTTTCCACGTCGGGCGCGAGGCCAACGCGACCTATGGCGAGACGCTCAACGGCGTGCAGGTCGCCAACGCCACCAAGCACCAGTTCAAGGTGCGCGTCGATCCGTACGTCACGCCCGGCAAGCCCGAAAGTGGCCTTTTGCCCGGCGTTTCCGCCGAACAGCCCGGCCCCGACGGCTCCGAGGACGCGCGCGTGCAGGCCTACTGCTTCCGCCTGTGCGCGACGGACTTGCCCGAGAACCGCCTGCCGTGGCCCAAGCCCGCCGACTACGACGAGCGCCGCTACGAGCTGCTCCTGCGCAACCTCGAGGCCGGCGATTCGCTCGCGCCGTGGCACCCGCTCGGCATGCCCAACCGCAAGACGGACTCCAACAACAATGGCGCCGTGTCGACGGACCACATCGGCGCCAACTGGGACTACGCGACGGCGGGCTGGAGCGAGCGCGACGCCATCGTCGCGGACCACGAGAGCTGGCAGAAGGGCCTGCTGTGGACGCTCGCGAACTCGCCGCGCGTGCCTGCGCCGATTGCCGAGCACTTCGCGAGCTTCGGCCTGTGCAAGGACGAGTTCGTCGCGACCGGTGGCTGGCCCCACGCGCTCTACATCCGCGAGGCTCGGCGCCTCGTCGGCGAGACCGTGATGACGGAGCACCACTGCCGCGGAACGCGCAAGGCCGAGCGCCCCGTCGGCCTCGCGGCCTACACGATGGACTCGCACAACGTGCAGCGCTACATCGACTCGACTGGCGCCGTCCGCAACGAAGGCGACGTGCAGGTCGGCGGCTTCCCGCCCTACGGCATCGACTACGGCGCCCTGCTCTCCAAGCGCGACGAATGCTCGAACCTGCTCGTCCCCGTGTGCCTCTCCGCCTCGCACATCGCCTACGGCTCGATCCGCATGGAGCCCGTGTTCATGGTGCTCGGGCAAAGCTGCGCGATCGCGGCCGATCTCGCGCTCGAACGCTCCGTCGACCTGCACGACCTCGACTTCGCCGAGCTGCGCTCGCGCCTCATCGCCGCCGGTCAAGTGCTCGACTGAGTCCCGCTCCGATGACAAGGGCCGGCCACCGCGCGCGGTGACCGGCCCCGAGAACGCGAAGTGGCCTTGAATCAGGGCACGTACGTCATTTCGAGCGCGTCGGAGAGGCTCGTGGCCTTGCAGGCCGGCGGATCCCTGAACCAGCCCTGCACGTAGACCTTTTCGCCGACGGTGAAGGGGGCGCCGAGGGAGCCGGGGTTGGCGGCCTGGAAGGCGTTCCAGTTGAGGGTGAGCGTGCCGTCGCAGGAGCCGGCGACGCCGCCCGAGGACTGGGCCGCAGCGCGGGCCGTCGGAGCCTTCACGCACAGGAAGCTCGAGCCGCCGCTGACGCACCAAGGCTGCGGCAGGGCGCCGAGACCGTAGAAGATGATGCCGGTCTTCTGGCCCTCGACGTTGTCGATCAGGATCTGGCACGAGCCCGTGCCGGTGACGCTCGGGTTGGCGTTGGCGCTGATCTCGGCCTCGCAGCCGTTGGTCGTCGTGCCCGCCGTGCAGTAGCTGTTCGGCGCCGCGGGGCCCGTGAGCATGTAGCTGCGGAACGCGAGGCGCCAGCCGCAGTCGGCGAAGCAGCCGGGGCCGCCGAGGTAGAGGAAGTTGGGATAGGTCGGGTTGCCGAGGACATAGCTGCCCGAGATGCCACCGCCCGAACCGTTGCCCTGGATCTCGAACACGAACTTCCCGCCCGCAGCGAGCGTGATGTTGGCCGACGACGTGTTGATGAAGACGGGCACGACGCCGGCGCTCGACTGCGTCACGACGGTCTGGAAGAGGATCGGGCTCGTGTTCCAGCCACCGCCCGCGCGGATGCGGACCTCGAACGAACCGCCGGGGTTGCCGCTCATGAACACTTCGACGCCTTCGAGCGTGCCGGCGACGCCCGCCTGCACTTCCTGCTGCCAGATGAGCGAAGGTGCATCGCCGTTGAAGCCGGCGTTGAACATCGAGGAGTTGTCTTGGTCGAGCGTTCCGGTCTGGGCGACGGCCGCGAGCGAGAGCGTTGCGATGCCGGCGAGGGTGCGAAGGATTCGGTGCATGGGGATCTCCTGGAGAGGGACTGCTTCAGAGTCTAGGCACGGGCCCCGAATCCGTGGGGCAGCAACTTTCAGGACTTCGGGGCGAGCCGCGCGAGAGCGAGCTCCTTCGCCGAGCGCAGGTCGACCTTGCCCGTCCCGAGCACCGGCAGGGCCTCGACCAGCAGGAAGCTGTCGGCGCGCGGGATGAAGAGGTTCGGCAGCCCGGCCGCGGCGAGCGTGGCGAGCAACGGCTGGATCGACTCGAGCGGGGCCGTCGAGAGCACGGCCAGCCGCTCGCCCTTCGCCTCGTCGGGAATGGCCGTCACGAGGAATACCTGCGTCGTCGCGTTCGCGGCCTTGTGCAGCTCGTCCTCGACACGCCCGTGCGGCACCATCTCGCCGCCGATCTTCGAGAAGCGCGACAGGCGGTCGGTGATCTTGAGGAATCCGTCCTCGTCGACGAGCGCGATGTCGCCGGTCACGTACCAGCCGTCGCGCAGCGCCTTCTCCGTGAGGTCCGGCCGTCCGAGATAACCGCGCATCACGTTGGGGCCGCGCACGAGCAGCATGCCCGCCGTGCCCGGCGCGAGATCGACGCCCGTGTCCGGATCGACCACGCGGCACACCAGTCCCGGCAGCGGCTGGCCCACGAACCCGCGGCGCCAGCCCGGTTGATACAGGCCCGCACCGCGGAAATCGCGCTGGCTCATCGCGACGACCGGCGCACACTCCGTCGCGCCGTACCCCTCGAGCGGGCGGATGCCGAACTGGTCCTCGAAGGCCTGCGCGAGGCGGTCGGTGAGCTTCTCCGCGCCCGTGAGCACGAGGCTGAGCGAACCGAACTGGTGCGGCGGAATGCGGCGCAGGTAGATCGAGAGCAGCGTGGGCGTCGCGATCAGGAAGCTGATCGCGTGGCGCTCGACGAGGTCGCCGATCGCGCCGACATCGATCGGGCTGGGATGGAACACGGCGCCGAGCCCGGAGCGCGCGGGGAACCAGATCGTCGCGGTGAAGCCGAAGGAGTGGAAGAACGGCAGGATGCCGAGCACCTTGTCGCTTGGCCCCACGTGCACGACCTGCTCGAGTGCCGCGCAGTTCGAGGCGACGTTGGAATGCGCGAGCATCACGCCCTTCGGTTCGCCCGTGGAGCCGCTCGAGAAGATCACGGTGACGATGTCGTCGGGCTTGACCCGGCGTTCGGCGCCGCAGCAGCGCTCCAGCAGCCGCACGGGCGCGAGCCAGGCCAGCGCGAGCGACGAGAGGCGCTCGAAAGTGCCGATTTCACCGGCAATTTCGTCGATCCAGAGCGGTTCGACACCTTCGGGAAGCTCGAGCTTGGCCTTCTCGAGGAACAGCTTGCTCGTGACGACCGTCTTCAGGCCCGACTGGCGCGCGGCCGAGGTCATGCCGGCCGGCCCCGTCGTGTAGTTGAGGTTGACCGTCGTGCGTCCGGCGAAGGAAGCCGCGATGTTGACGAGCGCGCCCCCGACCGACGGCGGCAGCAGGATGCCGACGTGCGACTGGCCCGCCCAGCGGCGCTTCAGCGCGCGGCCGAGCGCGATCGAGCCCGCCAGTGCGCGGATGCGCGACACGCGCGGTCGCGACGAGTCCGCGAACAGGAACTGGAACGGCCCGCGGCGCACGCGGCTCACGAACGAGCGGTGCAGCGGCTGCGACTGCGCGTAGCGCGCGTGCCAGGCGTCCTGCCAGAGCATCTGCACCGCGCGGCGCACGGTGTGGAGCGGCGTGTCGGCGGCGAGCGGCTCGCCGAAGGACACGCTGACCGAATAGGGCAGTTTCTGCGGCATTTTCCACACGAAACGCCCGCCCTCGAAGCTGAACACCGAGCCCCACACGCCCTCGAGGTACACGGGAACGATCTGCGCGTTGCGGCCGCGCGCGATGCGCTCCATGCCGCGCCGGAACGGCATCATCATGCCGGTGCGCGTGATCTGGCCCTCGGGGAAAATGCACACGAGGTTGCCCTGGTCGAGGTACTCGCCGGCCGAGCGCAGCGCGCGCAGGATCATGCGCGGCCCGCCGCTCGACGAGATCGGGATCGCGTCGAGCCAGCGCAGCACGCGCCCGATGATCGGACGCTCGAAGAACGGCGCATCGACGAGGAAACGCACCTTGCGGTCCATGCTCGCGATCAGGAACAGGCCGTCGACGAACGAAACGTGGTTGGGGACGAGCAGGGCGCCACCTTCCTTCGGCACGCGCTCCGCGCCGCGCACGTCGAGGCGGTAGATCGTGTGCGTCGCGAGCACGAGGCCCAGGCGCAGCAGCGTCTGCGGCACGAGCCACGTCGCCCAGGCCGCGCCAGCGACGACGATCGCGGCGGAAACCACGAAAAGCCCGCGTGTATCGACGCCTTCGCGCGCCAGCAGCGCGCCGAGCAGTGTGCCCGCGAGCGACGAGGCATACACGACGAAGTTCGAGAGCGCGACGACGGCGCCGCAGCGCTCCGCCGGCGCGCGCCACTGCACGAGCGCATTGAGCGGCACGACGAGCAGGCCGCCCGCGATGCCGACCAGCGCCATCGCGAGGATCGTTCCGCGCGTGCCCGGCAGCACGATGCCGAACAGGACGAGCATCACCGCGAGCAGGATCGAGCCGAGCGGCAGCAGGCCGAGCTCGACGTTGCGACCCGACATGCGCCCGGCGAGCAACGCTCCCGCGCCGATGCCGATCGACAGCGCCGCGAGCGGGATGCCGACCCATTCCTCCGCGAGCGCGAGGTCGATTTTCGCGTACACCTGCAGGTTCTGCAGCAGCAGGCTCGCGACGCCCATGAACAGGCCGTTGCCGAGGATCGCGAGGCGCAGCACGCGGTCGGAGCGGATCGCGCCCGCGGCCGAGCTCACGATCTCGCCGACCGAACCGCCGGAACTGGCCGGCTGCACGTGCGGCACGCTCAGGCTCGCGATGAATCCGACCAGCGCGAGACCGGCGAGCACCGCCGCCGCGATCCACGGTGTCGCGCCCGCCAACGACAGCAGCAACGGCCCCGTCGCGGTGCCGCCGACGATGGCGACGAACGTCGCGAACTCGATCAGGCCGTTGGCGCGCGAGAGGCGCTCGTGCGGAACGATCTGCGGCAGGATCCCGTACTTCGCGGGCGAGAAGAGCGCGCTCTGCACGCCCATCGCGCCGACCACCACGAGCGCGGGCAGGCCACCGGTGGGATCGATCACGAGCGCCGCGACGGCCGCGAGCATCAGGACCAGCTCGAGCGCCTTCGTCGCGACGATCACCTTGTGTTTCGCGAAGCGGTCGGCCAGCGGGATCGACGGCAGGGCGCCGAGCGCGAGCGGCAGCAGGAAAGCGATTCCGACCGTGCCCGCGATCTTCTGCGCCGCTTCGGTCGCTCCCGCGCCCTCGAGGCCGCGCTGGGCGAGCAGGGTGACGACGATCTTCCACGCGTAGTCGTTGAACGACCCGAGGAACTGGGCGACGACGAGGCCTGAGAGCGGGCTCCGCTGGGACTGCATGGCGCAGAGCAAGCCAGTTTCCGGCCCGCTCCGCAACGCAGCGCTCCTGATCGGATCGATTCGTTCGGCTGGTTCAGGGCCCCCGCGGCCGTTCCGGGCGTGTTCGAAGGCCCCGGAACCGGGCAACCGGCGCCCAACCGACGGCTAGGAGGAAGTAACCTGCACCCAAGGATGTTCGCAGCCCTCACGAGCCTCACCCTGATCGCGATCCTCGCGTTGCCCACGCGCGCGCAGGACCCGGCCGTGCCCGCGACTCCGGGGCAGGACGGCCGCACGGAGGCGGCGCCCGCGCGGCCGCTCGACGATGCGGCGTTGCGCGCGCTCTCCTTCGACCTGCTCGGCCGGCCGCCGCTCGAGGCCGAGCGCACGCAATGGCTCGGCCACTCGCGCGACTAGCTCGTCGACGCGTTGCTCGGCTCGCGCGAGGCCTGGACGCAGTGGGTGGAGGAGCAGCTCTACTACTTCCTCCTGATCGACAACTTCCGGCCGGAGAACGAGCGCGTCGACTCGCTGCCGGAGCTGCTCGCGGCCGGGCGCCTCGACGTTCGCAGCGCGATCCACCGCATCGCGCTCAGCCCGAGCTTCGACCAGCGCAACCCCGGCGCCGACACCTTCGTCACGGTCGTGATGGAGCAGCTGAACGGCATCCGCGTGCAGAAGAACGTGCGCGAGCTCGACGTCGGCAAGCAGATCTACGACGGGAAGCCGGGCACGTTCCTCGGCAAGAGCGGCGCGACGCAGTCGGACCTGCTGCGCATCGCGATCGAGGACCGCTCCTTCGCGCAGACGTTCCTCGCGCGCGAGTACAAGCGCGTCGTGCGCACCGAGCCCGACAAGACGCGGCTCGCCGAGGAAGTGCGGCGCTTCCAGCGCGAGCCGGGCGAGTTTCGCGCGATCTTCGCGGGCTGGTTCGCGTCGGCGGAGTGGGAGGCTCGCGTGGGCACGCGCGTGACGGCGCCCAACCGCCTGTGGATCCAAGCGCTGTACGTCGACCTGCTCGGCCGCCCGCCGCAACCCGACGAGGCGCGCCGGCTGCGCACGGCGCTCGATGGCCTCTCGGACACCGGACCGCTGCGTTCGGTGCTCGCGCGCGTGCTGATCGACTCCGGCGCCGTGAAAGTGCCGGAAAAGGCCACGATTTCCGACCCGACGGCATGGATCTCGGGGCTCTTCCGGCGCCTGTTCGGCCGCGAGGCGAGCCCCGACGAGCTGCGGGAGTTCGTCACGGCCTTCCACGATCCCGCCTGCCGCCCGCAGACCGTGCTCTACGCGCTCGTCACGCACCCCGAATACCAGACCTACTGAGCCCCAGCCGAAGGAACCTCGATGCACCCGCTCCTGCACGACCGCCGCCAGTTCATGGTCGGGGCTTCACTCGCCGCGCTCGCGCTGCCGGCGGCGGCGCGTGCGTCGCTGACGCAGTCGAGCGCGCACAAGACGCGCCACGTCGTGCTCGTCGCGTTCGCCGGCGGCGTGCGTTCGCGCGAGACCTTCGGCTCGCCGGGCAACGTGCCGACGCTGGAGGCGATGGCGAAGGAAGGCGTGCTCTACAAGCGCGTGAAGTCGTCGAACCTCGGGCACTTCGGTGCGGCGCTCTCGATCTTCACGGGCATCAGCGAGGCGCGGGGCATCCGCGAGAACGCGCGCGGCACCGACCCGACGCTGTTCGAGTACGTGCGCAAGGACCTCGGGCTCGCCGCGAGCGACGTGTGGATCAGCACGTCCGGTGGCGCGCAGCAGACCAACTACAGCTACGGGCTGCACCCCGACTACGGTGCGCGCTACGGCGCGAACACGGTTGACGGCGATGGCCTGTTCAATGCGGAATTCAAGTCGATCCTCGAGGCGTGGGGGCGGCCGAAGGCGCTGCCGCCGAGGGAAGCGGAGCTGTACGCGCGGCTGCGCGGCGCGATCGGCAACACGCCCGGTGGCGCGCTCAACAATCCGGAGAGCTCGGCGCGCATCGAGCAGTACATCCTGCAGGAATTGACGAGCGGAACGGCCGACATCCGCGGCGCGAACGCGGCGGACGCCAAGGCGATCCGTGTCGCGCGCAACTTGCTCCTCCTGTTCAAGCCCAAGCTCGTCGGCATCGTGCTGCAGCAGGCGGACGCGGCCCACGGCTCGTTCAACGGCTACGTCGAGATCATCCGGCGCAACGACGAGGCGCTCGGCGACCTGTGGCGCGCCGTGCAGGCGGATCCCGAGCTGCGCGACTCGACCACGATCGTCGTGCTGCCGGAGTTCGGGCGCGACGCGGACCTCAACTCGCGGCGCGGGCTCGACCACGGCGACGGCTCGAACGATCTCGAGTACGTGACCGCGACCTGCTGGGGCCCGGATTTCGCGCGCAACCGCATCGTCGAGGACGACGTGCAGGCGATCGACGTGTGCCCGACGGTGTGCGAGCTGCTCGGAGCGAGCGCGGCGAAGGCACGCGGCAAGAAACTCCCCAGGTTGTTCGCGTAACGAGGTCGCGGAGTGGCTCGCCAGCGTTCGCGCGGCCTCGCCGCGCTCTTCGAGGGTGTCGCGTGGACGCTGGGAATCGCGTTCGTGGCGCTGCTCGGCCTGACGGCGAGCGACGCGGGCGCCTCGGCGCCGACGCGCGGCGCGGAGGGCTGCGTCGCGTGCCATGCGGGCATCGAGGCGATGCACCCCGAGGCCGCGCTCTCGTGCACCGACTGCCACGGCGGCGACGGTGCCGCGAAAACGAAGGCCGAGGCGCACCCGCAGCGCACGCGCACTGAAGCGGGAGACGAGCGTGTCGCGGGGACGACCGAGGACCTCACGTGGCGGCGCTTCGAGAACCCGATGGACCTGCGCGTCGCCGCGACGACCTGCGGCGGTTGCCACGAGCGCGAGGTCGCGCGTGTGCGCACGAGCTTGCACGCGACGACGGCGGGGCATCTGTCCGACGGCTACTACGAGGCCGGGCTCGTGCCGAAAAAGGGCTCCCAGTACGGGGTTTTCGCGGTTCCGGCGGGTCAGGCCGAGCCGGGGGACGTCACGCAGCTCTACCAGGTGCCGCCGTTCCGCGAGAGCGGCGCGAAGGACTCGCTCTCCACGCACTACGCCGACCTCGCGCGCAAGGAGTGCATGCAGTGCCACCTGTGGTCGGAGGGCCGTGCGGTGGAGGGCCGCGTCGGCTTCGACGGCGACTACCGCGGCGAAGGCTGCGCAGCGTGCCACGTGCCGTACGCGCTCGATGGCCTGAGCGAGAGCGCCGATCGCACCGCGCGCCGCGCCGAGCCGGGGCATCCGCGCATGCACTCGATGACGCGCGCGCCGACGACCGACACGTGCACGAGCTGCCACTACGGCGACGCGTCGATCGGCCTGAATTTCCGCGGCCTTTCGCAGCTTCCGCCCGGCGCTCCCGGTGGCCCGCAGATCCCGGGCACGACCGACGTGCTGCGCAACCGCCAGTTCTACCTCGACGATCCGGCGATCGTGCCGCCCGACGTGCACCACGAGCGCGGCATGCACTGCATCGATTGCCACACGGTGAACGACGTGATGGGGGACGGGCATCTCTACGGCGCGATGGAGTTCGCGGTCGAGATCTCGTGCAGCGACTGCCACGGCACGTTCACGAAGCCCGCGACGCTGCGCACGGAACGCGGAACGCCGCTCTCGCACCTGCGGCGCAAGGGCAGCGAGGTCGTGCTCACCAGCAAGGTCGATGGCAAGGAACACGTCGTGCCACAGGTCGTGCACGTGCTCGACCGCAAGCGGCCGGAGTACAACGAGCGCGCGGCGAAGGCGATGACGCCCGACCACGGCGAGCTCGAGTGTTACCTGTGCCATTCGGGCTGGAATCCCAACTTCATGGGCTTCCACTTCGATCGCAACGAGTCGCTGACGCAGCTCGACCTGTTGAGCGGGCAACGCACGAAGGGGCGCGTGACGACGCAGGAGAAGGTCTTCGCGACGTGGAAGAGCTTCTATGCGGGCCGGAACGAGTCGGGCCGTTTTGCGCCGTATTTGACGGGTTTTTCGACGATGGGCACGGTGCGCGACGAGGAAGGGCGCGTGGTGCTCGATCAGGTGCTGCCGGTGACGGCGGCGGGGCTCTCGGGGCTGACGCAGGTGCACCACCAGATGCACACGGTGCGGCCGACAGCGCGCGCGTGCGTCGAATGCCACCGCAGCTCGGCGACGTGGGGCATGGGCTCGACGAACTTCAGGCTCGGGCGCCAGCTCGCGTTCGTCGGCGACCGCCGCGGCGTCGAGGTGCTCGCGATCGACCGCGCGCAACTTTCGGCCTCGGTGCCGCTCGCGAAGTTCGTGCTGCCCGACATCGTCGACCTCGTGCTCGAGTGCGACCCGCTGCAGGCGCGCGCGCGGCGGCTGTACGTGGCGGAGGGCTTCCGCGGCGTGCACGTGCTCGACGTGTCGAACCCGATCGAACCCAAGCGCCTGCAGTTCCTCGCGACGGTGCAGCCGAGCGGGCTCGCGCTCGCGGGAGAGCACCTGTACGTCGCCGATGGAGCGGGTGGCCTGCGCGTGATGAAGTGCGCGGCTGACGGGCGCATCACGCAGGTGGCGCACGTGCCGACGTTCGACGCACGCGACGTCACGGTGCAGTGGCCGTTCGCCTACGTCGCGGACGGGCCGGGAGGCGTGCTCGTCGTCGACATCCGCAAGCCGGCGGAGCCGCGCCTGGTCGGTGGCACGCGCGTGAGCTCCGACGAGGGCGCGCGCGATGCGGCGACGACGGTGACGCTGCTGTTCCAGAACTCGCGGCCGCTCGCGCCCGAAGGCGTGATCGCGGACCGGCGCAGTCCGGCGCGAGCGTTGCTGTGCGTGCTCGACGAGCGCGAGGGGCTCGTGTTGCTCGACGCGAACGAACCGACGGCGCTAGCGAAGCTGTGGCCGCCGACGGACGAGCGCAGCCGTGCGGTGCGGCGCAACGGCACGTTCCGCGGGCTCGTCGTGCGCAGCCACGTCGACCTCGCCGAGCAGCAGGGTGGCTCGAAGACGCGCGAGGGGGATTTCGCGTACGTGCTGGTCGAGGGTGAGGGCGGCAACGGGCCGACGTCGCGCGTGCAGATTCTCGAGATCACCGAGCCGCGCCGCGTGAAGAACATTGCGCAGCTCGAGTCGGGCGACGCGACGGAGATGCTTGCCGCAGGTGCGTTTTACAACGCGCCGTTCCTGCAGCCCGTGCTGTTCGCGCCGGGCAGCGACGGAGTTGTGCTCACCGACGTCGGCATCTCGGGCGAGCCGCGCCAGCTGGGTTCGATCGTCGGCCTCAAGGAGAGTTACGTCGTCGCGTTCGAGGAGTTCCCGCTCGACCGCATGCTCGACGAGGCCGGCCGTCCGCTGAAGGACACGAGCCACGCGAACTCGCGCTGGCTCACGCTGGCGGAGATCGACCGGCTGCTGCTCGTGCCCGGCAGCGTGCTCGGCACGCTCGAGGGCGCGGCCCGCACGGAAGCGCCCGGCGCCGGCGCGCGCCAGCACTTTGCGGCCTGCGACGCGGATCGTTCGGGCGTGCTCGACGGTGCGGAGCTCGAGCGCGCGGGCGCGACGCTCGACGCCGATCGCGACGGGCGCATCGTGATGGCCGAGCTCGCGCCGCTGGCGGGGCTCGTGCTCGAGGTGCGTTCCGACGCGGAGCCCGAGCAGGGCCCGCAGTTCCTCGAGACGCGCGTCGATCGCGACGGCGACCTCGCGCGGCTCTTCGACGGCGTGGCGCCGCTGGAGTTCGATGCCGACGGCAACCGTCGCCTCGACAAGCCTGAGCTGTCGCGCGCGAGGGAGCCGGTCGTGCTCATCGGCGCCAGGGCGAAAGTCCGCGTGCCGAAGTACAACGAGAACCTCGTCTTTTTCTTCTACTCGCTGCTGGCCTTTGGCCTGACCGTCGTGGCGATGCTCCTGCTGGCCTCGATATATAACAAGCCCATGCAGGGCTCATCCGTCCGGACTTCGCGCGTCAGGGCGAGTGGCCTTCGCGACGCGCCTACGTAGCGCAACTTTCGCCGCGTGCGAGCGCCGAGCAGCTGCTCGCGACCTTCGACGCCGACAAGGACCTGCTCCTGACCGCGCGGGAGCTCAAGAAGCGCCCCGACCTGTTCCTCGAGCTCGACGTCAACCGCGACGGCAGTGTCGATGCCACCGAGCTCGCGCAACGCATCCGCACCGTCGATGGTCAGGGTGTCGACGGCGTGCCGGACACGTTCCTCGATCGCTGGGATCTCGATGGCAACGGCAAGGTCGATCCCGTCGAGCTCCCCGCGGCCGCGAAGCGCGCGCTCGGGCTTCCATAGTCGCTCCGCGGCTCGGCTCGCTGCGCAGCGCAGGCTGTTCCTCGCGAAACGAAAGCGCCCCGCGCACTCGTCGCCGAGAGCGCGGGGCGCGAAGGAAGCGCGCGCGTCGCTAGTTGCGCAGCACGAACTCGAGGCCGCCGGTGAGATTCGTGTTCGCCGGGGCGCCGGAGTCGCGCGACCAGAACTGCGTGTTGACCGTCACGCCCGACACGAGCGCGGGATTGATGCCGCTCGCCGCGTAGGTGTTGAAGTCGAACGAGAACGAGCCGGTGCAGTCGTCACCCGTCGGCGTGCCGCCGCTCGCGAGCACGGGCGTGCGGCGCGGCGGGCCCTGGACGCACATCGTGCCGCCGGAGAACGGCGTGTTGGCGCGGCCGAAGGTGCTGTAGAAGAGCAGGCCGGACTTCTGGTTGCGGATCGGCGCGGCGTTGACGATGAAGCCCGAGCCGTGGCTCGCGCTCGGCGTGCCGAGCGAGCTGATCACCGAGGTGCAGCCGAGCGAGTTGGTCTGCGCGCTGCAGTAGGCCTCGGAGGGCTCGAGCCAGCGGGCCTCGAGGTTGAAGCCGCGCTGCTGGCCGATCGGCAGGCCGGCGGCGGTCAGCTCGTCGAACAGGATCGTGACTTCGGTCGCGTGCTGGATCGAGCCGTCGCCGTTCGAGTCGAACATGCGGTAGAGGCGCTCGTTGTCCTGGGACTCGCCGGCGTACAGGGCGCCGTCGGCACCGCAGCGCACGTTCCAGATCAGGCTCGCCGCGGGCGCGACCCACCAGGCCGAGGACTCGCCCGGATCGATGGCGCCGTTGCTGTTGTTGTCGCGGAAGCGCCAGATGCGCTCGTTGCCCGTGTCGGCCATGAACCACGCGCCCGTCGCGTCCTGGTCGAAGCCCCAGTAGAAGGCCGAAGCCGGGAGCGTGGGCGGCAGGAACCAGGCCTTGACCTCACCCGGCGCCTCGATCGTGCCGTTCTGGTTGAGGTCGTCGAGCTGGTACACGCCCTTGGCGAACAGACCCGTCGAGCCCACCTCCAGGTAGTAGACCTTGCCGTCGAGGCCGACGTGCACGTCCTGCGGGATCGACGCACCGGTGCCGCCGCCGAACGACACGTCGTGGCTCACGTAAAACTCGCGCGCCTCGTTCGCGTCCTGCGCGTCGCCGTCGTTGTTGAGGTCCTCGAGGCGCAGGATCGTGTCGCGTCCCGTCGAACCGCTCTGCTGGACCGCGACCCACAGCACGCCGTTGTGCCAGTCCATGCCGGCCGCGGACGGCATCGGGAGGAGCGTCACGCTCGAGGCCGGGTCGTAGTAGATCCACGTCTCGCCGGGCGTGTGCGCCGTGCCGTCGCCGTCGGTGTCCTTCATTCCGAGCACGAAGTCGCTCGACGAGTCGCACACGTACACGACGCCCGAGCGCGCCTGCACGATGCCGATGTTGTTGCTCAGCGGGAAGCCGCCGATCGTGTCGTCGTAGAACACCGTGCTCTCGAGCGCCCCGAGGTACTGCCCGTTGCCGTCGAGGTCGCGCAGGCGCGTGACGCGGTCGTTGTTGGAGTCGTTGACGAACACGTCGGGGCGCGGCCACCAGGGGGTCTGCGCGAAGGCCGGCGCGGCGAGCAGGAGCGGAGCGAAACGCAAGGCGGTGCGGTGCATGAAGGTTCCTTTGGACTCGATGAGGGGCGTGGGCGAGCGCTCGAACAGGATAGACGCTGGCGGGCGTTTGCGGGGAGTGGCCTGCGGCGCCCAAGGCTATCCAAATGAGATCCAGTCTCAATACGGAGGACGGGAATCCTGCCGCTGGACCTCGAGTTCGCATTTGGCGATGGGCCGATTGCCCGCGCGCGTCGTGGGTGCTCAGCGGCTCGCCAGCGCCGACAGCGGCAGCTGCACGCGGAACGAGGCCCCACCCTCGGGCGCCGTTCCCAGCGTCAGCGTGCCGTCGTGGGCGGCCACGTTCTTGCGCGCGATCGGCAGGCCCAGGCCCGTGCCCCGCGTCTTGGTGGTCACGAACGGCTCGAAGATCTCCTCGCGCATCGAAGGCGGCACGCCCGGGCCGTCGTCGCGCACCTCGAGCACGACCGCCTCCGGCTCGACCCGCGACTCGACGATCACGCGCGTGCCCTTGCCGTCGACGGCCTGCAGCGCGTTCGAGACGAGGTTCTCGATCACCTGGCTCAGCATGCGCTCGTCGATCGCGAGCACGAGCTCGTCGGGCACGCGCACGTCGACCGCGAGGCTGGGGAACACGCGGCGCAGCGGGTCGACCACGTCGCGCACGATCGCGCGCAGCGAGTGCGGTGCCAGCTTGGGCGGCACCGGCCGCGAGAAGCGCAGCATGTCGATCACGGTCTGGTCGACGCGCCGCACCTCCTCGCCGATCTCGTCGAAGATCTCGCGGTGGGGGTGGCTCGCCGGGAGCTCGCGCGAGAGCACCTGCACGGCGGCGTAGATGCCCGCCAGCGGGTTCTTGATCTCGTGCGCGATCTTGGCCGACATCTCGCCGACCGCCGCCAGCGTGCGCGAGCGCGCGAGCTCGGCCTCGGTGCGGCGCTGCTCGGTGATGTCCTTCAGGATCGCGGTCGAGCCGACCACGCGCCCACGCGCGTCGCGCAGCGGCGTGCGCGTCAGGCTGCACCAGCGCTCGACGCCGTCCTTGCGGATGCGGCGCGTGATGAAGTTGTTCACCGAGCGGCCCTGGTCGAGCTCGCGGCGCATGCGCTCGAGCTCGCCCGATTCCAGCACGTCCTGCGGCACGATGCGGCCGATGCGGCGCCCGACGACCTCGTCGGGAGCGAACTGGAACATGCGCTCGGCGCCGCGGTTCCAGAAGCGCACGACGTCCTCGTTGTCGATCAGGATCACCGCGTCGTCGGTGGTCTCGAGCATGTCGTCGAGCGACACCTCCGCGCCGGCCAGCGAGGCTCCGACGGCGCCGAGGAAGAAGCGCGGGCTGCCCGGCGGGGCGTGGCGCGGCCCTTCGACGTCCGTGAACTCGTGCGAGGGCCGCACGTCGAAGCGGCAGCCGCCCGGCGCGAGGCAGCTCGAGCAGCCGATCGGGGTACTGGTGAGGTCGAGGCCTGAAACGCGGCTCAGGAAGCTCGACAGCAGGCCGGCGGTGAAGCCGCTGGCGGCGTGGGTGGGCTGGCGGCGCGCGCAGCGGCCGAGCTCGGTCTCGAAGGGGTTCGTGAGCGTGCCCGCGAGGTGGAACTGGCCCGCAGCGGCATCGGTCGTGAGCGAGCGGATCTCGAGCGAACCGTAGCCCCGCACGCTGAAGCGCGCAAACCCTGCGGCGATGCGCTCGGCCAGCGCGGGCCCCTCGGGCAGTTCCGCGGCGAGCTCGCGCCCGACGCGCAGTCCGACCTCGAACAGCACGCGGTCCGCGGTCTCTTCCCCGGCCGTGGCGTGGACCGTCGCCTCGAGGGCGCGCAGTTCCTCGCGGGTGGGGACGGCGAGCGCCGGATCGCTACGCCCGTTGTCGCCCAAAAGCGCGGAGGAAGTCCCGGACGGGGTGGCCATGGGGGGATCCTATGCGTCCTCTGGAATCCCGCGGATGGGCAGGGGTGCGTAGCGCATGGGGGACGAGGTCGGGCATACGTTGTGCAAGGACAAGGTCCTGAGCGCCGCCGGTCGGTCCGGAGCCACGGCGCGGGGGGACGGTCCCTTCCGCTCCGCGAACTCTTCCGCACTCCACGCGCCATGACCCCCATGACCTCACGGATCCTCGTCGTCGACGACGAGCGCATGGTGCGGTGGAGCCTGCGCCAGGCGCTCGAACGGGCTGGCTACCAGGTCGACGAGGCGGCCAGTGCGGCCGCCGCGCTCGAGCAGGTGGGCCGCGAGCTGCCCGACGTCGTGTTGCTCGACCATCGCCTGCCGGACAAGACCGGTGTCGAGGTGCTGCGCGTGCTGCTCAAGGAAACGCCGCGCCTGCCGGTCGTGATGATCACCGCGCACGCCAGCATCGACGGCGCCGTCGAGGCGATGAAGGAAGGCGCGTTCCATTACCTCTCGAAGCCGTTCGAGGTCGAGGACGTGCTGCAGACCGTTCAGCGCGCGCTCGAGATGGGGCGGCTGCGCGAGGAGGTCGCGCGCACGCGCCAGCAGGGCCACCAGAAGTTCGGCGTGCAGAACATCGTCGCGGAGAGCCCCGCGATGCGCGAGGTGACGCGCCTCGTCGAGCGCGTCGCGCACAGCGAGGCGAGCACGATCCTGCTGCTCGGCGAGAGCGGCGTCGGCAAGGGCCTCGTCGCCCACGCGCTGCACTGCGAGGGTGGTGCGCTCGACAAGCCGTTCGTCGACATCACCTGCACGGCGCTGACGGAAACGCTGCTCGAGAGCGAGCTCTTCGGCCACGAGCGCGGCGCCTTCACCGACGCGCGCACGCAGAAGAAGGGCCTGCTCGAGCTCGCCGACGGCGGTGCGGTGTTCCTCGACGAGATCGGCGACCTGTCGCCTGCGATGCAGGGCAAGCTGCTGCGCTTCCTCGAGGAAAAGTCGTTCCGCCGCGTCGGCGGCACGCGCGACATCCACGTCAGCCTGCGCGTGATCGCGGCGACCAACAAGGACCTCTCGGCCGAGGTCGAGGCCGGGCGCTTCCGCCGCGACCTGTACTTCCGCCTCAACGTCATCCCGATCCAGATCCCGCCGCTGCGCGAGCGCCGCGAGGACATCCTGCCGCTGGCGCGCGGCTTCGTGCGCCACTACGGCGTCGAGTTCCGCAAGCCCGTGCTCGACATCTCCGACGAGGCCGGCGCGCGGCTGGTCGCCTACGACTGGCCGGGCAACGTGCGCGAGCTGCGCAACGCCATCGAGCGCGCGATGCTGCTCGCCGACGGCACGCAGCTCCAGCTGATCGACCTTCCGGCCGAGCTGCGCGGCGTCCAGCTGCCGCCGGCGCCGGTGGGGAAGACTTCGCAGCAGGGTGCGGGAGGTTTCACGCTTCCGCCCGAGGGCCTGTCCTTCGAGGAACTCGAGAAGGACCTGCTGATCCAGGCGCTCGAGCGCTGCCGCGGCAACCGCACGCGCGCGGCCCGGCTGCTCGGCCTCAACCGCGACCGCATCCGCTACCGCATCCAGAAGTTCGGCCTCGAAGAGCACTACGCGGAGTCGGACTGATGCGCCCTTCCCCCTCGCGTCGAGCCGCGGCAGGCCGATCGAACGCTCCAGCGTCGACCGCGTCCCCGTCCGCGTCGCGCGAGCCCGTCGACCGGAGCTCCCGGGGTGAGCCCGATCGATCCCGTTCCCCAGCGCCCCGAGTTCCCCTCACCATGCAGCACCCGTCGCTAGAGCGTCGACGCCCGCACGTGGCCCTCCCGGCCGCGATCGGTTCCGCCGCCGCGTTCCTGTGTGCCTGCGCCGCAGCTCCGAAGGCCCCGCCTCCGGAACCTGGGACGCCCCAACCTGCCGCCGAGAGCCCCGCGGCCAACGGAGTGGCGCCCGCGGCCGCGACGCCGGCGGGTTCGCCCGCTGGTGCGCAGGGCACGACGCAGGGAGCCGCGCTCACCGCCGACGAAGGTTCGGCGACCGCGGCCCCGTCCGGTGCGGCTGCGCCGAAGAAGGAGTCCGACGAGCTCGCCATCCACGGCAGCCTGTCGAGCCGCTACCGCGCGCGCACCAGCGGCGGAGCGCACGACCAGGACTTCTACGAGACGCTCGTGCTCGACGTCGGCGACTCGCGCAAGGACGGCGTCACCGCGCACGTGATGGGGCGCCTCGCCGGCGACCTCGACGGCCAGAGCGACCGCGACGGCCAGTACGTGTACCCCAACCTCGCCGACGCCTGGAGCGATCCGGTGCAGGGCCTCTTGTACGAGGCGTGGGTCGACGTGCACGACGCGCCGAAGCTCTCGGCGCTGCGGGTCGGCCGCCAGAGCGACTTCCAGACGCCGGTGTTCGCCTACTTCGACGGCATCAGCCTCGCGACCAACTCCGCGGGAGCGTGGAACTGGCGCGGTGGCGCCTACGGCGGCGTTCCGGTGCGCCTGTACGAGCAGTCGGCGACCGGCGACGAGCTGTTCGGGCTGTGGGGCGAAGCCAGGCCCTGGACCGGCGGCCGCGTGCGCCTCGACTGGATGCACATCGAGGACAAGGACCGCTTCGCCGCGAACAACAACGACCTGCTCGGTGCGTCGCTGACCCAGCGGCTCGACGAGCGCTCGCGCGTCGACGTCAACTACACGCGCCTCGAGGAAACCGACCGCGACGTGCGCGTGCGCGGCACGTGGAGCGATCCGGCGAGCGACCTGACCGTGCAGGCGAGCTGGTACCGCCTGCTCGAGGTTCAGAAGAGCTTCGCGCTCGAATTCGACCCGTTCTTCGAGTCGCTGCAGGACTTCCAGCCCTACGACCAGTTCCGCGTGCAGGCCTCGAAGGGCTTCGGCGAGCACTGGCGCGCCGACGGCGGGCTCGACCTGCGCCGGCTCGATTCCAGCTCGTCGGAAGGCGCCTACAACCACGACTTCGATCGCGGTTGGCTGTCGCTCGTGATGCTCGACCTCGCCGCGGTGAAGGGGCTCACGCTGACGCTCACCGGCGAGGTGTGGTCGAGCTCCGATCAGGACGTCGAGACCTGGGGCGCCGACCTGAGCCGCAAGTTCGACGACGGCCTGACGCTCTCGGGCGGCTCGAGCTACGCGCTCTACCGTTACGATTTCTTCCTCAACCGCGAGCGCGACGACGTGCGCTTGTGGTACTTGCGCATGCGCAAGAAACTCGGTGACAGTTGGTCGCTGGAAGGCTCCTATGACTTCCAGGACGATTCCGAGGACTCCTACCACGTTCTGACCCTGGGGGCCGTATGGCGCTTCTGAGATCGATCCAGCGCGGCTTCAGCGCCAAGTTCGCGGCAGTCGGGCTCGCACTCTCGACGCTCGCGGGTTGCATGATCTACGAGGCGCTCGTGCCGACGCCGCCGCGCTTCGCGTTCAGCCACGCCAAGCACGTCACCGACGAGGGCATGGCCTGCGAGGACTGCCACTTGCCGAGCGAGTCCGGGGGCGCGCCCACGATCCCCGTGCTGGCGCAGTGCAACCTGTGCCACACCGAGATCGACGCGGAAAAACCCGAGGAAAAGCGCATCGCGCAGTTCTTCGAGGGCACCAGGATGAAGGCCGCGCACCGCGGCGCCGTCGGCGGCGACGTCAAGTTCCCGCACGAGCGCCACACCGAGGCGGGGCTGGATTGCTCGGCCTGCCACGCGGGCTTCGAGGCGAATGCCGACGTGACGTCGGTGCCGCGCGCGAGCATGGCGAGCTGCACGGACTGCCACGTCGAGCGCAAGGTGGCGAACGAGTGCTCGACCTGCCACACGACGCTGCGCGAGGACGTCAAGCCCGCGACGCACAGCGCGGTGTGGATGCGCCAGCACGGCTCGACCGTGCGCGGCGGATCCGAGGCGACGGCCGACTCGTGCTCGATCTGCCATCAGGAGTCGAGCTGCACGACCTGCCACCTCGCGACGCAGCCGCAGAACCACACCGACTACTGGCGCCTGCGTGGGCACGGCATCAGCGCGAGCCTCGATCGCGCGAGCTGCGCCACGTGCCACCGCGACGACTCCTGCGTGCGCTGCCACCAGGAGAGCCGGCCGCAGAGCCACTCCGGCAACTGGGGCGGGACGACCAGCCGCCACTGCACGGGCTGCCACTTCCCGATCGAGGGCGAAGGCTGCTCGGTCTGCCACAACGGGACGCCGAGCCACCAGCTCGCGACGCCCAAGCCGGCCGACCACACCGCCGGCATGAACTGCCGCATGTGCCACGGGGCCGGCCAGCCGCTGCCGCACGTCGACAACGGCGACAGCTGCAACCTCTGCCACCTCTGATCGAGCTGGCTCGGAAGGCCCCGGTTCCTCGTCCGCGAGGCGCCGGGGTCCTCTGTTTTGCGGCCGTCGCGCTGCTTGCGCCTGCAGCGGAGAGCGTGCGCCCTATCGCTCCGCCGCGTACGTACTGCGGACCATCTGTCCCCGGGTCGAATCTTGCGACAAGTGGCTCGGACTCTTGTCCCCGCCCTTCTGGAGGCCCTCGACCATGACGCTGCTGAACAATTCCCATCGCCGTCCCGCGCTCGGCGCGTACTTCTTCGCGGTTCTGCTCTCGACGAGCTTCGTCGCCTGCTCCGACGGTGACAACGGCGCGCAAGGACCGCAGGGTCCCGGCGGTCCGACGCCTCCGACGAGCACCCAGGTCGAGCCGGGTGACGAGACCCCGGGCATGGTGATCGATCTGCTGTCGCTCTCGGGCGGCTCGGGCCCCGGCGGCTCGTTCCGCGTCGGCGACCGCGTCGCGGTGCGCTTCACGCTCGAGAAGTCGAACGGCGACGCGTGGGACTTCAGCGAGCTCAACTACGGCCGCATCATGATCAGCGGCCCGACCGACAACTACCAGCGCGTGATCCCCGAGAAGACCAACGTGCTCACGGCGTCGGTCGACAACGGCGACGGCAGCTGGACCTACACGTTCGCGGACGCGATCCCCGCCGTGTACGCGGCGCCCTACAACGACACCGCGAGTTTCGGCCCCGAGGACGGCGAGCTCACCGGTCAGTCGCTGCTCAACGGCACCTACTCGGTCGGTCTGTACTTCGGCTGGAACTTCACGGTCGAGGGCACGTCCTACCGGCTCTCCGACAACGCCGTGCAGGACTTCGTGATCGGCACCGGCGCGCTCGAGCCGCGCGAGGTCGTCGCGCAGGACAACTGCAACCAGTGCCACTCGAGCCTGCGCGCGCACGGCGAGCTGCGCCGCGACGTCAAGCTGTGCGTGCTGTGCCACACCGCGGGCTCGGAAGACCGCAACAACGCCAACGTGGCGGGCGGCACCCCGGGCGTCTCGATGGACTTCCGCGTGATGGTCCACAAGATCCACAACGGCGCGCACCTCCCGAGCGTGCTCGGCGTGAGCACCAACCCCGACGGCTCGCGCAACTACGCCGCGACGGCGTCGCCCTACCAGGCGGTGGGCTTCGGCGACTCGATCATCGACTTCTCCGACATCAACTTCCCCGTCTGGCCGAGCCTGAACATCGCCATGCCGCGCGACCAGGGCTACACCGCGCTCTCGACGCAGAACAAGCTGCTCGAGGACACGATGCGCTTCGGCGTCGTCGCCTGCGAGAAGTGCCACGGTGACCCCGACGGCGCCGGCCCGCTCACGGGCCCGGCCCAGGGCGACCTGTTCAAGGCCCAGCCGACGCGGCAGGCCTGCGGCGCGTGCCACGACGACATCGTCTGGGGTCGCCCGTACACGGCGAACGGCCAGACCATGGGCGCGCAGGCCGACAACGCCAACTGCAAGCTGTGCCACGACACGGCGGGCAACGCGCTCGCGGTCGAGGACGCGCACACCCACCCGCTCTACGACGGCACGTTCAACGCCGGCCTCAACGCCGACATCTCGAGCGTGACGGAGTCGGGCACCAACAACGCCGACGGCACGATCGACGTGGGTGAGAAGGTCGCGATCACGTTCACCCTGACCGACGACGCCGGTACGGCGGTGAGCCCCTCGGTCTCGTCGACCTACAGCGTCGTGGTGTCGGGCCCGACCTCGAACATCAACGCGCTGCTCAGCACGTCGATCCCGCAGGCCAAGCTGCAGGGCTCGCAGCCCTACACGGTCAACCTGCCGCAGCTGAACATCCTCGAGTACGTCGGGGACGCCACGGGTGGCATCGGTGACGTGTTCACGAGCGCGATGACGCCGCACTGGAACATCAGCGGCGCGACGACGACGGTGTTCGCGCGGACCGGCACGACCGGCGGCGCGAGCGTGCTCTCGAGCGCGGCCGGCGCACTGTCGAACTACATCGACGTCGCCAGCGCGACGAACTTCGCCAAGGACGACTACCTCGTGATCGAGGACGGCGTCGTGGGCAAGGAAGAGTACCTCCGCATCCAGTGGGTCGACGGCAACCGCCTGTGGTTCGGTGCGCTCGGCACGACCTACCAGCCCGGCACGCGCGTCGCGCACGCCGCGGGCGCCGCGGTGGCGGAAGTGCAGCTCACCACCAAGGCCGTGACGGTCGACTACACGCTGAACGCGACGACGGGCCAGGTCACGGAAGTGACCGACTTCGGCGCGGGCAACGCGGTGCTCGTCAGCTACACGACCGACTTCGTGATGCCGGCGGTCTACCCGCTGAGCTTCAACGCCGGTCCGACGGTCGACGAGACCTCGGGCGAGTGGACGGGCAAGTCGATCGTCGACGGCACGTACATGGTCGGCATCTGGGGCGCGCGCACGCTGACGCTCAACCTCTTCGGCGAGAGCAACAGCTACCGCGGCACGTCCTTCACGTCGGCGAAGAACTTCCTGGTCGGCTCGGCCGCCACGGAAGTGCCCTACGGCGCGGTGCCGGACGCCAACTCCTGCTACCAGTGCCACAGCGACATGCTGTTCCACGGTGGTGGCCGCCGCGGCTTCGACGCGTGCATCCTCTGCCACGGTGCCTCCGGCGCCGAGGACCGCCCGCGCATGGTCGCCCCGAACGCGCCCGAGACCGCCGGCGTCGCGATCTCGTTCCGCCAGATGCTCCACAAGATCCACATGGGTGAGGAGCTCGCCAACGCGTCGACCTACACGGTCAACGGCTTCAGCTCCAACGCGTACCCCAACAACTTCACGTCGTACCAGTACGGCGAGGTCGTGTTCCCGGCGCTGCCGGGTGCGGCCGCCAACTGCACCATGTGCCACGGCGCGAGCGAGCTGTGGAAGGCGCCCGCCGACCGCAACCACCCGACCGCGCAGACGCTGCCGGTGCGCGAGTGGGGCAACACGTGCGGCGCCTGCCACGACTCCAACTCCGCCCAGGCGCACATCGCTGTGCAGACCTCGGGCTCGGGCTTCGAGTCCTGCGCGGTCTGCCACGGCGAAGGCAAGGACTGGGCGGTCGAGAAGATGCACAAGACCTACTAGCGGCTTGCGCCTTCGCGGGCGCGGGCGGCTCCTACGCACTTCAGCGCAGCGTGGAGAGCCGACCGCGCCCGCGGTGTTTTTCGCGTGGCCTCGAAGGCCGCGCGTGGGCGTGGTGGGGGACAGCGCGCAGTCAGCCCGTGGAACCTGCGCAGTTCGGCCCAGCGCCCGCATTTCCGGCGGCACGTAGCTTGCCACTCGTTCGGTGGGCCACCCCCAGCGAACCCCCAACCTCCCCCTCGCCATGGAACGCACCCTCAGCTTCAACGAGATCCGCCGCGCGCTCGCAGGCTTCGACGAGCCGCGTTCGGTGGCCGCCTTCGAGCGCCGCGCGCGCGCCGAGATGGCCGTGCTGTGTGGCATCGCGGGGATTGCGCTGCTGAGCGTGCTGCTCTCGCTGCGGTCGATGCGGGACCTGCCGGAAGGCTCGGAAATCGCGTTTGCGGCGGCTCCGGCGGTCGAGCTCACGCTCGTCGGCGAACGCCGCGAGGCTCCGCAGGAAGCGTTCGCGAACCTTGCCAGCGCGCCGGTGAGCGCCGAGCGCGAAGTGGCCAGCGAGAGCGAAGTTGAAGCGCTCGAGCCCGCGCCGCTCGCCCGACCCGCGAAGGTCCAAGCGGCCGACGCGCGCGGCGAAGCGAGCTGGTTCGCGGAATATTCCGCGGTGGCGAGTGCGGAAGAACTCGCACTTGCGCTCAATGCGGCCTTCGGGAGCGCCGGAACCGACGCCCAGCGCCTGGCGGCGCTGCGAGTTTCCTACGAACGCGAACTTCCCGGCACCTCCGCGCTGTTCGAGCGCGCGGCCGGGTTCGGCGAGCCGGTCGGCCACGCGGCCGTGGCTTGGCTCGAGCGCCGTGCGTCGCGCGAGGCGCGCGCCCGCGAGCTGCTCGAGTCGCTGACCCTCTCGTCCACGCTGCGCGACGAGACCCGCGCGGCGAGCGCCCGTGCGCTGATCGCCTCGGTCGACGACGGAGAGGCCGCGCGGATCGTGGCGCGCCTCGGTCGCGACCGTTCGGACCTCGTCTACGAGAACGCGCGCGCGGCGCTTGCCGACCGCACGCGGGAACGCGCCCACGAGGAACTGCGCTAGACCTCCACGATCTCGGGAGCGCGCCCGGCAAGGCGCTCTCCCGCGGAACACCCAACATCCAATTCGGAGACCCAGGATGAAGAACTCGAAGCTCGGTTTGACCCGCATCTGCCTTGCAGCGGCCGTCGCACTCGTCGGCTTTGCCGTCGTCGGACTGTCGTCGGACGGCAGCGCGGCCCAACCGGCCCAGGCCAAGGTCAACAAGTACGTCGGTGCGGCGAAGTGCAAGAACTGCCACAGCTCCGCGGAGACCGGTGACCAGCACGGCACGTGGGCGAAGATGAAGCACAGCCACGCCTTCGAGGCGCTGGGGACCGAGGAAGCGAAGAAGCTCGGCGCCGAGAAGGGCGTCACCGATCCGCAGAAGGACGACAAGTGCCTGAAGTGCCACATCACGGGCTTCGGCGTGCCGGCCGAGCAGCTCGACAAGAAGTTCGACACCAAGCTCGGCGTGCAGTGCGAGTCCTGCCACGGCCCGGGCGAGGCGCACATGAAGGCGCGCATGCAGGCCGCCGCGAGCGAGGACCCGGCGAAGAAGGCCC
This sequence comes from Planctomycetota bacterium, assembly GCA_026692705.1. Taxonomy (GTDB): domain Bacteria; phylum Planctomycetota; class UBA1135; order UBA1135; genus F1-120-MAGs118. Next base: position 48,195 of record JAPLOE010000124.1, read on the forward strand.
TCGGCGAGGGCGAGATCATCGGCAAGCCCGAGCAGAAGCTGTGCGTGACCTGCCACAACACGGAAAGCCCGAGCTACAAGCCGTTCTGCTACTACAAGCGCGTCGCCGAGACCCGCCACCTGAACCCCAAGAAGGAACGCAGCGAGGCGGACAAGAAGGCGCTCGCCAAGAAGTGCGGCTGCGCCGACAAGTGCCCGACGCCCGAGTGCGCCGACGGCAAGTGCGGCATCGACGGCTAGTCGCAGGAATCGGGGCCGGTTCCGGCCTCGCATCGAAGTGATCCAGCCGGGCGCTCGGAGCGTCCGAGCGCCCGGCTGGCGTCGTCAACCCCAAGCTCCTCACCCCACCTCGCCATGATCCTCGTTCTCGATCCCAAGGCTCCGCAGGAAATGGTCGACTCCGTGGTGCGCATCGTGACGCAGCTCGGATGGAAGACCGAGGTCTCGCGCGGCGACGACCAGACCGTGATCGGCCTGTCGGGCGACGGTGATCCCGAGGCGCTCGACAAGGCGCTGGCCGAGCGCGGGGACATCGACATCGTGCCGATCCTCACGCGCCAGCAGTACCAGCGCCTGCGCATCCGACGGCGCATGATGACCGGCCTCGTCGGTGGGCTCGGTTTGCTCACGGCGATGGGAGCCGCGGCGCCGGTCGCCGGCTTCCTGCTGCCGCCCAAGGGCATGCTCGGCGAGCGCGACCTCGTCAAGGTCGGCACTGCGCAGGAGATGGGCGAGCGCGCGTCGAAGCCGATCACGCTGTTCGGCCGCACGATGCTCCTGATCCGCGGCGCCAACGGGCGCTTCTACGCGACCAGCGCGATCTGCACGCACATGAGCGTGTGCCACCTCGAGTGGAAGGAAGAGCGCAACCTGCTCGTCTGCCCCTGCCACGGCGGCGAGTTCGACGTGTACGGCAACGTGGTCAAGGGCCCGCCGTCCGTTCCGCTGCAGACCTTCCCGGTCGAGGTCTCCGGCGACGACCTGTTACTGCGGCGGGAGGTCTGAGCCATGGCCGAGCACGAGCAAGGCATCCCCGACATGCTGAAGGCGGCGCTGCGCTCGCCGATTCCGCACGAGCTGCGCGGCGACCTCGGACTGGGCGCGCTCGTGATCGCGCTGTTCCTGCTGCAGGTCTTCACCGGCATCCTGATGTCGCTGTACTACCAGCCGTCGCCGGACGCCGTCGCGGAGAGCGTGCAGTACATCATGCGCGACGTGAGCTGGGGCTGGCTCGTGCGCGGGCTGCACCACTGGTCGTCGTCGGCGCTGATCGTCGCCTGCCTCGTGCACCTCGCGCGCGCGGTGCTGGCGGCGCGCTACCGCGGCCGCGCGTGGTACTGGTACCTCGGCGTGCTCGCGACGATGCTCGTGATCCTCTCGGCCTTCACGGGCGAGCTGCTCACCTGGGACAACGACGCCTACTGGCGCGTGCGCGCGATCCTCGCCGACGTCGAGACGATTCCGCTGGTCGGCCCCGAGCTCGCGGCCATCGTGCGCGGCGGCTCGGAGGTCAGTGCGACCACGCTCAGCCGCACGTACTCCGCGCACTCGCTGTTCGTGCCGTGGATGGTGTGGATGCTCCTGATCTCGAGCTTCGGTCTCATCGTGCGCGACGTGCGTCGCGGGAAGGCAGGCGGCTCATGATCGTCGTGCTCGAGCGGGGCGCGAGTCCCGAGCAGGTCGAGGAAGTCGCGAGCAAGCTGCGGGCCCGCGGGCTCGAGGTGCGCGCGCTGCGCGCCGGCGGCAAGCCGGTGCTGCACGTGACGGCCGGAGCGGGTCGCAAGGCGCGCAAGGTGCTGCGCGACGATCCCGTCGAGGGACTCGTGGCGATGGACGGCCCGCGCATCCGGCGCGAGGGCCATCGGCTGTTCCCGTTCCACGTCCTCAACTGGTCGGCGTGGTGGATCCTCGTGCTGGGCGCGATCGTGCTGCTCGCGGGCCAGTTCCCCACCGGCGTCGGGCGCCTGATCGACCCCGGCTCGCGCGCCCCGGTGCTCGGAGCGGTCGCCGTGTTCGTGGCCGTGCTCGCGTGGCTCGCCTTCAAGGAGCTGCCGTGATGCTGCGCAATCTCGTTCTCCTCGTCGCCGCTGCGCTCGCGCCGCGTGCGCTCGCCTTCCAGGCGCCGACGGCCCAGCCCCGCACGGCGAACTGCATCACTTGCCACGGTGCGCAGGAGCTGCAGGCGCGCGTGAGCGTGCACACGCGCGCCAACGTCGACTGCATCACCTGCCACGGCGGGAATCCCGGCGAAATCGACGTCGCGCGCGCGCACGGCGCGCAGATGCGCTCGCTGAAGGACCCGCGCCAGGCCGTCGACACGTGTGGCACGTGCCACTCCGACGTCGACCGCCTGCGCAACTTCGGGCTCCGCACCGACCAGCTCTCGCTGTACTGGACGAGCCAGCACGGCGCGCAGCTCGCGCTCAAGAACGACGCCAACGTCGCGACCTGCGTCTCCTGCCACGGCAGCCACGGCGTGCTCGCGCCGTCCGATCCGCTCTCGCCCGTGCATCCGCAGAAGCAGGTCGAGACCTGCGGGCGCTGCCACGGCGACGAGAAGCTGATGGCGCAATACGGGCTGCCGGCGACGCAGCCGGAAGCGTACCGCGGCTCGGTGCACGGTCAGGCGCTGCTCGACGACGCTCACCCGGCCGCACCTTCGTGCACGGACTGCCACGGCTCGCACGGGGCGCTGCCGCCGCGTGTCGGCGAGGTCGAGCAGGTCTGCGGCCAGTGCCACTCGGTCGTGCAGGACTACTACGACAGGAGCCCGCACGCGAAGGCGACGGGCGCGACGGGTTCGGTGCAGTGCACGGCCTGCCACTCCAACCACGGCGTGCAGAAGCCGACGATCGAGCGCTTCACCGGCGACGCCGAAGGCCACTGCGGCGCGTGCCACACGGAGCCCGACGACAAGGCGCTGGCGGTCGGCCGCACGCTGCACGACGACGTCCAGAAGCTCGTCAGCACGATCCACGACGCCGAGCTCGCGGTCGACAAGGCCGGCGAGCGGGGCCTGTTCCTCGGCATCGAGCGCGGGTACCTCGACGACGCGCGCGGGCTGCTCGTGCGCGCGCGCACGATGACGCACACGCTCGATCCCGCGGCGCTCGATGAGGTGCTCAACCGCGGCCAGGGCATGGTCAACAAGACGCTCGAGGATCTCGCGACGAAGAACCGCATCTTCCGCGACCGCAAGATCTTCACGGCGATCTTCTTCGCGGTGTCCTTGGCGTTCGCGATCGCGCTCGCGATGCACGCGCGCGAGCTCGCCGGACGCCGCAAGCGACTGGGGAGGACGCAATGAAGCGGCAGGGCTGGTTCGCCGGAGTGTGGGA
>JAPLOE010000125.1 GCA_026692705.1 Planctomycetota bacterium
GCATCACGAATCCGCAGTCGAAGCTCGAGAAGACCTACGAGTGTCTGGCCGCGGGCGCGCTCGACGACGGCGTGCTCGAACGGTTGCGCCAAGGCGTCGAGCTCGACGACGGCCCGACGCGGCCCGCGCGCGTGCGGCGCCTCGACGACACTCCGAGCGGCACGCGGATCGAGCTCACGATCACCGAGGGCCGCAACCGGCAGGTGCGCCGCATGCTCGAGGCCGTCGGGAGCCGCGTTCTGGCGCTGCACCGCGTCGCGGTCGGGCCGATTCGGCTCGGGGAGCTCGCCGAGGGTGCCCACCGGCCGCTCACCGCACGCGAAGTCCGGGCGCTCAAGGCGGAATGAGCGCGACCGGGCTCGCTAGGATGGGCGCCCCATGTCCGTGAAGATCCTCTCCGACTTCGATGGCGTCTGGACCGATCAGGCGTTCGAGGCGCGGAACGTCAAGCTGTTCCTGATCGCCGAGGCGGCGCGCCTTGCGCGCATCGCTCCCGACGAAGCCGCCGCGGATTTCGCGCGCTTCGAGGCCGAGGTGATGAGCGCGCCCGAGCGCCACGGCTGGGCTCCGGACGGCCGCATCACGGCCTACATCGACGAGGATCCGTTCTGCGAGGCGAACGCGATCGCGCGTTACCTCGAGGCGTCGAGCGACGCGAAGGCGAAGCGCTACGTCGCGGCGGTGCTCGCGGGCGGCTTCGCGAGCCTGAGCGCCTTCGGCGACCACTGTTTCCTGACGTCGACGGCGCAGTTCCGCGCGCAGCACCCGCCCGCGCTCGTGCCGCGCGCCGCCGATATGTTCGCCGCGCTCGTCGCCGCCGGTGCGGAGGTCGTGGTCGTCTCGAACAGCTCGAGCGAGAAGATCGAGGGCTGGTTTCGCGAGACGGGCGTCGGCAACGGGCTCTCGCACGCGCTGCGCGTGCGTGGCTCGGCGGGCAAGTTCGAGCTCGGCCCCAGCGACGATCACTTGGTGCTCGCGGGCCGCAAGATCCGCGTCGACCGGCCGAAATACCGCAAGATTCTCGCCGAGGAGCGCCCCGACTTCGTGATCGGCGACGTGTACTCGCTCGACCTCGCGCTGCCGCACGTGATGCGCCGCGCGGGAGAGCTCGCGCCGAAGCTCGTGCTGCGCCGCCATCCGCACACGCCGCGCTGGGTGCTCAACACGCGCGCGGATGGAGCGATCGACCTCGTGGTCGAGCAGCTCGACGGCCTCGTCGCTCCCGTGCGCGAGCTCGCGCGCTCGCGCTCCTAGCCCCCCCTCGCGGAGATCCCGATGCCGCCGCTGCTGGAGAAGTTCCTTCCGATCCTGCTCCTGCTCGTCGCGATCTCGGTCGTCGTGCGACGGCTGCCGAAGGTCGACGTCGGCCACAGCCCGGCGCTGGTCGCGCGCCGGCGCCTGAACTGGATCCCGCTCGGCCTCGCCTACGCGTTCCTGTACTTCGGCCGCTACAACCTCTCCGCGATCGCGAGCGAGCTCGACAAGGCCGGAATCCTCGCGAAAGCGCTGTTCAACGAGATCGACGGCGTCGGGCAGGTCGTGTACGGCCTCGCGTTCCTGCTCAACGGCCCGCTGACCGACCGCTTCGGCGGGCGCGCGACGATGCTGGCGGCGACGGCGGGCAGCGCGGTCGTCAACGCGGTGATGGCGCTCAGCTTCCACAGCGCGCTGGGCGGCGACGTCGACACGGCGACGCTGCAGCAGCGGCTGATGGTGCTCAACGCCATCAACATGTACTTCCAGAGCTTCGGCGCGGTCTCGATCGTCAAGGTCAACGCGGCCTGGTTCCACGTGCGCGAGCGCGGCGTGCTCGGCGGCCTGTTCGGCATCCTGATCTCGCTCGGCCTGTACTTCTCCTACGACTGGAGCCTCGCGATCGCGAAGGGGCTCAACTACACGATGGCGTTCGCGATTCCGGCCTGCGTGCTCGGCGCGTGCGTCGTCGGAACGGCGCTGTGGGTGCGCGATTCGCCCGGAAAAGCGGGCTTTTCCGACTTCAACACGGGCGACGCGACGAGCGGCGACTCGAACGTCCGGCTCTCCGTCGGCCAGGTGCTCGCGCGCATGCTTTCGCAGCGCGTGATCTGGATCATCATCGGCATCGAGTTCTGCTCGGGCTTCCTGCGGCAGGCCGTGATGAAGCAGGGCCGCCTGTACCTCGGCGCGATCGAAGGCAGCGACTCGTTCTTCTACAAGAACTGGGGCGTCGTGATGTGCGTCGCCGGGATCCTCGGCGGCGTGTTCGCGGGCACGATCTCCGACCACGTCTTCGGCAGCCGCCGCGGCCCGGTCTCGAGCGTGCTGTACGCCGGCATGCTCGCGGGAGCGATCGGCGCGGCCTTCCTGCTCGGCACCCCGCTGCTCGGCTGGTCGGTGACGTTCATGTCGCTGTGCGTGATCGGCGTGCACGGCATGCTGAGCGGCACGGCCTCGGCCGACTTCGGCGGCACGAAGTACGCCGGGCTCGTCACGGGCGTGATCGACGGCTTCGTCTACCTCGGGGGCGCGAGCCAGGCCTTCCTGTACGCCTCGATCCTGCCCAAGGGCGACGAGGCGAAGGTGGCCGGCAACTGGGCGCCGTGGATCTGGGCCATGCTCCCCGTCGCGGCGATCGGCCTCGTGATGTGCGCGACCATCTGGAACGCCCGTCCGAAGTCCAGCGGCGGCCACTGACCCGTGCCGGGGGCCGGCGCCCCGGAAAATCTGGCGAAAGCTGATCGCCGGGCGGATCGGATTGCGTGGAGGGTCTCGGATCCCCCTGTCCCCAACCCGCCCCCCTAGAGAACGACCGCCATGCTCTCGCGCCGGACCGACCTGGCAGCCCTGTTGCTCGCCCTCCCGCTCCCCCAGAACCTGCCGACGCCCCTGCCGGCTCCGCAGGAGCCCGCGCCGGCCTCGATGCAGCGCCGGATGCCCGATCCGACCTTCGCCCCGGC
>JAPLOE010000126.1 GCA_026692705.1 Planctomycetota bacterium
CGCGCGTCGAGCTTGCCCAGCGACGCCATCTGCCCCGTGATCCGGCCCTGCAGGATGCGGTCGACGGTGCGCGTGATCGAGGTGGTGTCGAGCCCCGTGCCCTGCACGAGCCCGCGGATCTGCAGCGGCGACGACGACGACACCTGCAGCGTCTGGCGCGAATAGCCCGGCGTGTTCGCGTTCGAGAGGTTGTGGCCGATCGTCTCGAGGTGCGCCTGCGCCGAGAGCAGCGACTTCAGACCGATGTTGATGCCCAGCGAGCTCATCGTTCAGCCCTCCGCATCGACCAGCGTGCCGCCCTCTTCGAGCGAGCCCTGCCCGTCGGGCACGAGCACCGCCTGCAGCACGTCGGAAGCGATCTTGTGCTGAAAACGCGCGACCATGCCGTTGCGGCGGCTCTTCTTCGCCACCTCGCCCGTGGCGCGCTTGAGGTCGTCGCGCTGCCGCGCGAGCCGCGCGCCTTCGTCGCCGATGCGCTGCACGATGCTGCCGAGCGACAGCGAGCTCGGCGCGACGCCCCAGACCTGCGCGAGTCCTTCGATCAGCGCCGTGCGACGGCCCGTGCGCCGCGCCTGCGCCTCGATCTCGACGTCGAGCGCGCGCGTCGCCTCGAGGATGCGCGCCGGCTCGTGCGAGCGCAGCGCGGCGCCCTGCTGGTCGAGCGCCGCCAGCACGCGGCCCTGCGCGCCGATCTCCTCCTGCACGTAGGCCTCGAGCTGCCGCAGCAGCGTGATCACCTGGTTCATTGTTTCGTCTCGTTCCCGGCGGTGACCTGCGCCTCCGCCTGCTTGTCCCGGATCGACAGCCGGATCGACTGCGCGAGGTCGAGCGCGCCGGTGTCGGCGAGCGCCTTCCCCACGTGCTGGTCGAGCCAGCCCTCGTACACGTCCGCTCCCGGGCCGCCTCCGAAGAAGCCGCCCTCGACGCCGCGGCGCAGCTCGCGCACCATCATCGTGGCGAGCACTTCCTCGAACATCTTGGCCGCCTTCTCCGGGTCGCCGCGGCCGGAAGCGGCCTGCGCGCGCTCGAGCTGCGCGGACTGCGCGGCGACGAGCGACTCCTTCGAGCCGAGCGCGAGATCGGACTGGATCGGATTCATCACATCCTCCGGACCTCGGCCAGCAGGATGCCTGCCTGGTGCATGGCCTCGAGGATCTGGATCAGGTCGCGCGGCGTCGTGCCGAGCACGTTGAGCACCTCGACGACTTCGTCGAGCGTGACCGCGCCGGGCACCATCACGAGCCCGTTGGCGGCCTCGTCGACGTTGATCTCCGTGCGCGGGTTGGTCTGGGTCTGGCCGTTCGACATCGGGCCGGGCTGGCTCGTCTCGGGGCTCTCGGCGATCGTCACCGTCAGGCCGCCGAGCGCGATCGCGCCCGAACGCAGGCGCACGCCCTCGCCGATCACGATCGCGCCCGTGCGCTCGTTGACGACCACGTAGGGCTGCAGGCTCGGCTCGACCTCGAGCCGCAGCACCGCATCGAGGTACGCGACGTGCGCGGACTTCGGCAGGTCGGCCGGCACGCGCAGCTTGACGGTGCGCCCGTCGGTCGCGGCCTCGGCGGCGTTGGGGAAGATCGTGTTCACCGCGTCGCAGATGCGGACGAGGTTGGAGTACGAGCTCTGCGCGGCGCGCAGGTCGAGGTAGATCAGGCCGTGCTCGCTGACGAGCTCGCTGGGCAGCGCGCGCTGCACCGTGCCGCCGCCGATGATCGTGCCGACGGTGACCTGGTTCTTCTGCACCGAGGCCGAGGCGCCGGCCGCCATGAAGCCGCCGACGTTGATCGAGCCGGTGCCGGTGGCCCACACGACGCCGTTGAAGTCGCGCAGCTCCATGTTGCTCAGCAGGCCACCCTGCAGGCTCTTGGCGTCGCCGAGCGTCGACACGCGCACGTCGATGCGACGGCCGGGCTGCAAGCCGGGGGGCAGCGTCGCCTCGACCGCGACGAGCGCGCAGTTCTTCGGCGTGAGCTGCTGCGCGTTGATGCGCAAGTCGTTCGACAGCAGCAGGTTCTCGATCAGCTGGCGCGTCATGTTGACCGAGTCGCCCGTGCCCGCGAGACCGCTCACGATGCCGATGCCCGTCAGCGTGTTCTCCTCCTGGCCACGCACGTCGACGATCGTCTCGATCGTCGCGGTGATCGCGCGGCCGGCGCCGCGACCGGGGCGCGGCTCGAAGCGCGGGCCGCGGCCGTAGGTCGCCGACGACTGCGTGTTCGGCTGCGCGGGAGCCTCGACGGCGCCCGTGAGCAGGCGCGTGTCCTGCGGGACGTTCTGGGGCGGAGCAGGCGGCGTGCTCGTCACCGGCTGCTGGCCGAAGGCGAGCGCGCACAGCGCGAACAGAGCGGAATGCCGGAGGATTCGCATGGTTTCGCTCGCTCTCAGAAGGGCCACAGCCAGGAGAACAGGTCGTGGATCCACGCGCCGATGCCGCGGCGGTTGGTGGAGTTGGTCAGCGGGCCGGAGCCCTTGTAGGAGACCGTCGCGTTGGCGACGAGCTCGCTGGCGACCGAGTTGTCGGCGGCGATGTCGTAGCGCCGCACGATGCCGGAGAACTCGATCAGCTTGGTCTCGTTGTCGATGCGGATCTCGCGCCGGCCGCTGACGACGAGGTTGCCATTGGGCAGCACGTCGACCACCATCGCGGCGAGCCGCGCCGTGAACGCGCCCGACTTCTCGTACTTGGCCTGCCCGACGAAGCCGTCGGTCGAGTCCGCGTCGACCACGGTCGGCAGCTGCCCGAACACGTTGGGCTTGAGGTCGAACAGGTTGACCTTGTAGTTGAGGTTGGTCGCGCGCGAGAGGTCGGACTGCTCCTGGTTGCGCACGTTCTGCGTCTCGGCGATCAGCACCGTGACGATGTCGCCCTTGTTGACGGCGATCTTGGCCGTGATCGGCGAGCCGGGGCTGCGGTCGGGGTCGTAGATCGAGCCGGGCCGGGCCTGGGCGGAAGCGAGGCTCGCGAGCGCGAGCGCCGCGAGCGGGACGAGCGGAAGTCGGTTGGGCTTCATGGGTGCGGTTCCTAGCCTCGGTCGGAGAGTTCGATCAACGCGAGGTCGCGCGACACCACCGTCGCGGTCATGGCACGGCCGGACTCGGCGATCTTCACGCGGATGCGGTCGCCGGGATGCGCGTCGGCCTCGGCGATCGCGGCGACGCGCGCGTGCACGTTGCCGCGGCGCACCTCGAGCAACACCGTGTCGCCGCGCTTGACGATCACCTCGCGCAGCACGTCGATCTCGCGCAGCACCTGCCCCGTGGCGAGGTCGCGGCGCGCCGTCGCGCCCCAAGCGAGGCCGGCCGCGAGCGGTGCGCTCTCGCCGTCGCCGCTGGAGAGCACGCGCTTTTTCTCGAGCATGTCGGGCGAGATCGTCTCGCCGAGCGCGACCGGCCGCTTGAGCACGTTCGCGTCCTCCCACACTGCGAGGCGCCAGTTGGTCCACACGGTGCGGTACAGCGCGCCGTCGACCTGGATGCGCACCGGCACGTTGATCGGGCCCGGCCGGAGGATCGTGTCGCCGAGCACGCTGCGCACCTCGAGCGGCTGATTGCCGGCCGGCACGTCGAGCTCGACGATCGGAGCGTTGAGCGTGAGCTCGAACTCGCGCCCGGGCAGCGCGCGCGCGACCTCGCGCCGCGCCGCCTGCTCGATCGTCGCCGCGCTCACGTGGTCGACGGCCGGCGAGACTCGGCAGGAGCCCGAGCCCTTCATCGTGGCCGTGACGCCGTAGACGAGGCGCTGCACGTCGGCCTGCAGTCGGCCTGCCGAGAGCGTGCGCGTGTAGCCGGGCGCCGGCGCGTAGCCGAGCTTGATCGCCCGCACGCGCGCGACCTCGTCGGGATCGGTCCCGTCGACGGTCGCGACCTGCGCGAGCTGGATCTCGGTGCCACGCACGGTGGCGTCGGGGTTGAGCGTGATCGTGACGCCGCCGAGGAAAAGTGCGAGGAGCATGCGTTGGACCTCAGCGGATCATCTGGTTGACTTGCTGGAGCATCTCGTCGGACACCTTGATCGCGCGGCTGTTGATCTCGTAGTTGCGCTGCGCGAGGATCAGCCCGACGAGCTCATCGACCACCTGCACGTTCGAGCGCTCGAGGTAGCCCTGCTTGATCATGCCTGTGCCGTCCTGGCCGGGCGTCGCCTGCGCGGGCTGGCCGGAACTCGCCGTGTCCGAGTACAGGTTCGAGCCCTGCGCCTTGAGACCCGCCGCGTTGGGGAAGCGGAACATCGAGATGTTGGTCACGATCTCGGGGAGGCCGGACTCGCTGCGCTGCACGGAGACGGTGCCATCGGCGCCGATGATCGTCTTGATCGAGTCGGGCGGAACGTTGACCGGCGGATCGAGCGGATAGCCCTCGGACGTGACGAGGTTGTTCGCGCCGTCCTGGCGGAACGAGCCGTCACGCGTGTAGCGGAACTCGCCGTTGGGCAGGCGCACGCGGAAGAAGCCCGCGCCGGTGATCGCCATGTCGAAGTCGTTGCCCGTCGGCGCGAGCTCGCCCTGGCGGAAGGTCTTGACCGAACCCGCGACTTCCGAGCCGCTGCCGACCTGCAGGCCGGTCGGCGCCATCTGCTGCGCCGAAGTCGGCGCGCCCGGATCGCGCACGGTCTCGTACAGCATCTCGCGGAACGAGAGCTCGTTCTTCTTGAAGCCGGTCGTGTTCACGTTCGCGATGTTGTTCGCGATCGTGTCGACCTGCATCTGCTGCACCTTCATGCCGGAAGCGGCGGTCATCAGCGCTCGGATCATGTCTGTTTCTCCGTGGGGGTCGCCGCGCGTCAGCGCGGGTTGGTCAGGCGCTTGTAGGACTGGTCGATGCTGCTCATCACTCGCGTGCCCATCTCGTAGCGGCGCTGCACGGCGATCATCGCCACGAGCTCGTCGACGGCACTGGTGTTGGCCTGCTCGACGTGGCCTTGGCGCACTTGCGCTTCGCTTGGGATCGGCAGGGCCGTCTCGGGGGCGGTCCACAGGCCGCCCTGTTTCATCCGCAGGCGCTCGGGCTTCTCGAAGTCGACGATGCGCAGCTGGCCGACTTCGGCGTCGCCCTGCTTCACGCGCCCGGTGGAGTCGACCGTCGGCGCCTTGCCGTTGGGATCGATCGTGCCGCGAGCACCCTCCCACGCGACCGGCAGGCCCTCCTGGGTCTGCAGCACGCCCGTCTCGTTGACGAAGAAGCGGCCGTCGCGCGTGTAGAGCTCGCCATCGGTGCCCTCGACGGTGAAGAAGCCCTTGCCCGCGAGTGCGAGGTCGAAGGTCTCGCCAGTCGGGCGCAACGTACCCTGGCTGAAGTCGATGCGGCGCTCGGAAGCGATGCTGCGCTCGAGGCTCTGCCCCAGGCGCGAGTCGAACGACTGCACGCGATCGATCGAGCGCTTGAACCCCGCGGCATTCAAGTTCGCGAGGTTTGCGGCGATCATCTCCATGCGGCGCTCGGCGGCGCCCATCGCCTGGACAGAGTAGGTCAGCCCGTCGGTCACGCGGTTCGCGGTGCAAGCTCGGTGCCAAGCCTGAAAGGGCTGTCCACGGGCCCGCGGGGCGCGTTGCTCCGCATTCCGACCCGAGAGGTTCCTTCCATGCCGGAAGGCCTTTCGGGTCAAACTTTCAGGACCTGAAGTTCCCTTCAGAACGGGCCTACGCACCCGCCCCGTAGCGGGAACGGACCGGCCCCGGCTGGCTCAGGGGCTGCCCGGAGGCCCGAACTCGCGCCCCAGCTGGCGCTCGCGCCGCAGCGTCCGCACCACCCCCACCCCGAGCCCGACCACGGTCAGCGGCACCACGAACCACAGCATCGCCGAGCTGAAGGCCGGCAGGGCGTCGTGCGCGGTCGAGGCGAGGCCGAGGTAGGCCGAGTACGCGACGTAGTAGCCGAGCAGCAGCCAGCCTTCCCAGCGCGAGATCGTGAAGCCGGTGAACAGGATCGGCAGGCAGGCCAGCGAGACCGCGATCATCACCGGGAAGTCGAAGGCGAGCGCCGCCGGAGCGACCGCGACGCCGTCCGTCGCGATCAGGGCCGAGGGCCCGAGCACGCCGAGCACGTTGAAGATGTTGCTGCCGACGACGTTGCCTCACGCCGAAGGACTTGGCGATGGCCGTCGCGGCGTCGACGAACAGGCTCGAGCCCGCGATGAGCAGCGCGAGGCCCGCGAGGATCTGCACGCCGCACACCCAGCGCTTCACCGGCGTTTTCGGCGCGTGCCCGTCGAACTCGGCCTTCACCGCCGCGGATTCCCTGCGCGCGCCCTGGACGCAGAACCACGTGAAGGCGACCACTCCGGCCGTGAGCAGCGCGCCCTCGAGGCGCGAGATGCGCCCGTCCCAGGCGAGCACCATCGCCAGCGCCGCGGTGCCGATCATGATCGGCGTGTCGATCCGCACGAGCTTGGCCGCGACCGCCAGCGGCGTGATCGCCGCCGACAGGCCGAGGATGAACAGCACGTTGAAGATGTTGCTGCCGACGACGTTGCCGAGCGCGATGTCGGCGTTGCCTTCGACTGCGGACGTCAGGCTCACGACGAACTCGGGCGCGCTCGTCCCGTAGCTCACGACCGTCAGGCCGACGACCAGCGACGAGACGCCCAGCGACGCCGCCAACCGCGACGCGCCGCGCACGAGCAACTCCGCGCCGCCGGTGAGCACCGCGAGACCGGCGACGAGCAACAGGATCTGGGTCCACATGGGCAGGGCTCCCCGCTCGCTGGCGGGGTGTTCAGGGCCGAGCGCCCCGGTCCGGGGCGTGAGGGGCCGCCCCTACGCGCGTCGGTGCGGAGCCTTCGCGCGAGCCGCACCCCTTTTGTGGTCGACGGCGTGCTCGACCGCGCGACGCAGCTTGGTCAGTGCGCTGGCGACGACGCGCTTGAGGTCCTTGCCCTTGGCCTCGACGCGCAGGATGCCGAGGTGCCCGCAGTTGACGATGACCTCACAGTTCTTGTCGAGCCCGCCCTTGGGGCCGTTGACGTCGTCGAGCTTGACTTGTGCCGAGACGACGCGGTCCTCGACGTGCGCGAGCGCCGCACGTAGGTCGGCGTTGATCGAGTCGCGGAGGTCCTGTTCGAGCGTGACGTGGGGGGAGCGGAGGAGGACGCGCATTGCGAGTCTCTTTCGTGGCGAAAGGTGAAGCGGGGTAGTTCTGCCGGATTGTGGCGCGCCGGACGCCCGGATTCACCCGGTGTTCGGCGTATCGATTTCCCATGGAGTCGCGGCCCCGCCGGAACGCGCCGGCGGGGCGCGCGCGTTGGCCTGGAAGCCGCGCTGGGCCTCGATCAGGCGCACGAACTCCTCGGCCACCGACACGTTCGAGCCCTCGAGCGCGCCGCCGTTGACCTGTCCGGCCTTGCCCTGCGCGCCCTTGGAGACCGTGCGCACGCCCGAGTTGGGCGTCTCCGACCACAGGTTGTCGCCGACCTCGCGCAGGCCGTTGTCGTTGACGAAGCTCGCGATGCCGAGCTCGCCCAGCACCTGGATCTGGCCGTTGGTGTAGAAGCCCTGGATGTCGCCGTCGGAGTTGACGGCCATGTTGGAGAGCTCGCCCACGCCGTAGCCGTCCTGGAAGTCGGCGAACACGCTCGCGCCCTGGCCGAACTGCGTCACGCCGTCGAACAGGCCCGGCGTGCCGAAGTCGACCTTGACGGTCTGGGCGCTCTGGCCGGGGAACTGCACCGAGAAGCCCGAGTTCGCCGGCAGCGAGGCGATCGAGCCGTTGGAGTTGAAGCGCAGGCCGGTGACGAGGCCCGACACCGTGCCGTCGGCAGAACTGGGGATCATGTTCCACGAGGCGTCGTCCTGGCGCTCGAACGTGAGCGAGACCGTGTGCGACGTGCCGGCCGAGTCGAACACCTCGATCGACGTGGTGGTCTTGTCCGGGCCAGCGCCGGCGGTGGTCGTGATCAGCGAGTGCTGCGGCCAGTCCGTGCTGCCCGCGCCGCTCTGGTCGGAGAGCGTGAGCGACAGCCCCGTCGAGCCGGTCTGGTCCGCGCGGATCGAGAACTGGCCGGAGGTGGCGTCGAAGCTCGGCGTCGCGTTGGGGAAGGCGTTGTCGATGAACGTGAGCAGGTCGTTGACGGTCGTGCCGTCGTTGCCGGCGCCGTAGACGAAGCTCGCCAGCACGCTCGTGCCGTCGGTGTCGACGCCCGCGATCTCGATCACGTCGCCCGGCTGGTAGTCGACCAGGTTGGTCGGCAGGTCGTTGAGCGCGGTCGAGAGCGTCGCCGTCGACTCGGTGCCCGAGACCTGGCTGAGCGACAGGCCCGTGAGGGACGCGAGGTCCTGACCGCTCGCACCGCTCACCACCTTGAGCGTGCGCGCCGCGCCCGTGCGGTCGGTCGCGAGCTGTACGGCGCCGGCGTTGGCGACGGCCGTGACGCCCGTGGTCTGCGCGTTGATCGCGTTCGCGATGTCGAGCGCGGTGTAGGGCGCCGCCTGGCCGGCGAGCGACACCGTCTGCGGCGCGCCGCCGTCGACGACCACTTCCATCGTCCACGTCTGGCCGACGGGCACCGTGAAGGAGTTCGAGTTCACCGAACCCGAGAGCGACGCGCTCGTGCCCTGCTTGAGTGCCGTCGAGGCCGTCAGCACCTGCGCCAGCGGGCCGGTGATCGTCGCCGGCAGGTTGCCCGCGAAGCTGATCTGCGAGGTCTGCGTCGGCGGGAACAGCGAGGTCGTGTCGAGGTTGATCGGCTGGCCATTCAGGCCGAGCACGCGGAAGCCCGTGCGCTGGTCGACGAGCCGGCTGGTCGCGTCGAGGCCGAACGTGCCGACGCGCGTGTAGAGCGTGTTGTTGCCGTCGGACACCATGAAGTGGCCGCGGCCGTTGAGCGCGAGGTCGAACGTGCGGCCGGTGCTCGCCAGCGCGCCCTGATTGAAGTCGCGACCGATGTCGGAGAGCTGCACGCCGAGGCCGAGCTGCATCGGGTTGCGGCCACCGAGCGAACCCGACGGCAGCGACGCGTAGCGCAGCGTCTGGCTGAACTGGTCGCTGAACACCGCGCGCGCCGACTTGTAGCCGGGCGTGTTGGCGTTCGCGAGGTTGTTGCCGATGACCGAGATCCAGTTCTCGTGGGCCTGAAGACCGGAAAGGGCGGCGAAAAGTGCGCTGGGCATGGTGCGGGGAGAGTGGGTTCGGGGTGGTGGGTCGTGGTGCGGAGCGCAGGGCGATCAGGCGCCGGTGTCGGCCGTGGGCGGGACGCCGATCTCGAGCACGCTGCCGAGCGGCACGCTCTTGCCGCCGATCTGCAGCTGGGCCGTGCCGTCCTCGATGCGGACCGCCTCGACCTTGCCCCACAGCTCGGTGCCCGCGTCGTCGGTGTAGAGCACGTCCTTGCCGATCAGCGCGCTCGAGCTGGTGAGCTGCTCGAGCACCGCGTTGGACTGCTGCAGCACCGCGAGGCCGACGATGTTGTCGTTGAGGTCGTTCATCTCCTCGAGCGACTGGAACTGCGCGAGCTGCGCGAGCATCTGGTCGTTCTTGGTCGGCTCCATCGGGTCCTGGTTCTTCATCTGCATCACGAGCAGGCTCATGAAGGCGTCCTTGCCGAGCGCGGATTCCTTGCCGCCGGAGAGCGAGATGGGATCGTTCGAGCTGATTCCGTCGATCTGCATGGTCTGTTCCGTGAGTTCAGGCGTAGGTGTCGATCCCGCTCGTGGCGGGCAGGCGTGCGGAGAGCGCGCGGGCGAGGCTCGCCGGCGCGTTGAACTGGAGCGAGCGGCGCGTGGGCGCGGACTCGGGCGCCTCGTGGCGGCCCTCGCGCTCCTCGAGGCCGAGCTGCAGCGAGAGCTCGCCGCCGCCGAGACCCGCGCGCTCCAGCGCGGCCTCGAGCTCCGGCATCTGCTTCTGCAGGGCGTCGAGCGCCGAGCGCTTCTCGACGCGCAGCTCGGCATGGGCCGAACCGCCGCGCATCGTGACCTTGACCGAGATGCGGCCGAGCTCGCGCGGCTCGAGCTGGATCGTCGCCTGACGCAGCTCGGGCGAGAGCTGCAGGCGGATCTGGCGCAGCATGTCCGCCGCGCGCTCGGGCGTGACCGGCGGCTCGTTGCGCGGCGCGGACTTGGCGGCCTCGACCTCGGGGCGCGTCGCCGCCGTGGTCTCGCGCGGCGCGACCTCGCGCGTCGCGGCGTGCGTGCTCGTCGCGTCGTTGCGCGCGGCGGCCTCGAGCTTCTCCGCGCCCGCTGCGAGTTCCTTGGGCTGCAGCTCGTGCGCCTCGCCCTGCGCGGGCTGCGCGACTTCCTGGGCGACGTCCGTGCTCGCCGGAGCCTCGCCCTCGACCGCGAGCTCACCCTGCGGCGCTTCAACTGCCTCGTTCGCGCCCTCGAGCGCGAGGTTCGGCTTGGGCGCGAGCTTGGCGTGCGACTCGAGGCCCTTGCCCTGGCCGAGCTGCACCCCGAGCGTCTCCGTCGCCGGAGCCTGCTCGCCTTCGACCTGCGGAGCGCCCGCCGGCGTCTCGCCGCGCGCGGCCTTCGCAGGCTTCGCTTCGGTGCGAGCGGCGTCCGTCGCGCGCTCGGCGGTCGGTTCGTTGCAGGCCTGCGAACCTTCGTCGGCCTGCGTGTCCCGGGCCTTCGCGGCTTCCTCGACCTCACCCTGCGCCGGTGCGCGTTCGCGCGCCTCGTCGGTCGCTTGGGTCGAGCTCGACGACTCGGTCGTCTCCGTGGAGCGATTCCTGCGCTCGGACCGCTCGCTGCGGGCCTCACGGCGCTCGCGCGTCGCACTGAGTGTCTCGCGACGATCTTCGACGCGCTCTCCGGCGGCCTCGCGCTCGCGCAGGCGGCTGGAAAGCTTCGCGTCAAAACGTTCGCCGGCCTCGCTCCGCTGGGGGCTGGTAGGAGCGAGCCGCCCCGTGCCGGACGGCCCGCCCTCAGCTACCAAGGAACGGAGAAAGGGATGGTTCTCCATCGTGCCCTCCATGGAGCAAGGGCGGTGCCAAGCGCCGGAATGCCCGCGAAAGTGGCTGGGAGCGGGGTCGGTGCGCGCGAGCAGGGAAAGACCGTCCCCCCGCCGGAAGGAAACGCCGGAAGGCCTTTCCATCTGCGACTTCCTTCGTATTCCGGGGGCTCCACAGGGCCTGCTTTGGAACCGTTCCCGATCGGCGTGCGTCGGGTAGTCTTGGCTGCTCGGTCCACGCCCCTCCGGGCGGGGCTGAGCGTGCGTGCGTCTCCGGCCCGGTCCGGGCGCGCCGCCCCAAAGGAACCTCCACGAGTCTCGAGCTCCACCTCATGAGTCACGCCCCGCGTTTCGCTCTCGCTGCCGCCCTGCTGCTCGCCCCGGTGGCCCTGAACCAGCAGGCCCAAGCGCAGCTGCTCTCCACGCAGCACGCCCAGGTCCACTCGGTCGCCGCCCACCCCTCCAACCCACGCGAGGTCTGGGTCTGCAACCGCGACAACAACTCGGTCTCGGTCGTCGACACCGCCATCGGCTCCGCCACGCACGAGATCCCCGTCGGCGTCCGCCCGATGTCGCTCTCGTTCAGCGCCGACGGCAGCCGCGTGTACGTCGCCAACCAGCGCGGCGACATCCCGGTGACGGCCAACTTCGTCACGGGCTTCGGCACGAACAGCTCGCGCGGCTCGGTGACGGTGATCGACGTCGCCACGCGCGCGGTCGTCACGACGATCGGACAGGTCGGGACCGAGCCCTACGGCGTCGCGGTCTCGCCCAACGGCCGCTTCTTCGTCGTCTCGGGCTTCCGCTCGGGCACGATCAAGCTCTACCGCACGTCGAACAACTCGCTGGCGGCGAGCCACCAGTACATGAACGACGTGAGCCACATCCCGGCTCCGTTCACGATCGCCGACGTCGACTCCAACCGCGACGGCATGGCCGACCTCGGCGAGCCGCGCGCCTTCACGATCCGCGCCGACAGCACGCGCCTGTACGTGACGCACAACCGCTCGCCCTTCGTGTCGGTGCTCGACATCGCGCTCGACGCCAACGGCGACCCGACCGGCCTCACGCTGGCCGGCAAGATCGACCTCGACACGTACCCCTACGACCCGATCTACAACCCGACGCCGGTGCGCTCGATCCAGAGCCAGGGCCTGCCGCGCTTCACCGACGACGTCGCGCTCTCGCCCGACGGCACGCGCGCGCTCGTGCCGCACCTGCTGCACAACATCAACCACGACGTCAACTTCAGCTACCCCGCGTGGTTCCCCGGCGATTTCGCCAACCGCGTGTACCCGGCGCTGAGCCTCGTCGACGTGCAGGCCGGCACCTTCGCGGCGCCCGGCGACCAGTCGCGGCGGCTGCACAACGAGCTGCAGGACGACCTGACTCCGGCCGAGTACGCGGCCTTCGGTCGCGCGGCCGCGACGCCGGTCGGCATCGCGACGGTCGGCGGTGCGGGCGAGCCCGTCACCGGCGGCACGATGGAAGTGCACGTCGCGGGCCTCGCGCCCGGCCAGACCGCGGTGCTCTACATCGGCCCCCAGACCGACATCGACCGCGGCTCGCTCGGCGTGCAGTACGTGCTGCCGCGCCGCGCGTTCCCCGTGCCGCCCTCGGGCGTCGTGCAGATCCCGATCCCGGCGCGCGCGGCGCTGCGCGACACGCAGATCTACGCGCAGGCGGTGGTCTTCACCGGCGGCTTCCTGACGCAGTTCTCCAACGGCCTGAAGACGCGCTTCGAACGCACTGGCACGGGCCTCAACAAGCTCGGCCACCGCGCCGGCCACCCCAGCCGCGTCGTCTACAACTCCGACGGCACGCGCGCGCTGATGCTCAACCGCGGCTCCGAGGACGTCTTCCTGTACGACGTCAACGGCTCCGACCTGCGCCTCGCCGCCGTGTACCCGCCGCGCATCGACTTCCAGGAGCGCGCCTCGCTCGACACGTCGACGCCGATGGGCGACCTGCCGACCGGCATCGTCGCGGTCGACGACCCGACGACCTCCAACGACGACGCGCTCGTGTACGTGATGAACGAGCTGACGCGCTCGCTCACGGTGCTGCGCGTCGACTGGGCCGCGCGCACGATCCTGCCCGAGTCCGCGCAGATCCCCACGCGGCTCTCGCCCGACCTGTACACGCCTTCGCAGATCCTCGGCGACGAGCTGTTCGAGGACGCCTCGCGCGCCCAGACCACCGGCGCTCCGGGCACGATCGGCGAGTTCAACAACTCGTGCGCCTCGTGCCACTTCGAGGGCGGCGAGGACGGCAACGTCTGGCAGCGCCCGGCGGGCCCGCGCAGCACGATGCCGACCTACGGCGGCACGCTCGGCACCGGCCTCATGCTGTGGAAGGGCGTGCGCCTCAACATGGGCGAGACGGGCCCGATGTTCGGCGGCGAGAACGGCGGCCACGGCCAGCTCTCGAACGCCGAGCAGCAGGCGCTGGTCGACGCGCACGAGACGATGCCCGTGCCGCTCAACCCCCACCTCGACCCGGTGACCGGCGACCTGACGCCGCTGGCGGCGCTCGGCCGTGACCTGTTCTTCGGGGAGGACTCGACGGGCCTCAACCCGACGCTGCGCCGCGCCGGCTGCGCCGACTGCCACGCCATGGTCGATCCCTTCGGCTCCGGCGGCGCGCGCGGCTTCACGATGGACTTCGTCGACCCGACGCTCTCGGGCGGCGAGAACCTCGAGCAGATGGACCCGACCTGCTTCTCGCTGCAGGGCAACGTCGTCGCGATCAACGTCCGCAACATCAACAGCGGCGTGAACATCGACTTCAACAACGACGGCCAGCCAGACCCCGACCGCAACTCGGACGGGTACATCGACGTCGAGACCTACGCGCCGATGAACGCGGACCGCAACGACCCGTTCCAGCGCGACGACGGCAACAGCTACCCCTGCCCGCTCGATCCGCAGGATCCGCAGAGCCCGCTCAAGACGTTCCTCCGCGACCAGCGCGTGTTCTCGATCCCGACCAAGTTCGGCGTGTTCTCCAGCGGCCCGTACTTCCACGACCACGTGGCGTACTCGCTGCGCACGATCCTCGACCCCGAGGCGCAGGCGATCAGCCCGATCTACGGCTCGCCGGCGTTCCCCTCGGGCCCCGCGTTCCCGGGCATGAACAAGTTCTTCAACGAGTTCCACGACGTGCGTGGGCACGAGCAGTTCGCCCCGGGCGCGTCGAAGGTGCAGGTCAACCTGCTCAGCGGCGCGAACGTCAACCAGGACATCGAGGCCCTGCTCGCGTTCATCCAGTCGATCTGACGGACGCGCCAGAACGTGTGCCGCCCCGCGTCAGGCGACTGACGCGGGGCGGCGTTGTTTTCTCGAGCTCTTCCGCGCGTGCTCAGCGCTGGCGCACTTCGGCCCGGCCGTCGGGGTGACCGATCACGAGCGCATGCGCGAGGCCGACGAACAGGCCCGACTCGACCACGCCGGGGATCGCGTCGATGGCGCGCTCGAGCGCGGGCACGTCGGCGATGCCGGAGGCGAAGCGGCAGTCGAGGATCTCGTTGTGGTTGTCGGTCAGGTACGTCGCGCCGTCGCGCGTGGTGCGCAGCTTCGGTTCGCAGCCGAGCTTGGCGAGCGCGCGCCGCACCACGGGCCGCGCGAAGGGCGCGACCTCGACCGGCAGGGCGAACGTGGTGCCAAGGCGCGGGACGACCTTCTCAGGCCCGACGACGATCACGACGCGGCGCGCGATCGAGGCCACGACCTTCTCGCGCAGGAGCGCCCCGCCGCCGCCCTTGACCATCGCGAAGTCGCCGTCGATCTCGTCGGCGCCGTCGATGCACAGGTCGAGGCTCTCGACCTCGTCGAGCGTGGCGAGCGGGATGCCGAGCTCGAGCGCCTTGCGCTCGGTGTCGAGCGAGGTCGGCACGCCGCGCACCCGCAGGTGGCCCGCGCGGATGCGCTCGGACAGCGCCAGCAGCGTGAAATAGACCGTGGAGCCGGTTCCCAGGCCCAGGGTCATGCCATCGGTGACGAACTCGGCCGCGCGGCGCCCGGCGACTTCCTTGGGGCTCTGGTTCATGCAGGCAGGGCCCTTGGAGCGGGTCCCGTGCCGCAGATCGTAGGGCTCCCTGCGCACGAGGGCCACTTCCCCAAAACGCCGCGGACGGGGTACATTCTCCTTGTCATTGAGATTCAGTCTCAAGAAGCCGATACTGCTCCACCCGTGACCTCCCTCGACCTGCTCTCCCCCGGTGCCCGCGCCCGCCTCGTCTCGATCGGCGGGGAACGCTCGTTCCGTTGCCGCCTGATGGAGCTGGGCCTCCTGCCCGGCACCCCGGTGCGCCTGATCCGCAAGGTCGACCTCGGCGGCGTGCTCGAGCTCGAGGTGCGCGGCTGCCGCCTGACCGTCCGCCACGGCGAGGCTCGTCAGGTCACCGTCGACACCGTCGAGGGCTGAGCGTCCCGGTCGCGGCCTGCCGCCCCACTCCCCGTGAGCGCCGCCGTCTCCTCCTCCCTGCCGCGCACCGCCCCCTTCCACCGGGTCGCGCTCGCCGGCAATCCCAACACGGGCAAGACGACGCTCTTCAACCGCCTGACCGGCCTGTCGGCCAAGGTCGGCAACTACCCGGGCGTGACGGTCGAGCGCGAGATCGGGCACTTCGCGCTGCCGCGCGCGGGTGAGGTCGAGCTCTCGGACGTGCCCGGCACGTACTCGCTCACGGCGCGCAGTGCCGAGGAGCAGATCGCGATCCAGGCCATCTGCGGCCTGCATCCGCTCGAGCGCCCCGAGGCGGTCGTGCTCGTGATCGACGCCACGCAGCTCACGCGCAACCTGTACCTCGCGCTGCAGGTGATCGAGACCGACTTGCCCGTAGTGATCGCGCTCAACATGTGCGACATGCTCGCGGGCTCGGGGATGGAGATCGACGCGCGCGCGCTGGCGGCGGAGCTCGGCATCCCGGTGGTCGCGATCGAGGCGCAGCACGGGCGCGGGATCGACGAGCTGCGCACGGCGCTCGACGGCGTGCTGGTCCAGCCGACGAGCGGGCGGCCGGGCCCGCGCTGGATCCCGGCCAGCGACGAGCTGCGCGCCGACGTGACCGCCGCCGCCGCGGACCTGCCCGCCGAATGGAAGGCCGACGGCCAGCAGCGCCGCGATGCGCTCGCGCTGTGGGCCCTGCTCTCGCTCGACGAGCACGACGAGATCGTCGGCATGCCGGCGCGCCTGCGCGCGACCGTGCTCGAGCGCCGCCGCCTCGCCGCCGCGGCGTGTCGCGAGATCGAGGCCGAGGTGATCCGCGGCCGCTACGCGTGGATCGACGAGCGCTCGCCGCAGTTCCTGCGCGAACGCGCGCGCACGGGCCTCTCGCGCACCGACCGCGTCGACCGCCTGCTCCTGCACCCGTTCGCGGGTTTCCTCGTGTTCCTGCTCGCGATGGGCCTCGTGTTCCAGTCGCTGTTCAGCTGGGCCGACCCGGCGATCGGCGCGATCGAGGGCGCCGTCGGCTGGGTGAAGGAGCTCGTCGTCGCGCGCCTGCCCGCAGGCCTTGTCGCGGACTTCGTCGGCGACGCGCTGATCGAGGGCGTCGGCAGCGTGATCGTGTTCCTGCCGCAGATCGTGCTGCTCTTCCTGTTCATCGGGATCATGGAGGACTCGGGCTACATGGCCCGCGTCGCGTTCCTGATGGACCGCCTGATGAAGGCCATCGGCCTGCACGGGCGCGCCTTCGTGCCGATGATGTCGGGCTTCGCCTGCGCGGTGCCAGCGATCCTCGCCACGCGCACGATGGAGCGCCAACGCGACCGCATGCTGACGATGATGGTCGTGCCGCTGATGACCTGCTCGGCGCGCCTGCCGGTGTATTCGCTGATGATCGCGGCGCTGTTCCCGCCGACGGAAGTGCTCGGGTTCCTGCCGGTGCGCGGGCTCCTGATGGTCGGCATGTACGTGTTCAGCACGCTGGTCGCGCTCGCCGCCGCGGCGGTGCTCGGCCGCACGCTGTTCAAGGGCCGCAGCGTGCCGCTGCTGCTCGAGATGCCGCCCTACCGCCTGCCGGACTGGAAGAGCGTGCTCGCGTCGGTGTGGCGCAAGGCCAAGGTGTTCCTGTCGGAAGCGGGCACCGTGATCCTCGCCTGCACGGTCGTGATGTGGGCGCTGCTGTCGTTCCCGCGCGACGAGGCGGCGCAGGCGAGCTACGAGACCAACGTGATCGAGGCCACGGACGCGCTGCGCTCCGGGCCGGAGCTCGACGCGCGCCTCGCCGAGCTCGGCCACGAGCGCGCCTCGCTCGCGCTGCGCCACAGCTTTGGCGGCCGAATCGGCCACGCCATCGAGCCCGTCATCGAGCCCCTGGGCTTCGACTGGAAGATCGGCATCGGCCTGCTCGGCGCCTTCGCCGCGCGCGAGGTCTTCGTGAGCACCATGGGCGTCGTCTACGGCATGGGCGGCGACGTCGACGAGGACGCCGTCGGCCTGCGCCAGCGCATCCAGCAGGAATCCCGCTCCGACGGCCGCCCGGTCTACACACCGCTCGTCGGCCTCTCCCTGATGGTTTTCTTCGCCATCGCCTGCCAGTGCATGAGCACGCTCGCCGTCGTGCGCCGCGAGACCAAGGGCTGGCGCTGGCCGACGTTCCTGTTCGTCTACACCGGCCTGCTCGCCTGGCTGCTCGCCTTCGCCGTCTACCAAGGCGGCCGCGCGCTCGGCTTCGCCTGAGCAGCCGGTCGCTCGACTCCGTGCCGAACCGGGCACCACGTCGCGACCGAGGTCGTCCGCTTGGAGGTCCTTTCCGCCTCCGGCGTTGGAGCTCGGACCACGTTGAGCGCGACGAGCAGAAGCGTGCGGAGGTGCTCGGCGCAGTCGGCGAGGGAGCAGGGAAACGTCGAGTGCCGAGCTTCGAGCACCGGTGCAAGCGAGCGCAGGGATGGCGCTCTGCATGGCCAAGTCGATGGTGCACACTGGCGACCGCGCGTTTCGCTGTCGCTGCAACCCGAGAGGCAGGGCAACCGGGTTGCAGGTTCCCGCGAACGACGTGGATCGTCGGGGTGGCACGCGCCTCGTCGCCCGACGGAGCTCAGGGCGCGACGATCGACAGCGCAGGCCGGAACCCGATGAAGTCGCGCCGAGCATGCCGACCGAGGCTGGCGCGATGCGACAGGGCGGCGCCATCGGCGTCGGCGACCCACGAACCGCCTGCAAGCTCGAACCCGGCTTCGGCACCGGGTGCGGCGGCACACCATTCCTCGACGTTGCCGATCAGATCGAAGAAGCCGAGCGCGTTCGCTTGCAGGCTCGCCACCGGCGCCACCAGCGCGAAACCATCGTCGCAGGCCAAGGGCACGTTGAAGTCGGGGAAGCGCCGCATTCCCGCCTGATCCTGCAGGTTCGCGCAGCGACAGGCGCCGTCCGGCTCATCGCCCCACGGGAAGCGCGTGGTGGCGCCAGCACGCGCGGCCCGTTCCCACTCGGCAGCCGTCGGCAATCGCAGCGCAAAGTGCGCGACGTACGCTTCGGCATCCGCCGCTGACACGTAGAGCACGGGCAAGTCGTCGCGCAGCACTTCGGCGCCGAGCAACGGGAAGATCTGATCCCAACGCGCACGCTCGCTCCACTCGCGGCCGCCCGAGGGAACCGCGGAGAACGCTCCAACGGTGTATTGATCGTCCGGCACGCCTCGTTCTGCATCGGTGCGATAACCGCTCGTGGCGACAAAACGCCGCCAGGCAGCGACGGTCAGTTCCGTCTCGGCCAGGTAGAACGGAGGAGTGCTCCCGGCGCCCGGAACCAAACGAAGGGCGACGCCACTCGGCGAGTGCACAACGCGCATCGGGTGACCCGTGCTCGCATCGACGCCCGCGCGCGAATCTGCCGTGAGCCCAGCTGAAAGCGGTGGCGTGGGAGCAACACACGCAGCCCCCGTGGCCAGAACAGCAGCGAGCGAACCGAGAAGCGATCGGCGCATGAGCCAGAGTCTGCGCGAGAGCCGTTCGCCGCGAGCGCGAAATCTGCGCCAGCGACAGCTGCCGATTGCCAGTGCGCAAGGTCCCGATTCCAGATCGCTCCCACGTCGATGAAGCGCGCGCGCGTCTCAAGCTGCATCCGTAGCCGCCTGAAACCAACCCTGCCGCCGCCCTTCACGCCGCCGAGCACGCCCCCACACCCGCGACCCGCGCCAGCGGCCAGGCCCGGTCGTATCCAAGGCGCGCACGCGCTCGGCTTCGCGTGAAAGAGGCGCGCAAGCGTCCGGTTTGTGGCGTTGCGCTCGCGCGTGGGCTCGCGTCCAATCGGGTCACCATGGAAACGACCCTCGCTCGCGCCGTGACGTCCAAGCCGCTCTGGCTGGCGTCGATTCCGACTCCGCTCGGTCGCATGGAAGCCGCCGCGTGCGACGAAGGCGTGTGCGAGCTCGCGTTTCCGCGGCCGGAGTCGCGCGCGAAGGAACTGGCGAGCCTGTGCGAGCTGCTCGACGCGGAAGTCGTGCGCGGCGGGCATCCGCATCTCGAGCAGCTCGAGGACGAGCTCACGCGCTACTTCGCGGGCAAGCTGAAGCGCTTCCGCGTGCCGCTGCACGCGCCGGGCACGCCCTTCGACGAACTCGCGTGGAAGGCGCTGCTGCAGATTCCGTGGGGCGAGACGCGCTCCTACGGCCAGCAGGCCGCGCTGATGGGCCGCCCGTCGGCCTCACGCGCGGTCGGCGCCGCCAACGGGCGCAACCGCATCGCGATCGTGATCCCGTGCCACCGCGTGATCGGCTCGACGGGCAAGCTCGTCGGTTACGCCGCGGGCGTCGAGCGCAAGCGCTTCCTGCTCGAGCTCGAACGCCGCGACGCCTGAAAGCTCAGGCGATCTCGAGGATGCTCTTCGCCTTCGCGAGTTCCTCGCGGAGCGGCTCCTCGAGCGCGAGGAATCCGTCGCGATCGAGACCCAGCCGCGCGAGCGCGACGTCGTGCATGCGGTACTGCGGCAGCGCACCCGCGATCTCGCCGAAGTGGAACGTGTGCGTCGCCATCTCGGCCACGTGGCACAGGGACGCGAGGTCGGGATCGATGTAGGCCGCTTCCGGGTTGTGGTGCGTGCGGATCGCGTCGATCAGCACGTCGGGGAAGTCCCACTTGCGCGCGAGGCGCGCGCCGATCTCGGCGTGGTTCATGCCGTAGACCTGCTTCTCGGCCTCGATCAGCTCGAGCCCGCCGTCGAGCGCGCGCTGCAGTTCCTCGCGGCGTTCCGGCACGAAGCGCATCAGCACGACGTGACCGATGTTCTCGAGCAGGCCCGCGGTGTAGGCGCGGTTGCGTTCGGAGCGGTGCGTGCGCGCGGAGAGCGCGCTCGCGCCGAAGGCCGTCGCGATCGACTGCTCCCACAGCCGCATCGCGGCCTCGGGATCCGAATAGCCGTAGTCGCGCAGGTAGCGGCCCGTGCACGAGGTCAGCACGAGGTTGACGAGCGTCTGCACGCCGAGCAGGTTGCCGGCTTCCGGCAGCGACGCGATCTCGCGCTGGAAACCGTACAGGGCGCTATTGCACAGCTTGAGCACCTTGGCGGTCACGCCAGGGTCGGTCTGGATCAGGTCGACGAGGTCGCGCGGGACCACGTCCTCGCGCCCGGAGAGCTGCATCACCCGCGTGGCGACTTGCGGCAGCGGCTCGATGCTCTTGATGTCTTCCAGAAGGTCGGCAAGTACGGTCGGCATGGCGGTGGTGGGCCGCGTGAAGGCGCGGGTCCAGCGCAGGTTTCGACCGCGAGCTCTCGGGACCTGAACGTTTTTGCCTGTGCCCCGTCCCGCGACGTACGGAAAGCCGTTCCGTGCGTTCTCAGTGGAGCGCGCGGTTCAGGAACTCTGCGAACTTGGTCCCATCCCCGATCGGGGGCAGGTCCGGGCCCTCGTGCCGCCCGAGCACCTTGCGCGTCACGGGATCGAAGGCGAGGTAGTACGGCGTCGCGCGCGCGCCCGCGATCTCGTCCTGCAGCTTCGTGGCGCGCTCGATCGACCCCGGCGTAGAGAAGTCGTCGACGTGGATGCGGGCCTCGACGTAGTGCTCGCGCAGCACGTCCTGCACGTGCGGCCGCGGGAAGATGTTGAGCTCCATCGCGCGGCAGCTCACGCACAGGTGGCCCGTGAAGTTGATCATCACGAGCTTCTTCTCCTGCTTGGCGCGCTCGATCGCGGCCTCGAGGTCGTCGAGCACGACCACGTGGCCTGCGACAGCCTGCGGCGCTCCGCCCCCGCCGCTCGCCTGCGACGCTCCCTCCACACGCTGCGCCGAATACGGCGGGACGATGGCCGTCATGACCACGTCGAGCTGGTAGCCGAGCATGCCGTAGCCGCAGTAGGTCGCGAGCGCGAGGAACGACGAGCCCACGAGGAGCCGGCCCGCACCGATCTCGCCCGACTCGCCGTGGTAGCGGATCATCCCGAGCAGGTAGAGCGCGGTGACGACGAAGATCGCGAGCCAGATGGCGAGGAACAGCTCGCGCGGCAGCGACTGCCAATGCAGCTCCAGGTCGGCGTTCGAGAAGAACTTGAGCGCCGCCGCGAGCTCGACGAAGCCCAGCGTGATCTTGAGCGTGTTCATCCACTCGCCAGCGCGCGGCATCGACGCGACGCGGCCGGGCACCATCGAGAGCGCGACGAACGGCAGCGCCATCGTGAGCCCGAACGTGCCCATGCCGAGCGCGATGCGCTCCCAGTTGCCGCTCGATGCCCCGACCGACAGCAGGCTGCCGACGAACGGCGCCGTGCACGTGAAGGACGTGATCACGAGCGTCGCGCCCATGAAGAACACGCCGAGGTAACCGCCGGTCGAGCGCGCGCGCCCGGCGAGACCCATCAGGAACTGCGGCGGCTCCAGGTTGAAGAGCCCCATCAGCGACAGCGAGAAAACGACGAACAGCGTGCCGATCACGAGGTTCGTCGTCGGGTGCGTCGCGAACTTCACGATCGGCCCGCCGACGAGCACGCCGATCAACACGAACATCAGCACGATCCCGAAGCCGTAGAGCGCGCTCAAGGTCAGCCGCTTGCCCTTCGACTGCGACGACTGCTTCGTGAAGAACGCGATCGTGATCGGGATCATCGGGTAGGTGCACGGCATCAGGAGCGAGAACACGCCCCAGAACACCGCCAGCCCGAGGAATTCGAGCAGTCCCGACTCCTGCTTCGGCGCGTCGCCCGCCGGCGCGTCCGGCGCGCTCGCGGTCGAGCCGCCCGCAGTTCCGCTCGTGCTCGCGCCCGCCGCCGGGAACTTCGCGAACAGCGTGTCCGGCCCCGCTCCGAGCGTCGCCACCTTCGCGCGGAACTGATCGCACACCCTCGGGTCGCAGGTCTGGCCCGTGACCTCGACGTGCGCCTTGGCGAGGTCCGCGCCGGTTCCCAGCTTGCCGCGCGCGTACAGCACGATCGTGCCTTCGTGCTGCCAGACCCACGTCGGCTCGCCGTTCGAACCGTACTCCTGCGGCGCCTTGTGCGGCTCCGGCCAGTAGAGCTCGCCCCACTCGACGCCCGCGCACGAAAGCTCGACCGCAGTCGGCTTCGCCACCGCGTCGTCAGGCCCGAGCTCCTTGTGGAACAGGTGCCACGTGTCGTCGATCTCGATGCGGATCGCAGCGCGCGCCTCGCCGTCGACGGCGCGGGTGAAGAGCTCGACCCGCGCGTGCGCGTCGGGATCCTCGAAGCCCTCGAACTCGTCCTCTTCCGCGGCATCTTCCGACGTCACCGCCTGCCCAGGCCCGGCGAGATCGGCCGGGAAATCCGCGAACAGCGTGTCCGCGCCCGCCCCCTGCGTCTTGGCGTCGCCCTTGTAGATGATGCAGGTGCCACCGGTCTCGCAGGTCTGGCCCTCGAGCGCGACCGCCGCCGTCGACCCGTCCGCGCCCTCGGCGAGCTTCCCGCGCGCGTAGACGAGCACCGTGCCTTCGTGGATGTTGACCTTGACCGGCGTGCCGAAGTTCTGCTCCTCGTGGCCCGGCGCCGGCCAGCGCGCGGCGCCCCACTCGATGCCCTCGCCCGCGAGCGTCAGCACGCTCGGCCGCCCGACGGCATCCGGACTGCCGAGGTCGGTGTGGTAGAGGTGCCAGTTGGCCGTGATCTTGATGCGCACCACGGCGCGGACCTCGCCGGCCTCGGCGCGCGTGAAGAGCTCGAGCTTGGCCTTGGGCGCCTGGGCGCCGAACTGGGCGGGGCTCGCCGCCGCCGCCGGGGCGAACAGCGCGAGGAGCCACAGGCAGGCGATCTGGAGGAAGTGCATCGTCGAGAAGTCTCCGCGGGAGCGGGGCGGCTTACGGGAGCTGGGCCCGGGGACCCGGCCCATTTCCGGTTTCCAGCGTGGATCTTACGCACGCCTCCGGGGGCCCGGCCCGACAAGGGGGCCGAGTATCATGCCGCCGCGGCGCTCCCGCCGCACCCTCTCCGGACGCCCAAGGAGCTCCCGATGCACTCCACCGCCCTCGCCGCTCTCGCGGCCCTCGTGCTGCTCCCGCTGGTCGCCTTGCAGGGCACGCCTCCGCCTGCGCCCGCCGGGCAGGATCCCGCGGGGCAGAAGCCGGTTCCGGCCGAGCCGAAGCTCCCCTCGCGCACCAAGCGCGTCTCGGAGGCCGATCGTGTCCGCGCCGAAGTCCTCGGCGTGTGGCAGCTCGATCGGACCGAGCTCGCGGGCCGCAGCTACGTCGGCGGCGACTGCGGCGGCTACCTGACGGTCGTGCCCGAGTACGCGACGCTGATCGCGCGCCTCGCCGAGCCGCTCCAGGGCCGCCCCAACCTCGAGGACCAGGCCTTCACCGCCGGCACGTACCGCTGGAGCTACGACGACTCGCGCCTGCAGTTCACGCTCCAGACGCTCCTGCACGGCAGCGACATCGACGATCCCGATGGCCACGTGCTGTACGAGGCCCCCGGCTCGCGCCGCGACTACGACATCATCGTCTCGGGCAACGACCTGACGCTCACCCGCGCCGGTGGCCAGACGCGCATGTTCTTCCGCCGCCTGACGCGTGGCATTCCGCCCGCGCCGAAGGACGACGCCGCGCCCGCCGCGAGCCCCGCCGGATCGACGCCGCCCGCCAAGAAGTAGCGCTCGACTTGCATCGCGACGTTTGCACGCGCCGCGTCCGAATTGCGACGAATGCATGCGAGCAGCGCGGACGTCATCATCTCCGCCCATGCACCGCAACGCGAACGAGTGGAAGCAGGCCGCCGCCTCGGCCGAAGAAGTGGTCTCGCACATCCGCAGCGGGATGAACGTGTTCCTGCACGGAGGCTGCGCGACGCCGGCGGCGCTCGTCGACGCGCTCGCCCGCCGCAAGGACATCGAGGGCGTCAAGCTCTTCCACCTGCACACCGAAGGCACGTCGAACTTCGCGAGCCGCGAGCAGGCGCCGCACGTGCGCTCGGTCTCGCTGTTCGCCGGAGCGATGGTGCGGCGCGCGATCGAGGAAGGGCACGCCGACTACGTGCCCGTGTTCCTGTCGGACATTCCCGACATGTTCGAGTCCGGCGGCATCCGGCTCGACGCCGCGCTGCTGCAGGTCTCGCCGCCCAACGCCCACGGCCACTGCACGCTCGGCACCTCGATCGACGTCGCCAAGGCCGCCGCCGACGCCGCTCCGCTGCTCTTGTGCGAGATCAACGAGCGCATGCCGCGCACGCATGGCAATTCCGTCGTGCCCTACTCGCGCATCGCGGCCCACCTGCACTCCAACCGCCCGCTCTACCAGCACCAGCTCGCGCCGGAGACCGAGGTCGAAGCGCGCATCGGCGAGATCATCGCCGACCTCGTCGAGGACCGCTCGTGCCTGCAGATGGGCATCGGCGCGATCCCCGACGCCGTGCTGACGCGCCTCAAGGGCAAGCGCGACCTCGGCGTGCACACCGAGATGTTCTCCGACCGTTTCGTCGAGCTCTTCGAGAGCGGCGCCGTCACCAACCGCTACAAGGAAGTCGGCCCCAGCCGCACGATCACGAGCTTCGTCATCGGCACCCAGAAGGTGTTCGACTTCGTCGACGACAACCCGCTGGTCGAGTTCCACCCCTCCGACCGCACCAACGACACCTCGGTGATCCGCAAGAACGAGCGCGTCGTCGCCATCAACTCCGCGCTGCAGGTCGACCTCACGGGCCAAGTCTGCGCCGACTCGCTCGGCCACCGCATCTACTCCGGCATCGGCGGCCAGATGGACTTCATGCGCGGCGCCGCGCTCTCCAAGGGCGGCAAGCCGATCCTCGCCTTCTCCTCCACCGCCGCCAACGGAACCATCTCGCGCATCACGCACGAGCTCAACGCCGGCGCCGGCGTCGTCACCACGCGCGGCCACGTGCACTGGATCGTCACCGAATTCGGCGCCGTCAACCTGCACGGCCGCTCCCTGCGCGAGCGCGGCGAGGCCCTGATCTCCATCGCCCACCCCGACTTCCGCCCCGAGCTGCGCCGTCAGCTCCACGCGATCCGTCACTTCACCTTCTGAGCGCGCCGGCCCCCAGCGCGTCGATCGAGCGATCGTGCGCCCGCGAGAGCAGCGTCAGGCTCGACACCGCGCCGACGAGGGCCAGGAACATGTCCCACTGCGTGTCCCACGGATCCCCTTGGGTGCCGAGGAAGGCTTCGGCGGCTTCTCCGGTGAGCAGCGCCGTCCACCACTCGACCAGCTCGTAAAAGGCGCTGAACGCGAGTGCGGCGCAGACGGCGAGCACCGGCAGCCACCACGAACGCGGAACCCGGGCGACCCGCAGGAACAGCTCACGCGCGAACAACGCCGGCACGAATCCCTGCGCGAGGTGACCGAGCCGGTCATAGGGGTTTCGGGCGAGACCGAGCCCGTCGCGCACCCAGTCGCCCAGGGGCACCGCGGCGTAGGTGTAGTGGCCACCGACCATCAGAATCAGGGCATGCACCGTGAACAGAGCCAGGCAGAGATGGCTCAGCCGGAAGCGCCCGCGCGAGAGCCACCACGCGACGATGCCGATCCAGACGGGCGCGTTCTCGAGCGCCCAGGTCAGCCGGTCGGCCTCGGGCGCGAGCCCGAGCAGCAGCTCCGCCGCGAGCGTGAACGCGACGCAGGCTGCGCCGAATCGGTCGTGAGGTCTCGCGGGCTCGCTCATAGTCAACTCACGGGCAGTTCGCGCCGCCGAGTGCGGGGCGGGCTAGGGCCGACGCTGGAGGGGAAAGGATTCGAGCAGGGCGGCGACCTTGGCGCGGACCTTCCAGTCGCGCGGGGAGCCGGTCTCGACGTAGCGCAGGGTGTAGAGGCCGTAGCCCTCGGCGACGTCGCGCAGGCGGCTTGTGCCGGAGGCGTGCCACAGGCGCTCGCCCGAGCTGGCGTCGAAGACCGACAGCGAGAGCGTGCCCTCCTCGAAGCGCGCGGACTCGGAGCCGGTGAAGTACGGGTCGCGGCGCTCGAAACGCACGTGCACGCCGGCGCGCTCGACGAGCAGCAGCTCGGCGTGCTCCGGCGGGCAGGAGTGCAGGCCGCGGGCGGCGAGCTCGGCCTCGACGGCGGCGCGCACCTGTGACGAGAGCGCAGGGTCGTCGATGCGACCGCCGTCGTGCCAAGTCGCGTCGAACACCTCGGGCGCCGGGGCCTCGTCGACCCAGGCGAAGGAGGCCGGCTCGCGCAGGCGCTCCCCGCTGGAATCCTGCACGCGCGTCTCGATCGTGCGGCAGGAGGCGAGCAGGACGAGCGACAGGAACACGCTGGATTTCGTGAGTTTGGCGAGCGCAATCATGCGCAGGAGCTAAGTCCAGCGCGGGCGGCGCTCAAGCCGGGAACGACTTCAACGCGAAACGAGCGCCTCGAGCTCGGTGCGGAGCGCAGGCAGGAGGTTCTGGGCGAGCAGGCGGTGGCCTTCGGGGGTCGGGTGCAGGCCGTCCTCGAGGGTCAGGCGCGCGACGCCGCCGACACCGGCGAGGAAGTGCGGCACGAGCGGGACGGATTCGGCGGCGGCGACGCGCTCGTAGAGCGCCGCGAAATCGCGCGAGTAGTCGGGGCCGAGGCTGGTGGGCACGTCGATGCCGAGCAAGAGCACGCGGGCGCCCGACCCTTTCGCGCGCGCGACGATGGCGCGCAGGTTCGTCTCGACCGACGCGAGGTCCTGCCCGCGCAGGCCATCGTTGCCGCCGAGCTCGACCACGACGACGGCCGGCTTGCGCGCGAGCACCCAGTCGATGCGGCGCAGGCCGCCGGCGGTGGTGTCGCCGCTGACGCCGGCGTTGAGGAGCTCGAAGGGCAGGCCCGCGGCGGCGAGCTCACGCTGCGCCACGGCCGGGAAGGCCTGGTCGGCGGGCAGGTGCAGGCCGGCGGACAGGCTGTCGCCGAGGAACACGACCACGGGCGAGCCGGCGGGGATCGTCGGCGCCGCGGCCGCGCCCGCCTCAGGGCCCGCGACCCGGCTCGCGCCGTCGCCGGGCAGCGCGCGCGGGGCGGAATCGTCCGCTCCGCCGCAGGCGGCGAGCAAAACGATCAGAAAAAGCGAGGCGCAACGGTGCATCGTGGGGCTCAACGTATCAGATTCGCTTCCCCTCCTATGACCATGCTGGCCTGCCATCAACTGACCAAGCGCCTGTCTTCGGGCGCGACCGAGCTCGTGGTGCTCGACCACGTCGAGCTCGAGATCCGCGCGGGCGACTTCGCCGCCATCCTCGGCCCCTCGGGCAGCGGCAAGTCGACGCTGCTCGGGCTGCTGGCGGGCCTCGACCGGCCGAGCTCGGGCGAAGTGTGGCTCGACGGCGAGCGCATCGACGACCAGAGCGAGGACGCGCTCAGCCTGCTGCGGCGGCGCAAGGTCGGCTTCGTGTTCCAGTCGTTCCAGCTGCTCGGCAACCTGACGGCGCTCGAGAACGTGCTGCTGCCGCTCGAGCTCGCTGGTGCCCGCGATGCCCGCGCGCGTGCGAGAGAGCTGCTCGCGCAGGTCGGTCTCGCCGATCGCACGCACCACTATCCGGCGCAACTCTCCGGCGGCGAGCAGCAGCGCGTGGCGCTCGCGCGCGCGTTCGGGCCGCGGCCGAAGGTGCTGTTCGCCGACGAGCCGACCGGCAACCTCGACGCCGCGACGGGGGCGCGCGTGCTCGAGCTGCTCGGCGACCTGCGCGCGCGCGAAGGCACGACGCTGGTGCTCGTCACGCACGATCGCGAGGTCGCGCGGCTCGCCGGACGCCGCATCCACCTGCGCGCGGGCCAGGTCGAGCGCATCGAGGAAGGCGCGCTGGCGTGAGGCTCGCGCTGGTGGTGACGGCGGCGCTGCGCGAGTCGCGTGGCGCGCGCGGCCGGCTCGCGTTCTTCGTGCTGTGCCTCGCGCTCGGCGTCGCGGCGGTGACGGGCGTGAGCGCGCTGGTCGCGTCGATCGAGTCGGTGCTGCGCTCGCAGTCGCGCGAGCTGCTCGGCGCGGACCTGTCGATCGACGCGCGTCGCCCCGTGCCCGAGGTCGTCGATGGCTACTTCAACTTCGGCGGCATGCCGGAGCGCAGCGAAGTGCGCGAGCTCGCCACGCTCGTGTCGGCGGGCAGCAAGACCAAGCTCGTCGAACTCAAGGCCGTCGAGAGCACGTTCCCGTTCTACGGCGAGATCGTGCTCGACCCGCCGGGGCGGCTGGGTGACGTGCTCACGCCGCAACGTTGCGTCGTCGCGCGTGACCTCTTGGTCGAGACGGGCCTGAAGGTCGGCGACTCGCTCAAGCTCGGCGGCGAGGAGTTCGAGATCGCTGCGGTCGTGCTCGACGAGCCGGGACGGCTCGACCTCGCGTTCACGCTGGGCCCGCGCGTGTTCACGAGCCGCGAAGGGCTCGCACGCACGAAACTCGAGGGTTTTGGCAGCCGCGTGAGGTACCGCGCGTTGTATCGCCTCGCGACCGATCCGGGCGAGCGCGCGTTGCGCGAGGCGCGCGAGCGCGTCGATGCGGAGGTCGAGGAAGCGCCGTACCTCAAGATCGAGTCGCACCGCGACGCGCAGCCGGCGCTGCGGCGTTCGCTCGAGCGTTTCGAGAGTTATCTCGGGCTCGTGGCGCTGCTCTCGCTCGTGCTCGGCGGCACCGGCGTCGCGCAGATCGTGCGCGCGTGGGTCGCGTCGCGCACGCAGGGTGTCGCGGTGTTGCGCGCGATCGGTTTCCGGCCGCGCGAGGTGCTGGCGATGTACCTCGGGCACGTCGCGTTGCTCGCGCTCGCGGGCAGCGCCGTCGGGGCCACGCTGGGATCGCTGCTGCCGTTCCTCGTGCCGCTGGTCGCGCCGGAGCTCGTGCCGAAGGGCCACCAGATCCTGTGGGAGTTCGCGCCGTTCGCGAAGGGGCTGGTGCTCGGGCTGGGCGTCGCGCTGGTGTTCAGCGTGCCGCCGCTGGTCGCGATCTGGCGCGTCGCGCCCGTGCGGGTGCTGCGCAGCGACGTCGAGCCGTTGCCGGCGCCGAAGCTGGTGACATGGAGCGCGGCCATTGCGCTCGCGGGCGGCATTTTCGCCGCGGCTTTCGCGCAGGCGCGCGACCCGCTGTACGCGCTCGCGTTCACGGGTGGGCTCGCGGTGCTCGCGGGCACGCTCGCGCTCGCCGCGCGTGGGCTGGTGTGGATCGCCGGGCGTTTGCCGCGCGAAGGGCTCGATCCGTACCTGCGGCACGGTGTCGCGGCGCTCGCGCGGCCCGGTGCGGGAGTCGTCGGAGCGACGGTGGCGCTCGGCCTCGGCGTGCTCGTCGTCGTCTCGATGGCGCTGATCGACTCGCGCCTGACGGAGCGCCTGCGCACGGCCTTGCCGGAGGACGCGCCGAGCGTGTTCCTGATCGACGTGCAGCCGGACCAGTGGGACGGCGTCGAGAGCGAGCTGAAGGGCCTCGGTGCGGCGTTCGTGCGCGACGTGCCGGTGCTCACCGCGCGCATGAGCGCGATCGACGGTGTCGACGTGAAGGTGCTTTCGCAGAAGCGGCCCGACGACAGCGGTGTCGGCCGCGGGCGCTGGGTCCTGACGCGCGAGCAGCGCATGACGTGGCTCAAGGAGCTGCCGAAGGACAACAAGCTCGTCGCGGGCGCGCTGTGGAGCGATCCAGAGCGGCTCGAACTGAGCGTCGAGGAGAAATTCGCCGCCGATCTCGGCGTCGGGCTGGGCTCGCGCATCACGTTCGACGTGCAAGGCGTTCCGATCGAGCTCGTGATCACGTCGCTGCGCAAGGTCGAGTGGGAGAGCTTCGGCATCAACTTCTTCCTCGTCGCCGAACCCGGTGCACTCGACAGCGCGCCGCACTTCCGCCTCGCCGCCGCGCGGCTCGAGCCCGATGGCGAGACGCGCCTGCAGGAAGTGCTCGCGGAGCGTTTCCCCAACGTCACGCCGGTGCGCGTGCGCCCGATCCTCGACAAGCTGCTCTCCGTGCTCTCGCGGCTCGCGCTGGGCGTGCGTGTGCTCGGCCTGTTCACGATCCTCACCGGCCTCGTGATCCTCGGCGGCGTCGCGACCTCGACCGCGCTGCAGCGCGGCCGCGAAGTGGCGCTGCTCAAGACTCTCGGCCTCACGCGCTTCGGCATCGTGCGCCTGTTCGGCCTCGAATTCGCGCTCGTCGGCCTCGTGTCCGGCCTGCTCGGTGCCATCGCCGCCTTCGTGCTGTCCGCGCTGTTCCTCGAGCGTGTCGTCGACACGCCCGCGAACCTTCCATGGTGGGCGCTGCTCCCCATCGCTGTCGCCGTCGCTCTCGCGAGCGCCTTCTGCGGCCTCATCGCGAGCGCGAAGGCCCTGCGCTCGCGCCCGATCGAGAGCCTGCGCGGCTAGAACGAGCGAATCGCGAACAGCTCGAGCGAGAACGGGCCAGCCTGCTTGTCGCCGACGAGGAGGCCGAGCTGCGTCGCGCGGGCGGGCTCGAAGGCAGGCGCGCCAGGAACGCGGCGGCCGCGGAACGTCGGGACGAGCTCGGCGAAGTCGACGCGCACGAGCGAGCGCCGGCCCGCTGGCGCCGTGAACGTCGCCTGGTACGTGATGCCGTCGAAATCGTCGTCGAGGCGCAGGCCCAGCTTGCAGGCGTGGCCGTCGCCGATGAGGTCGAGCTCGAGTCCACGCTGGCCCGCGAGCCCGAGAGCGCGCGGCAGGCAACGCACGGAGGCGAAGCCGCCGTTGTTCTCGAGCGAGACGAAGCCGCGGAAGGCCGCGCGATCGCCGAGGAACTCGAGCGCGCTCGCGGAGCGGCCCCCCATCACGACGTCGTCGATGCTGCGCCACGCGCGGGCCGCGCTCGGGTCGGAGAAATCGAACAGCGTGAGCGAGGTCATGGTGAGCCCGGCTTGCGGCCGACGCGCAGCGCGATCGGCCAGACGACGTCGCGGGCTTCGGAACCCCAGGCGCGTTCGAGTCGCGGCGCGAATTCGGCGAGGACGTCGGTGGGAAGCTCGCGGCGCGCGCGCTGCACGGCGGTCCAGGTCGCGGCGTAGCCGAGGAATTGCGGCGCGGTCCAGCTCATGCGGCACTGGAAGCGCGGTGCCGCAAGGTCCGCATAGGGAAACGGCAGCGTGCGATAGCCAGAGTCGACGAACTTGCGTTCCGGCGGCCAGAAAGATGCGACGCGGGCGCCGAGGGCAACGAGCACTTCGTCGACGGGCTCGCTGACGCTCGCGGGCGCGTAGTTCCAGACGGCGAGCACGCCGCCGGGCTTCAAGATGCGCTCGACTTCCGCGTGGAAGGCGCTCGAATCGAACCAGTGCGCGGCGGTCGCGGCGGTGATGAGGTCGGCGCTCGAGGGTTCGAGCACGCGCTCGTGCGCGAGGGCGCAGCGGTACTCGACACGCGCGTGCGGAGTGGCGCGTTCGAGCTGCTCGCGGCTTGGATCGGTGGCGACGACACGCGCGAAGTGCTCGGCCAGTGCGACCGCCGCCTGTCCGTTGCCGGTGCCGACATCGAGCGCGAGCTCGCGCGCGCCGCACAGCTCGGCGAGCCACTGGAACAGCTCGCGCGGATAGGTTGGCCGGTGCGACGCGTACTGGCCCGCGATCGCGCTGAAGTGGTCGGAAAAGCCCGGAGTCTTGCCCATTCCGCTGCCACGGTAGCGGGCTCGGGCGTCGTGCGCATCGACGAACGCGAAGGCGCGCCGTAGCTTCTCCGTTTCGAGGAGCCCGCCATGAACGCCGATGCCACGAACGTGCTGCCCGCTTCCTACCGCGACACGATCCGCGTGCTCGTCAAGTACGCCGTCGTCATGACCGTCGTCGGCCTGCTCGCCGGCGTCGCGTTCCAGGAGTCGTCGAAGAAGCTCGACTACGCGGACGTCGCGCCGGGAGTGCGGCTCGAGGCGATCCTGTCGCTCGCGCTGGTGCACGGGCACATGCTCGTGACGGCCGTGATCTTCCCGCTCGTGCTCGCGGGCGCGCTCGACCTCGCGCGGCGCGCGGGAGGTGCGGAGCTTTCGCTCGGTGCGCAGCGCTGGCTGACGCGCGGGTACCTGCCGTCGGTCACGCTGACGGTCGCGCTGATGCTCTACAAGGGCTACCACATGCTGCTTGCGGTGCGTTTCGGCGAGCGCGACTTCGCCGCGATCGACGCGGCCTACTTCGGCGGCGTCCTGCCGTTGCGCCACGCGGTATGCGGCCTCGTGCACGTCGCGATGGCGGTCTCGCTGATCGCCTTCGGCGTCGCGCTCTGGCGCAGCTTCGGCCGCAAGGCCTGAGCGGCTCCGCGCTCCGCGGGCCCTGCGCGCGTAACGTTCCCGCGAATTCGGCTTTAGCTATTGCGGTGATATCATCGAGATACTACACCTGAGTCCGGCACCCAAGGAGCCCCAAGCCGATGCAAGCCCGCAATCCCTCCCGTGAAACCGCGTTCTCACCCCTCTCCGGCTACCTGATGCTGCTAGTGACGTTCGCCTTCCTCGCCGCCGGCATCATCGCCGTCGCCTGGGGCGCGTCGCAGCACCAGCCGGCCGCGGCGCTGATCGTGATCCCCTGCGCCCTGGGGTTCTTCCTGTCGCTCCCCGGCTACTTCGTGGTCGAGCCGAACATGGGCCGCGCGCTCGTGCTGTTCGGCAAGTACCGCGGCACCGTGCGCACGCCCGGCTTCTGGTGGACGAACCCGTTCACGAGCAAGAAGTCGATCTCGCTGCGCGCGCACAACCTCAACGGCGACAAGCTGAAGGTCAACGACCTGCTCGGCAACCCGATCGAGATCGCGGTGGTCGTCGTGTGGCAGGTGCAGGACACCGCACAGGCGCTGTTCGACGTCGAGCAGTTCGAGCATTTCGTCAGCGTGCAGTCGGAGAGCGCGCTGCGCATGGTCGCGAGCCGTCACCCCTACGACGACGGACAGGCCGGTGACATCCTGACGACGCTGCGCGGTTCGTCCGACGTCGTCGCGGAAGAGCTGCAGACCGAGCTCAGCACGCGCCTCAAGCTGGCGGGCATCGAAGTGCTCGAGGCCCGGCTCTCGCACCTCGCCTACGCGCCGGAGATCGCCGCCGCGATGCTGCAGCGCCAGCAGGCGAGCGCGATCATCGCCGCGCGCAAGCTGATCGTCGAAGGCGCCGTCGGCATGGTCGAGATGGCGCTGGAGAAGCTCTCCGAGAAGAAGACGGTCGTGCTCGACGACGAACGTCGCGCGACGCTCACCGGCAACCTGCTCGTGGTCCTGTGCGGCCAGCAGAACGCGCAGCCCGTCCTCAACACGGGTTCGCTCTACAACTAGCGACGCGAAACCGTGGCGAAGAGCGAGCGCAAGGTCGAGGAGGAGCCGCCGGAGCGCAAGCCGTTCCTGCTGCGCCTCTCACCGGACCTGATGGCCGAGCTGAAAGGCTGGGCCGCCCAGGACCTGCGCTCGCTCAACAGCCACATCGAGTTCCTGCTGCGCGAGGCGGTCAAGCGGCGCAAGGGCACGAAGTGAGCGCGGCGGGTAAGCTCCCCCGCGCGCCATGAAGTTCCACTTGCTCCGCAGCCTCGCCGCTCTCGTCGCCCTGGCCCTGTTCGCGCCGCGCGTGCCCGCGCAGTCGACCTGCCACTCGCTCAACGACACGGCGACGTTCCTCAACACGGTCTCGACCGGCAACGCGTGGTTCGCGATCCGCGTCGACCTGCCGGCGAGCACCACGGTCACGCGCATCGAGCTCTTCACGGGCGAAGTGACCGCGCTGCATCAGATCGACCTGTGGATCCACGACGTGTCGACGGGCAAGCCGCTCGCGCTGCTCGGCTCGGGCCCGTTCCCGATCGCGCCCACGAACGCGTGGCAAGGCGCCAATCTCGCCGCACCCGTCGCGCTCACTGGCGGCCAGACCTATTGGATCGTGTGGCGCGCGGCCCTCGGCGCACAGGCGAGCCTCGACCTCGTCGGCACGAGCCCCGGCCCGCTGTGGACGATCTCCGTCGACAGCGGCACGACGTGGTTCACGCCGGTCCAGTCGAACGATCGTCAGTGGAAGTACCGCCTCGTCGGTTCGTGCGTGACGCCGCCGACGAGCTACTGCACTGCGGGCACCACGACCAACGGCTGCAACGCGACGCTCGCGAGCACCGGCATTCCTTCCGCGAGCGCCACTTCGGGCTTCGTGATCACCGCGAGCCACGTCGAAGGCCAGAAACAGGGCCTGTTCTTCTACTCGCTCTCCGGCGCGCAGTCGCAACCGTGGGGCACGGGCTCGAGCTTCCTCTGCGTGCAACCTCCGTCGCAGCGCGGCCCGATCGCGACGAGCGGCGGCTCGACCAACGCCTGCGACGGCTCGCTCACCCTCGACTGGAACACCTTCCGCGCGAGCTCCCCCACGATCCTCGGCGCACCCTTCCAAGGCGGCGAATCCCTCTGGATTCAGGCCTGGTTCCGCGACCCGCCCGCCCCGAAGTCCACGAGCCTCTCCAACGCGCTGACGTTCATCGTCGCGCCGTAACGAACCGCTTGCTCACGGCCTCGACAGGTCGAGGTCGAAGCGCGTGGTGCGGCCGTCGCGGACCTCGCAGCTCCATTCGATCGGTTCGGAGCTTCGCATCCTCACCGTGCCCCCGGACTGGGGGTCAACTTCGCGGTCGAGCTGGAGCAGTTGCCACGGACCCGGCGTGAGGCCCTCGAAGCGATAGCGTCCACCGGGACCCGCGCGGTACGAGCGGCCGAAGCCGTCGCCTCGCGACAGGCCGAGGATCGTGCCTTCGGCGTCGGCGCCGCCGGGGAGCAGAACGACGCCTTCGATGACGCCGCCGCGGACGAGCGCGAAGTCGAGCGCGGTCGACTCTTCCGGGACGAGCGGTCCGAGCTCGGACGGTGCGAAGCCGGGAGCGACGGCGCGGATCCACTGAGGCTCGTCTCCGCTGAACGGCAGCTCGAAGCGGCCCTCGGCGTCGGTGGTCGTCCCCGCCTCCGGCCAACCATCGTGCACGGCGCGAAAGCCGTTGACGGTGAGCGAGACATTCCCAGCGTCGGGGAAGCGGCTCACGCGCGCGTCGGCGACCGGCTGCCCCTGCGCGAGCACGCGCCCACGCAGCAACTTCGCGCGTGCGAGCCGGATCTCGATCGTCGAACGGGCAACTGGGCGGTCGAGCTTCTCGCCTTCATGCCGGACGTAGCCCTTGGCCTCGATCTCGAGGCGCATGCGGCCGATCGGCACGGGCAGCGCGTAGCGACCTTCGCCGTCGGAATTCGGTCGAATGAAGTTGGCGTTCCAGGCTCCGCTGCGCGACTCGCGATAGAGCTGCACGGTGCATTCGTTGACCGGCTCGCCGTCGGGCCCGCGCAGCACGAGATAGAACGGCTCGTTGACGCCCAGTCGCAGTTCGAACTTGCCCGTGCCGAGCTTCACGTCGAGGAGCGTTGCTTCGGAGTAACGCTGTTCCGGATCGCTCGCGGACAGGTCGTAGGTGGAGAATCCCGGCTCCACCGCGAGTCGGAAGCGCCCGTCCGGTCCGGTCATCGCTCCCTTCGATCCCATGCGGGCCAGATTGCGGTACGAGCAGGACACCAAGGCTCCATTGACCGGATCGCCGTCGGGCGAAAGCACGATGCCAGCGACGACTTCATCGTCACGCAGGCGCGGCACGGTGAGCACGAACCCGTGCAGATCGACGCCTTCGATGAGCGTGAACTCGTCGCTCCACACCATGCGACTCTCGGCGCTCTTGGCCCACAGCCGCGCCTTGCCGACGGAAAGCCCCTCGAGATGGAAGTCGCCGTTCAGTCCGGATTCGACGAACAGGGAAGATTCGAGGTGGCTGTACTCACGCGAGGTGCGGCCGGCTTCGTCGGCGGGATCGAACTCCCCCATCTCCGGCCCGACCCAGACAAACGGAACCGCCGCTCCCGTCTCGTCGACGGTGCGGCCGTACACGTCCACTCCGGGGCCGAGCACGACGTCGCCGAGCGTGGTCGTCTGGCCTGCCGTCAGCACGCAGTCCAACGCCTTCGACTCGCAACCCTTGCGGCGCACGACGAGCTCCACGGACCAGCTCGAGCCCATTCCCGGCGGCTGCGAGAGAGCGAGCGTGATGCGACCCTCAGCGTCGCTCATCGCGCGACTGTGCATTCGTTTGGCGCCAAGGACGAGCACATCCGGCCACGGGTTGCCGAGCGTGTCGACGAACCGCGCAGTCAACGTCGCGGTCGGCC
Source organism: Planctomycetota bacterium (assembly GCA_026692705.1). Lineage (GTDB taxonomy): Bacteria > Planctomycetota > UBA1135 > UBA1135 > F1-120-MAGs118. The sequence goes on from JAPLOE010000126.1 coordinate 36,355, forward strand.
TGTCCGTGCTTTCGTCATGACCCGACGTCTCGCTCGTCGCGGGCTCGTTCGACGTCGGCGCGACGGCCGTTTCGGTGCGCTCGACGGATGGCTCGGCAAATTCCGGTGCTTTCGCGATCGACGCCGCGGCCTCGCGGGCATCGATTCTGGGCGTCGCGCTCTCCTCCACCGCCTGCGGCCGACGCGGGATTCCAGTCCAGATCGCGAAGCCCAGTCCAAACAGCGCGAGGACGATGAAGAGGTAGCGCAGCGGCTTGGGCATCGATTTCCTCCTGGGAGAGGAGTGCTCCGACTCTACGGCCTCGACAGGTCGAGGTCGAAGCGCGTGGTGCGGCCGTCGCGGACTTCGCAGCTCCATTCGATCGGCATCGAACCGCTCGTGATCCCGATCGTCGTCGAGTTGGGGCCAACCTCCTGCGCGCGCGGCAGGACTTGCCACGGACCGGGCGTGAGGCCTTCGAAGCGGAAGCGGCCGTCGGGACCTGTCCGCAGCGTGCGGACGAACCCGTCGCCACGTGAGACGCCGACGATCGTGCCTTCGGCGTCGGCGCCCTCGGGCAGGATCACCACACCTTCGATGACGCCGCCTCGCACGAGCTCGAACTCGAGCGCGGAAGGATCCTGAGGCGATACCGGGCCGATCTCGGCGGCCGCAAAGCCGGCGAGCTCCGCGCGGATCCACAGCTTTGCAACGCTATCGCAGCGCAACTCGAACGAGCCGTCGTCCGTCGTGGTGGTCTCGCAGCCGATCTCGGCGTCGTGCAGGCTGCGGAAGCCGTTCACCTCGAACACCGTGTCGCCGACGTCCTTGAAGCCGCGCAGTCTCGCGCCAGCTGCGGGCTTGCCACCGGCGAGCACTCGCCCGCGCAGGAGGCGCAGGCGTTCGAGCCGGATCTCGAGCGTCGACCCGGGCGCGGGCGCGTCGAGTTCGGCGGTTTCATGCTTGCTGTAGCCCTGCGCCTCGATGGCGAGACGAAAGCGCGAGGAGGGAGCGGCGAGTTCGAAGCGCCCTTCACCCTTCGCCTTCACGACCACGTCCCGTTCCGACCAGTGACCCTCGCGCACCTCGCGGTGGACCTTCACCGTGCACTCGGGGACGGGCTCGCCCTCGGGCCCGCGCAGGAGGATCGAGAACGGTGCCTCCTCTCCCAACCGCAGTTCGAGGTCGTGCGTGCCCGGCTTCACGCCGTGAACCGAGACTTCGGAATAGCGACTCTGCGGATCGGCCGCGCTCAGGTTGTAGGGTGCGTCGTCGGCCTGGACGACGATGCGGAAGCGGCCGTCGTTCTCGGTCGACTTCACGACCGAGCTGGACTGGCTCGCTGTCTCGAACGAGTACGAGAGCGTCGCGTTCGGCAGCGGCGAGCCATCGGGCGCAAGCACGATGCCGGTGATCAGGTCCTCGTGGCGCAAGGCCGGCACGAGCACCTCGAGCCCGCGCGCGTCGACTCCTTCGACGAGCGTGAACACGTCCGTCCAGCCGTAGCGCGTCTGGGCGCCGCAACCCCACACCCGCCACTCGCCCGGCGCGACGCCGCGGATCACGAACGTGCCGTCCTCGCCCGTCTCCACCGCGAGGTCCCTGCTGAACTGCGGTGCGCCCCGCCGGCGTGTCGGTCCGTCGTCGACGAGCTCCCGCTCGACGCCCGCGAGACCCACTTTCGCGCGGATTCCGCGCTGATTCTCGTCGATCGCACGGCCATGGACGTCGACACCTGGGCCGAGCACGACGTCGCCGAGTTTCGTCACCGTCGAGACCGTGAGCGTGCAACGCAGGACTTTCGTCGCGCAGGTTGCCCGGCGTGCGATGAGCCTGCCGGACCACGTCACGTCTGCGGCCTGCAGGGGGAAGTCGAGCGCCACGTTTCCAGTCGCGTCGCTGGTGGCAGACACGGCTTCGCGCTGGGGATCGAACAGGAGCACGCCCGGCCAGGGGTTGCCGAGCGTATCGACAAATCGCGCCGTGAGGCTCGCAACGCCGACCTTCGGGCTTTCGGGCGCCGCAGCCGGCGCTGGGTCCACACTCGGCGCGTTGGATTGCGGTGTGGTTTCGATGCGCTCGCCTCCGGCCGCGGAAAACTCCGGCGGATTCTCACGATCCGCCGTGGCCTCGGGCGCGATCGCCTGCGGTGCGGCGCCATCTTCCGCGGCCCGCGGGGCGCGAGTGAGTCCGTTCCAAGCCACAAATGCGAGCGCGACGAGCGCGATCACGATCAGGCAGTACCGCAGCGCTCTCGGCATCGAACGTCCTCCGGGAAGAGGGGGCGTCCCAACTCTACGGCCTCGACAGGTCGAGGTCGAAGCGCGTGGTGCGGCCGTCGCGGACTTCGCAGTTCCATTCGATCGGCGTGGTGCCGGTCGACATGGTCGAGGAGGTCGATTGCGGATCGATTTCCTGCGTGCGGTGGAGCACTTGCCACGGGCCGGGGGCGAGGCCCTCGAAGCGGAAGCGGCCGCCGGCGCCGGCGCGCTGCGTGCGCGGGAAGCCGTCGCCGCGCGAGATGCCGACGATCGTGCCTTCGGGGTCGGCGCCTGCGGGCAGGATCACGACGCCTTCGATGGCGCCGCCGCGCACGAGGTCGAAGGCGAGCGCGGGCGAGCTCGCGGGCGCGACGGGACCGGTCTCGGCGGCGGCGAAGCCCGTGAGCTCGGCCCGGATCCACATCAGGCCTTCGTCGTTGTACGGGAGCTCGAACGTGCCGTCGTCCTTGGTGCTCGTGGTGCAGTCGCCCCAGGCGTGGTGCATGCAGCGGAAGCCGTTGACCATCAGCGTCGAGTCGCCGACGTCCTTGAAGCCGCGCACCTTGGCGCCGGCCGCGGGCTTGCCGTCGGCGAGCACGCGACCGCGCAGGAATTGCGGCCGTTCGAGCCGGATCTCGAGCGTCGAGCCCGGCGCGGGCGGCTCGAGCTCGGCGGTCTGGTGCTTGCGGTAACCCGTGGCCTCGATCTCGAGCCGGAAGCGTGACGACGGCGCGATGAGCTCGAAACGCCCTTCGCCCTTCGACTTCGGCTCGGTGGAACTGCCCGACCAGTGGCCTTCGCGCACCTCGCGATGGAGCGTCAGCGTGCATTCGTCGACGGGCTCACCCGCCGGACCGCGCAGCAGGAGCGCGAACGGCGCGTGCTCACCGAGCCGCAGCTCGATGTCGAGCGTGCCCGGCTTCACGCCGCGTTGTGTCGCCTCGGAATAGCGGCCTTCCGGATCGGCTGCGCTGAGGTCGAAGGGGGCCTGGTCGTCGTCGATCACGATGCGGAAGCGCCCATCGTTGCCAGCCGAGCGCGTGGTCGAGCTCGACATGGTCTCGGTCGCGAACGAATACGAGAGCGTCGCGTTCGGGAGCGGCGTGCCATCGGGCGTGAGCACGATGCCGGTGATCATGTCGCTGCCCCGCATCGCGGGCACGACGAGCTCGATCCCGCGCGCGTCGGCGCCCTCGACGAGCGTGAACTTGTCGGTCCAGCCAAAGCGAGTGCCTTCGCCTTGCCCCCAGAGGCGCCACTCGCCGGGCGCGACGCCGCTCAACACGAACGCTCCGTCTTCCGCGGAGTCGACGACGCCCCTTCTGTCGAAGTCCGACCCGCCCTGCCGACGCGTCGGCCCGTCGTCGACGAGCTCCTGCACGGCGATCGCAAGACCCACTTTCGCCTTGATTCCTCGGCGTTTTTCGTCGACCGCGCGGCCGTGGACGTCGACGCCGGGTCCGAGCACGACATCGCCGAGCTGCGTCGTCGTCGCGACGGTCAGGGTGCAGCGCACGTTCTTCGTGGCGCAGCCCGCGCGGCGCGCGACGAACTCGCCCGACCAGCTGGCCTCGCTCGAGTACTGGGGCACATCCAGCGTGATGCGCCCGGTGGCGTCGCTCTTGGTCGCGATCTCCGGATTGTCGGGATCGAGCACGTCGACGCCCGGCCACGGAGTGCCGAGCGCGTCGACGAAACGTGCGGTGAGCTTGCCGAACTCCACCTTCCGCGCCTGGTCGCGCTCGAGGCCCGGCACGGGATTGACGTGCGCGTTGTCGGGCGTGGTCGAGCTCGGCTCCGGCGCCGTCTCGGTGCGCTCGACGGGTTGTTCGGTGTAGCTGCGGATCGTCCTCGTCTCGGTGACGACCTCGGGCCCGGCAGCCTGCGGCGCCGCGCTTTCCTCCGCAGCCTGCGGCCGGCGCGGAATTCCGGTCCAGATCGCGAAGGCGAGGCCGAACAGCGCGAGCACGATGAAGAAGTAACGCAGCGGCTTGGGCATGGCGAAGATCCTCTCAGGAGCGGGGAAGCTCACCCTCGATTTTGTGGCCTTCGGCCTCGAGCGCGGCCTTCGCGAGCGCGAACTGCTCGGCCCGCACGATCAGCCAGTCCGTGTCGTAGGTCGAGATCACGAACACGCTGACCTTGGCGCGCGCGAGCGCTCCGCACAGCGCGGCGAGCACGCCGATCGTCGTCATCTCGACGACACCGACGATGCCGAAGGCGACACGCTCGCGCTCGTGCACGACTCCGGGCGGCACGTGCGCCTGCGAGCAGACCACCGAGACCTCGTCGGCGGTGCGCGCAAGGTTCACGAAGCCGCCGCGCGCCCAGTCGGGGAAGGCGGCGGATCGGTCGAGTCGCGCGATGGCGAGCCGCTCGGGATGGACGCGAAAGTGGAAGGCGGTCACGGGGCGCTCCGGGTAGGGCCGCGACGGATCGTGCATCGCGCGGGCCCGGGCCACAAGCTCGCGCCCCACGACGATCCGCTCCGGGCGCCCGGGTGGCCCGCGGCGTATACTCCCGCCCCCACCATGCCGGCCGTCCAGTCCAACCTCATCGAGCGCGCCCGTGCGAACGGCATCGTCGGAGCCGGCGGGGCGGGCTTTCCGCTCTACAAGAAGCTCGACGCCACCGCCGACACGGTGATCCTCAACGCCGCCGAGTGCGAGCCCCTGCTCCACAAGGACAAGGAGATCCTGCGCCACGACATGGGCGGGGTGCTGCGCGGGTTGCGCACGGTGATGACGCAGGTGCGCGCGAGCCGCGGCATCGTCGGCATCAAGGACAAGTACAAGGACCTGATCGCGGAGCTGCGCGTCGCGGGAGCGCCGCTGGGCATCGAAGTGTTCGAGCTCGGCGACTACTACCCGGCCGGCGACGAGTTCATCACGGTCTACGAGGCCACGGGCCGCGTGATCCCGCCCGGCGGCATCCCGCTCGATGTCGGGTGCCTCGTGTGCAACGTCGAGACCGTGCTCAACCTCGACCGCGACCGCCCGGTGACGCGCAAGTTCTTCACGATCGCCGCCGACGTGCCCAATCCGGTCACGGTGTGCGCTCCGATCGGCGCGAAGTTCGGCGACGTGCTGCGCGCGGTCGGCGCGGACCCCACGAAGATCGGGCACGTGCTGGTCGGCGGCGTGATGATGGGCCGCAACATGAAGAGCTGGGACGAGCCGGTCACGCGCACGACCGGCGGCCTCCTGTGCTTCCCCAACGAACACGTGCTGCAGCGCAAGTACCAGACCGAGTCGAAGGCGCGCAGCCTGATCGGCAAGTCGGCCTGCGACCAGTGCAGCTTCTGCACCGAGATGTGCCCGCGCTACCTGATCGGGCACCCCGTCGAGCCGCACATGGCGATGCGGGGACTCGGCTTCAACATGGTCGGCGAGTCGCTGATGCTCTCCAGCCAGTTCTGCTGCGAGTGCAACCTGTGCTCGCTGTACGCCTGCCCCGAGGACCTGTTCCCCAAGGACGCCTGCGCGGACAACAAGGTGATCCTGCGGCAGAAGGGCATGAACCACCCGTCCAAGGGCCGCACGGACCTCAAGGCGCACAGCATGCAGGAGTACCGGCACGTGCCGGTGGCGAGCCTGATCAAGAAGCTCGGGCTGTCGGGCTACCAGAACAAGGGACCGCTGGTCGAGGTCGACTGGCGCCTCGACGAGGTCCGCATTCCGCTCAAGCAGCACATCGGCTCGCCCGCGGTCTGCGCGGTCAAGGTGGGCCAGCGCGTGCGCGAGGGCGACGTGATCGGCAGCGCGCCCGAGGGCCTCGGCGTGCCCGTGCACGCGTCGATCGACGGCGTGGTGGCGGCGACGGGCGACGAGATCGTGATCCGGAGGAGCTGATGGGCAAGCGAATGGAAGCGCTCGGCATGGTCGAGCTGTCGTCGATCGCGGTCGCGTACCTGGTCGAGGACGCGATGCTGAAGGCGAGCGAAGTCGAGCTGCTCGTGGCGCGCACGATCTGCTCGGGCAAGTACATCGTGATGGTCGGCGGTCCCGTCGCGGCGGTCGAAGCGAGCCTGCGCGCGGGCCGCGAGGCCTCGCGCGAGGCGCTGATCGACGAGCTCTTCATCCCCAACATCGACGAGCGCGTGTTCCCCGCGATCACCGGCAGCGTCGCGCTGAAGGACAAGGACAAGGACGCGCTCGGCATCCTCGAGGCCTTCTCGGTCACGTCGATCATCGAAGGCGCCGACGCTGCGGTGAAGGCCGCCGACGTCACGCTCTTCCGCATCCACGTCGCCATGGCGATCGGTGGCAAGGGCTTCCTGCTGCTGACCGGCGAGGTCTCGGATGTCACCGCCGCGATCGAGGCCGGCGCGAAGCAGATCGGCCGCCGCGGCCTGCTCGTCAGCAAGGTCGTGATCCCGCGCCCCGACGAGCGGCTCTTCAAGGAAACGCTCTAGCAGCTCGCGCGAAACCGAGCGGAATACCGAGCCAGCGAAAAATACCGAGCCAGAGCAATTTTT
>JAPLOE010000127.1 GCA_026692705.1 Planctomycetota bacterium
CGACGCAGGCCGCAGTTTGCAGAAAAAACTGCTCTGGCTCCGTATTTCGCGCGGGCTCCGTATTTCTCGCAGCTAGTCGCGGGCTCTGGCCCGTGCCGCGCGCGCTCGTTAGGCTCGGCCGCTCTCACGCCGCAACGTTCGAAAGAGGAGTTCGCCATGGAGCAGCTGGTTCTCGACTACACGCACGCGATGGCCGATGTCGTCGGGCCCGAGCACGGGCTCACGCGCGCTGAGCTCGCCGACTGCGCGGCGGCGTCGAAGGCGGCGCTGGCGGCCGTGCAGGCGCGGCGCACGAAGGACCTGCGCTGGCTGGACCTGCCCTACCAGTCGAGCGTGCACGAGCAGGTGCTCGACTACGCCGACCGCATGGCGGGGCGCTTCCAGAACATCGTGGTGTGCGGCATCGGCGGCTCGGCGCTGGGCACGATCGCGCTGCAGCAGGCGCTCAACTCGCCCTACCACAACCTCGGCGCGCGCCAGTCGCTGCCGCGCCTGTTCGTGCTCGACAACATCGACCCCGACCTGATCGGCGAGTTCCTCGCGCAGTTCGATCCGTCGGAATGCCTGTTCAACGTGATCTCGAAGTCCGGCACGACGGCCGAGACCACGTCGCAGTTCCTGATCTTCCAGGCGGCGCTGATCGAGCGCCTGGGGCGCACGGAACACGTCGAGCACCTGTGCGTGACCACCGACGAGTCCAAGGGCGTGATGCGCGAGATCGTGCAGCGCGAGGGCTACCAGTCGTTCGTCGTGCCCGAAGGCGTCGGCGGGCGTTTCAGCGTGCTCTCGCCGGTCGGGCTCGTGCCGCTCGCGCTCGCGGGCATCGACATCAAGGGCGTGCTCAAGGGCGCGGCCGACATGGATGCGCGCTGCCGCAACGAGGACTTCCACTCGAACCCGGCGCAGGTGTACGCCGCGATCCAGTGGCTGATGCAGGCGCGCAAGCGCAAGCCGATGAGCGTGACGTTCTCCTACAGCCAGCGGCTCGCGCTGCTCGCGGACTGGTACGCGCAGCTGCTCGCGGAGTCGATCGGCAAGCGCCAGAGCCGCAAGGGTGTCGACGTGTTCGCCGGCCCGACGCCGATCCGTGCGCTCGGTGTGACCGACCAGCACAGCCAGATGCAGCTCTACACCGAGGGCCCGCACGACAAGTGGTTCACGCTGCTCTCCGTCGAGCGCTCCGACTACGCCGTGCCGATCCCGGCCGCCTACGCCGACCTCGAGGCGATCCGCTACCTCGGCGACCGCACGCTGAACGAGCTCTTCGCCGCCGAACGCGACGGCGCACGCGTCGCGCTCACGGCCGCCAAGCGCCCGAGCGTGACCTTCCACTTCCCCAAGGTCGATCCGCACGCCATCGGCCAGTACATCCAGTGCCTCGAGCTCGCCGTCGCGCTGATGGGCGAGCACTACGACGTCGACGCCTTCGACCAACCTGGCGTCGAAGCCGGCAAGATCGCTGCCTACGCGCTCATGGGCCGCGCGGGCTTCGAGAAGAAAAAAGCCGAGATCGAGTCCGCCGCGCCCAACTCGCGCTTGCGCGTGTAGGCGAGTTCGCGGACTCTCAGCCCCTGTGGACGACCGCGGCCGTCACGTGCTCCGTGGTGTCGTACTCGATCGTGAGCCACTCGCTGTCGAAGCTCATCAGCGAACGACCCCCGCCGAGGAAGTACGTCCACGACGAGCCGGGGCTGTGAGGGCGCGGCCCTTCCCAGTCCGGCGCCCCGAGGAGTTCGCGCACCTCGTCCGTCGAGAGTCCGTCGAGCTGGCGTCGCGCGAGCAGGTCCTCGACCATCTCCTGACGGAGCCATTGCAAGTCCTCTGCGCTCATCGCGCGCCCACCGGCGGTCCTCCACTGCTCCGCATCGAATTCCCGGCGCGGCGGCCCGGAATAGGTCAGGACAAGGCCGATCAGCAGCGCCATCTCCGCCGCCTTCACCAGCATCCACGAACCGAGGACGCAGAACGCGAGAAAGCACGCTCGCCGCGGCCAACTCAACGCTCTCTACCATCGACGGCCGCGCACGAAGACCGAGCCAGCGGCCGCAGAACGCTCCTCGACTTGCACCTCCGCCATCCCTCGCAGTCTCCCGCGCCCGGAGAGGAGCCGCAAGCGCCGGGACTGGACTCGACGATGCCTCGAACTCAGACGCGCAGACGCGGGTTCGGCGGCAACGCGCCGCGGCGGCGGCGGATAGGATCGAGGACCCCATGGAGACGCCGCAGGATCGACGCGAGGAGCTGCTCGAGGAACTCGTGTTCCAGGTGCTTGAGCGTTGCGAGAGCGGTGAGACGGGCGTGGTCGAGGAGCTCTGCCGCCTCCACCCCGAACAGTCGGGGGAGTTGCGGCGGCGCATCGATTCGCTGCGCGCGAGTGGGCTCGTGGGAAGTGCGGCCGGAGCGCCGAGTCGGCTGGGCGAGTTCGAGCTCGTGCGCAGGCTCGGGCAGGGTGGCATGGGCGTCGTGTACGTCGCGGAGCAACCGTCGCTCGCGCGGCGCGTCGCGCTCAAGCTCGTGCGGCCCGAGCAGCTGTTTTTCGCCGGTGCGCGCGAGCGTTTTCGGCGCGAGGTCGAGGCCGTGGCGCGGCTCGCGCATCCGGGCATCGTGCCGGTGTTTTCGGTCGGCGAGCAGGATGGCTTGCCGTACTACGCGATGGAGCTCGTCGAGGGCGTCTCGCTCGACGAAGTGGTCGCGCGGCTCAAGGGGCGCGAGCCGGCGCGGCTCTCTGGAGCGGACCTGCGCGAGGCGATCGTGGCGCTGTGCCGCGAGCGTGGCTTCGACGTGCCCGAGCGCGCGTCCGAAGGACTGCCGCTCGAAGGTTCGTGGCCGGACGTGTGCGCGTGGATCGTGCGCGAGGTCGCGCAGGCGCTCGAGCACGCGCACCAGCGCGGCGTGCTGCACCGCGACGTCAAGCCCTCGAACGTGCTCGTGACGCCGACGGGGCGCGTGATGCTCGTCGACTTCGGCCTCGCATCGACCGCGGGTTCCGAGCGCATCACCGGACAGGGCGCGCAGCTCGGCTCGTTCGCGTACATGTCGCCCGAGGCGCTCGCGGGCGACGCGGCGATCGACGCCCGGAGCGACGTCTTCGGCCTCGGCGCGACGTACTTCGAGCTGCTCACGCTGCGCTTGCCGTTCGAGGGCGCGTCGAGCGAGCAGCTGCGGCTGCGCCAGCTGCCGCCGAGCCCGCGCCGTGTCGTGCCGAACCTCGCTGCCGACGTCGAGATCGTCGTGTCGACCGCGCTCGATCCCGAGCGTGAGCGGCGTTACGCGAGCGCGGCGGACTTCGCGCGCGACCTGTCGAACCTGCTCGCGCGCCGGCCGGTCGAAGCGCGCGCGATCGGGCCGTGGCTCGCGCTGCGCCGCTGGTCCCAGCGCCGGCCCGCGGCGGCGACGGCGGTCGCGCTCGGCCTCGTCGTCGCGATCGCGGCGCCGTGGGCCTACGGCGTGCAGGAAGCGAAGGCGCGCAAGCAGATCGAGCACGAGCGCGACCTCGCGGAAGCGGCGCGCGTTCGCGCGGAAACCGCCGAGCAGGTCGCGAAGGTCGAGGGCGAGGCCGCGCGCGCGGCGGAACAGCTCGCGACCGAGCGCGGCAACCTCGCGCAGGCGAACCTGTCGGCGGCGCTCGATGCGATCGAGGGGCTGTTGACGAAAGTGGGGCACAACGACCTGCGCGACGTGCCGCGCGTCGAGGGGCTGCGGCGCGAGCTGCTCGAGCGCGCGACGGCGCTCTACGCGCGCATCGAGCAGGGCGCGGGCGACGATCCGTCGGTGGAGCTGCGCAGCGCGGTCGCGCTCGGCAAGCTGGCGCGCCTGCGCCGCGACACGGGCGATGCGCAGGGCGCCGTCGCCGACTTCGATCGTGCGCTCGAGCGGCTCGAGGCGCTGCACGCGGCGAATCCCGAGGACTGGCACGTGCGCACGGAACTCGGCGCGTTGATCG
>JAPLOE010000128.1 GCA_026692705.1 Planctomycetota bacterium
GAGCAGCCGCTCGGCCTCGTGCTGCTCGACGAGATGCTGCGGCCCAAGGACCAGTCGGTCGCGTACCTCGCGACGGCCGTCAAGGTCGAGACGCCGCGCGCGGTGTGCCTGTGGCTCGGCTCGTCGGGCGAGCTGAAGGTGTGGCACGGCAAGCGCCTCGCGCTCGCGCGCAAGGTGCAGCGGCTGTACCACCGCGATCAGGATCGTGTCGTGCTCGAGCTCGTGCCGGGCTGGAACCCGATCCTGCTGAAGGTGGGCCAAGAGGAAGGCGGCTCGTGGCTCGCGAGCGCGCGCCTGACGGAGCTCGACGGGCGGCCGCTCGCCGACGCGACGCTCGATTCGAGCTTCGCGGGAACCACGATCGAGTCGAAGGAGAGTGCGGCGCAGGCGGCACGGAGCGCACGCGAGCTGCTCGAGGCGCGCGGCGAGGATGCACGCGCGCTGGCGTTGCTCGCCGAGTGGCACATGCTCGCCAGCCCCGACGACTACAAGGCGCACACGCAGAAGGGCCTCGCGGAGCGGGCGCTCGCGCTGTCGCCCGACGACACCGACCTTGTGTACCTCGTCGCGCGCGCCAACGAGCCCAATCCGCGCGAGAACTCCGCGGAGATCCGCCACAACGAGCGCCTGATGCCGCTCAAGGACGTGCTGCGGCGCGAGCCGGGCCACGTGGGCGCGATGCTCGACCTCGTCGAGTTCTGGCGCACGCTCAACCCGCTGCAGCGTTCGGCGCAGGAGATGGCGGAGCGCGCGCTCGCGGCGGCGCCGCAGAGCCTGCGGGCGCTGCGCCTGCGCGCGTTGACGCTCGAGGAATTCGGCCGCAACGCGGAGGCCGCGCAGCTGCGCGAGCTTGCGCGCTCGACGCCGGAAGGCCGGCTCGCGCTGCAGGAGCAGGTGGGCTTCGCCTACGAGCTGTTCCGGCGCGGGAAGGTGGCGGAGTCCGTCGCGCTGCTCGACGGCCTCGTCGCGAACAACGCCGAGCGGCCGGTGTTCGAGTCCGCGATCGGCTTCGCGTTCGAGCGCGGCGAGATCGCGCGCGCGGTGTCGCTGACGGAGGCTGCGCTCGCGCGGGCGCCGTTCGACGTCGCGCGCATGCTCGACACGGCGGAGGCGCTCGAGCGCGTCGGCCAGCTCGTCGAGGCGCGTGGCTACCTGCGGCGTGCGCTCGCGGTCTGCCCCGAGGAGGCGCGGATCCACAAGCTGCTCGCGCGCGTGTGCGATCGCGAGGGCGACGTCGCCGGTGCCGAGGGCGCGCGGGCGGAAGTCGCGCGGCTCGATCCGGGTTACGACCTAGCGCGCCGCCAGCGTGCGCTGCTCGCCACGAACGAGCAGAAGACCGACAGCTTCGAGGGACCGTGGCGCTGGGACGCGGTGACGCGCCTCGGCAGCGTTCCGATGAGCACGACCAACGATTCGGTGCAGGTCGTCGATCGCACGACGGTGTGGCGCGTCGAGCCCGACGGCACCGAGCACGAGTACGAGCACGTCGTGCTGCAGGTCGAGAACACCGCGGGCGTGAAGGCGCTCGACAACTACTGGATCTCGTACCCCTCCGACGGGAGCCTGCAGGTCTACAACGTGCGCGTGATCCACGCCGACGGCTCGTTCGAGCGCGCGCCGGCGCCGCGCGGCGGCGATCAGGGCTGGGGCGGCGACTACGTGCGCGGCTTCGACCTGCCGCCGCTCGTGCCCGGCGACCTGGTCGACATCGAGTACCGCGTCGACCAGACGCAACCGGATGTTTTCGGCCAGTATTTCGGCCTCCGGCACTCCTTCCAGGTCGACAACCCCGACGCGCTCGCGCCGGTGCACCGCGCGGACCTGGTCGTGCTCGCGCCCAAGGACGTGCAGCTCTATTCGAAGGAACAGAACGGTGCCGCGCTCGAGAAGTCGACCGAGGAACGCGACGGCGTCGTGGTGCGGCGTTGGGTCGCGCGCGACCTCAAGCGGCCCGCGTCGGAGGCGGCGATGCCCGACCGGCGCGAGTTCATGCCGCTCGTCGACATCTCGACCTTCGCGAGCTGGCAGGCCTTCGCGAGCTGGTGGTGGGGCTTCATCGAGAAGGAATTCGTCACCACGCCCGCGATGAAGGAGAAGGTCGCCGAGCTCACCAAGGGCCTCACGACCGAGGCCGACAAGGTGCGCGCGATCGCGCAGTTCGTCGGGCAGGAGATCCGCTACAACGCCTGGAGCTTCGGCACGCACGGCTACCAGCCGTTCAGCGCGGCGACGATCTTCGAGCGGCGTTTCGGCGACTGCAAGGACAAGTCGATCCTGCTGCGGCAGCTGCTCGCGGAGATCGGCGTCGAGGCGCACCCGGTGCTGATCAACGCGGCCTACCGCCGGCACGACGAGCGGCTCGACATCGCGATGGTCGACCACTTCAACCACTGCATCGCGTACCTGCCGGCGACGGCGGAGCGCGCGGGCTACTACCTCGACGCGACGGCCGACCGCAACCCGGTCGAGTACCTGCGCGCCGACGACCAGGGCGCGAAGGTGCTGCACGTGCGCGACGGCAAGGGCGAGATCGTGCAGATCCCCTACACGTCGGCCGAGCAGAACGAGTTCGTGCGGCGCTACGACGTGCAGCTCGCGCGCGACGGCAGCGGCGAGATCCGCGTGCTCGACGACAGCTCCGGCATGTTCGGCGTGCAGAACCGCTACCAGTTCGGCGGCGAGCAGGGTGACCTGAAGCAGCGCCTGTCGCGCGCTTTCGCCGAGGCCTTCGGCAAGGTCGACGTGCTCGACGTCGCGACGTCGAAGCTAGAGGACATCGGCGCGGCGGCGCACGTCGAGGCGCGGCTCAAGGCCGAGACGCTGTGGACGCGCGAGGCACTCGGAGCCGCGCTGCGCACCTCCTTCGACCCGATCCCGATCCTCGAGGTCGCGGCGGAGGCCGCGGAGTCGCGCCAGTTCGAGGTCGTGCTCGACCGGCCGTTCCGCATGCACACGACAGTGCTGTACCGACTGCCGGAAGGCACGCAGGTGAAGGACCTGCCCGCGGACGAGACGGTGTCGCTCGCGGGGCTCGTCGATTACACGATGCACGCGCGCGCGACGCCGGAAGGTGTCGAGGTCGAGCGCGTGTTCACGCTGCGTGAGCGGCGCATTCCCAAGGAGCGTTACGCGGACCTGCGCGCGGCGCTGGACGAGATCCGCGCCGCCGAGGCGCGCCAGGTCGTGCTGTCGGACACGCAGTCGAACGAGTCGAAGCCCAAGGAGAACAAGTGATGCTCTCGCTCCCGATCCTCTTCCTGTCGCAGGCCGTCGCGCTGCCCCCGCAGGCGCAGCGCGCCGAGGACTGGTCGCGCGCGCTGGTGGCGAGCGAGCACTACGCCACGGGCGACGCCGACGCGCGCATCGCGGAGTGGGCGGCGTTGGTTGCGAAGGAACCGGCGAGCCCGCTCGCGACGGTCACGCTCACGCTGATCGACGCGACCGAGCCCGCGTTCCCGCTCAAGGCGGCCGAGCGCGTGCTCGCGCTTCCCGAAGCGAATGCGCATCCGCTCGCGGCGGGCCAGCTCGCGGCGATGAAGGCGGCGCGGCGCCTCGCGGTCGCCGGTCGCGGCGCCGAGGGCTCGATCGACCTGTTCCCCGAGCACCTCGCGCGCGCCAGCCTGCTCGCGCCGATCGCGGGAAGCCTGTTCAGCCCCGAGGCGACCGCGTTGCTCGCCGAGCCGGTGTTCTCCGGCTCGCGTCCGCTCGCGCCGTGGGGCCGCCCGGTCGCGTGGCGCGCGCTCGAGCGTGGCCCGACCGTGCGCAGCTTCGACGTCGACACGGCTTCGCGCGCCGATTCCGGTTGGTGCCTGCTCAGCCTCGACTTCGACGTGCGCGGCGGCACCGGCTGGTTCGAGCTCGACTTCAGCGAGGCGCAGGCCCCCCACTGGGTTTCGCTGATTTCGCCGTGGGAAAGCGGCTTCCGCGGCTCGACCGGCGCGCCGCACTGCCGCGTGGCCTTCGACGACGGCAGCGTGCGCGAGATCGACTTCCTGTCGGCCGAGCGCAGCCCGCAGTGGCGCGAGGGCCGCGCGTGGCGCGAAGGTCACAACCGCGTGCTCGTCGCGCTCCCGTTGGGTTCCGGCATGAATGTCGGAGCGCGAGTGCTTGACTCGACCGGACGTGCGCGGGCCGTTGCGCCCGTCGCGGAGCTCGCGGCGCCGCTGGGAACCGGCAAGGCCGCCCCTGCGAGTCCGCTGCCGCTGCTCGGCGCGATCGAGTTCCTCGAGCAGCTCGAGGCGCGCGGTCCGTACGCGGAAGCGCTGCTGGGTTACGCGAAGTTCCAGGACGGGCGTTTCGCCGAGGGCGTGTCGCACGTCGAGACCGCGCTCGAGCTCGCTCCGCAGGACTGGGCCATCGCGGCCTTCGCGGTCGAGCTGTTCCAGACGCAGTCGTCGCTGCCCGAGACCTGGCGGCGCGCGCGCGCGACGGAGCTTGTCGAGCTCGCGCTCGCGGGCCGCGCCGATCACGTCGGCATGCGCTTGGCGCACGCGCGCATCCTTGCGCCCGAAGATCGCGAGGAAGAGGCGATCCGCGCGCTCGAGCCGTTGCGCACGGGCCCGCGCAGCGCGGCGGTCGAGCTGGAGCTCGCCAACCTCTACGAGAAGCTCGAGCTCGAGGCGCAGGCGGAGCGTGCGCTCGCCGAGGCCTCGGTGCGCGTTCCGGGTGCGCTCGAGCCCGCACTCGCGCTCGCGCAGCGTCGCGATGACCAGGGCCTGACGGCGCTGGGCCGCGAGGCGCGCGAGGCGGCCGCCGAGCTCGGCAACACGTCGGCGCTCGATGCGCTCGCGACGCTGGAGCAGACGGTGGGCAACGCCGAGGCCGCGCTCGCGCTGCGTCGCGAGATCGCGCGCCGCACGCGCTCCTTCGGCGCCGACATCGCGGTCGCCAACGAGCTCGAGGAGCTCGGTCGCTTCGAGGAGGCCGCCAAGGCCTGGGCGGAGCTCGAGGCGCGTTATCCCACTGAGCCCTACTTCACGCTGCACGCCGCCGATTGCGCGCGGCGCCTCGGCGATGCCGCCGGTGAACAGGCCGCGCTGCAGCGCACGCTCGCGATCGAGCCCTCGAACCGGGCCGCGCGCGAGCGCCTCGCTACCGACCCGGCGAACGAGACGTGGAAGCGCTTCGCGCTCGATCCCGCGAAGGTGCTCGCCGACTTCGATCCGGCGCGCTGGAGCGACCACGTCGTGCGCGCGATCGACCTGTCGGTCGTGCACGTGTTCGAGAACGGCGCCTACGATCAGTGGTCGCAGGAGTACGACGTCGCGCGCGACCTCGAAGGCTGCGAGACGCTCGGCTCGCAGGGCGAAGACGGCGAGATGCTCTCGATCGCGACGATCAAGCGCTCCGACGGCAAGTCCTACGAGCCGGTGAGCGTCAACAACGAGTACATCATGCCCGCGCTGGAGCCCGGTGACGCCGTCGCGCGCTCGTTCCGCTCCGGACAGGGCCCGCAGGATCCCGACGGCTTCCGCACGGGGCAGTTCTACTTCGCCTCCGTCGAGAAGCCGTTCTTCCTCACGCGCTATGTGATCTCGCTGCCCAAGTCGCTGGGTGCCGAGATGCTGCTGCGCAACTTCAACGGCGAGCACGAGGTGCTCGACGAAGGTGCGCGCGAGATCCACATCCTCACCGCGCGCAACGTCGAGCGCGTCGTGCCGGAGCCCGGTTCGCCGCCGCAGGACTGGTACCTGCCGTGGGTCGCGTTCCGCCGCGCCGCCGACCGTGCGGCGATCGAGCGCGAGCTCGTCGAGGACGTCGTGGTGCCCACGCGGCTCGCGCCGCAGCTGATCGAGGCTGCCAACGCCGCGTCCGAGGGCACCGAGAGCGAGACCGAACGCGCGATCGCGCTGCACCGCTTCGCCATGGAAGCGCTCGACAAGCGCAGCGAGACGTCGCGCACTTCCGCGCTCGCGGCGCTGCTCACGCGCGACGGCAACGGGGCCTTCCTGTACTCGGCGCTGCTCGAAGTCGTCGGCATCGAGCACGAGCTCGTGTGGTCGCGCGGCATCGATCCGGCGGCCGAGCCCGATCCGGAGAACCTGTTCCCGGCGGCGAGCGACTGGATGAACCAGCTGTTCGTGCTCGTCAAGCCGCGCGATGGCGAGCCCGCGTGGTGCGACATGTCGACCAAGACGCTGCCCTACGGAAAGATCGTCGCCAACGGGCCGAACGCCGCCTCGTTCTCCGCGACGCGGCGCGCGTGGACCACGCTGCCCGACATCGCACCCGCGCAACGCGCCGGTGACGCGATGGGCGTGCTCGTGACGCTCGGCGAAGGCCGCGAGGCGACGGCCGAGGTCACGCTCGACTTCACCGGCAACGTCGGCTACGCGCTCAAGGAACAGCTGCGCGAGATTCCCGAGGCGCAGATGAAGCGCACGGTGACGGGGCTCGTGTCGCGCGTGATCCCGGGCCTGAGCGTGAGCGAGTACGACGTGCTCGGTCTCAAGGACGACGCGCCGGCAGCGTTCCGCGCCAAGGGCACGCACAAGCGGCTGCTCGATCCCGCGGGCGAGGAGTTCGTGTGCAAGCTGCCGTTCCCCGCGCTCGGGCTGTCGGGCCGCGCGAGCGGCGAAGGCGAGCGCAAGCTGCCGTTCATGATCGGCTCGTCGTCGTCGAACGTCGTGCGCGCGCGCTTCGTGCTGCCCGCGGTGTTGCCGGCGCAGGTCATCCCCGCCGCCGAGTACGCGGGCTTCGTCGCCTTCGCGCGCAAGGTCGACGAGGCCGAGCGCGTGCGGCTGCGCTTCAAGTAGGCGCCGCTTCCACCCCGCCGCCCGCGTCCGGATCCGCTCCGGCCGCGGGCGGCGGCGTTTGGGGGGCGCGGCGCGAGGTGGAAAAAAGCGCCCGGTCGCCGTCCGGGGAGGGCTCTGCCGCGAAATGGGATTTCCTTGGGAACGCCGGCGGGACCGATAGGAAGCCGCATACCCCGCCACCCAGCCCTGGGTGCCCACGGAAGGCGAAGTCCCGATGAAAGCGATCCTCCTCTGCACTGGCCTCGCGGTCGCGACCGCGCTGGCGGCGCACCAGCTCCACTCGCTCAACCAGCGCGTGCACGAGCTCGAGTCCCAGCCGCGCGTGACGCCCGACGAGACGACGCAGCTCGCGCAGCGGCTCGATCAGCTGCGGCGTTCGCTGCAGGATGCGCGTGCGGAGTTCGAGGCGGACGATCGGGCGGAGCTCGTGGCGGCGCGGCTGGACCGCGTCTCGGATGCGCTGGCGCGCGAGAGCTCGCGCCTGGCGGAACAGGATCAACGCTTGCGCCATTGGGAGACGCGCTGGGGCGATGCGGAGCCGGAACGGCTCGAGGGACGGCTCGACGAGCTCAGCACGGACCTCGGTCAGCGGGCGCGCGACCTCGAGGAGCTGCGCGCGCTGGCGGCGCGCACGAGCGCGCAGGGTGACGCGCAACTGAGCGAGTTGAAGGCGCGCGTCGAGCCGCTGCTCGCGAACCGCGAGCCCGATCGGCTGTGGCACGAGCTCGTCGGCCCCGTCGTGCAGCTCTCCGGCGACCTGACGGTGGGCAGCGGCGTCCTGCTCGAGTCGCAGCGGCGCGCCAGCGGCGAAGGCTGGGTCACGCACCTGCTCACGTCGTGGCACGTCGTGCGCGACATCTACGGCACGATCGACCGCGTCGACTCGCCGGTTCCGGTCCGCATGTACGAGCCCAGCGGGCGCTACCACGACGAGACGGCGCACATGGTGGCCTACGACGTCGGCCTCGACATCGCGCTGCTCGAGATGGACCTCGACGTCGCGGTGCCGCACGGGGCAAAGCTCGCCACGCGCGAGGAACTCGAGAGCGTGCGCACGTTCGAGTCGGTCTACGCGGTCGGTTGCCCGCTCGGCAACGATCCGATCCCGACCTCGGGCGAGATCGCGTCGACGGCGCACGCGGTCGACGGCCTGAACTACTGGATGATCAGCGCGCCGACGTACATCGGCAACTCGGGCGGCGGCATCTTCCGCGCCGCCGACCATCGCCTCGTCGGCATCTTCTCGAAGATCTACACGCACGGCTCGGCGCGCACGACGATCGTGCCGCACATGGGGCTCGCGACGCCGCTGCCGGTGATCTACGAGTGGCTCGATCGCTCGGGCCACACGGCGCGACTGGGGCTGGAGAGCAACGTGCGCACGGCGTCCGCGCCGAAGTGACGCAGGCGTGGAAATGCGCCGTCGCCGCCGCGACGATGGCGCGCCATCGAGACGCAACCGAACAATCCTGGGATCGCGAGCGGCAAGGTGCCGCGTCGCGTCGCGCTGGCGCTGGCGGTGCTGCTGAGCGTGCTCGCGCTCGTGCAGGCCGTGCACAAGGCGCGCAAGGGCCAGTGTGCGCTCCTGAAGTGGCGGCCGCAGGTCGATGCGCTCGCGCGCGGCGAGAACGTGTACGGTCGCGAGGAGGGTGGCACGCGCGAGGGCTTTCCGACGCTGCCGACGACGGCGCTCGCGCTGCGGCCGTTCCTCGCTTTCGGTGACGTGACCGCGGGCGTGCTGTGGGCGGCGTTCAAGCTCGCGCTCGCGTGGTGGATGGTGCTCGCGTGCTGCCGCATGGCTGCAGGCAATGTCGAGAGCTTTCCTCCATGGGCGCTGCTGGTCGTCATCGGGCTCATCGCGCGCGTTCTGCTCAGCGACATCGCGCACGGCAACGTGAACATCCCGGTCGCGGCTTGCGTCGTCGCGGCGGGTCGCAACTGGCAACTGGGACGAGAGCGCGAGGCCGGGTGGCTCGCGGGGCTCGCAGCGGTGCTCAAGGTCACGCCCGCACTGTTCCTCGCGTATTTCGCGTGGAAGCGCTCGCCGCGCGCCTTCGTGCACGGCCTGATCGGGATCGCTGTCGCGGGAATCGGGTTGCCGATGCTCGTGCTCGGGCCCGCGGCGACGTTCGAGCTGCTCGGCGCGTGGTGGGCGCAGATGGTGCAGCCGTTCGTCGAAGGCGCGCCGCTCACGAAGGTGCAGACCGAGCAGATCAACCAGTCGTTGCTCGGCGTGCTCGCGCGCTGGTTCAGCGACTCGGTCGCGATCGTGGCGCGGCCGCCGCTGTTCCCCGAGGATGTCTCGATCCACGTCGTGGCGTTGTCGCCCGGTGCGCTGCGTGGGCTGTTCTACGTCGTTGCGCTGCTGCTCGCCGGATGCGCCGCGTGGGCCGGCAGGGTTCCGCGCGAACGGCGCGCGACGGCGGACACGCTGGGTGAGCTCGCGTTGCTCGTGCTCCTGATGCTGTTCCTGAGCGAACGCAGCTGGAAACAGCACTACGTCACGCTCTGCGTGCCGGTCGTCTTCCTCGCGTTTCACGCGTTTCATCACGGCTGGCGCAGCCGGCTCGGCCGCGTCGCGGGGCTCGCACTCGCCGCGAGCGCCATCCTGCACGGCCTGACGGGCTCCGGAGTGCTGGGCGAGCGTGGCAGCGACTACGCGGAGGCTGCGGGCGTGTGGCTCTTCGGCGGACTCGCGCTGTTCGTCGCCTGCGCGCTGCTGCTCCGCGACCGCGCAAGACTCGGCCCATCGCCGGGCTGATTCCGCGCCCGCGAGCTTTCGCTCACCCGCCACAAACGCGGCCTGCGGATAAGATCGTTGCCGTGCAAGCTCCGGATACGTGCTGGACGGTCGTGCGCGCGGCTCGCGGCGGTGATTCCGCGGCGCAGGAGCGGTTCGCGCGCCAGTACATGCCGGTCGTGAAGGCCTACCTCGCCGAACGCTGGCGCGGTGGCGCGCTCGCCGAGGAGATCGACGACGCGCACCAGGAGGTGTTCGTCGAGTGCTTCCGCGGCGGCGGCGCGCTCGAGCGTTTCGAGGAGGCGGAGCGGCGCGGCTTCCGTCCGTTCCTGTTCGCCGTCGTGCGCAACGTCGCGCGGCGCTTCGAGGAGCGGCGGGCGGCAAGGTCGGAGCTCGCGCCGTCGGTGCTGCTCGACGAGCTCGAGTTCGACGCGCAGGGCGTGTCGACGATGTTCGACCGCGCGTGGGCCTTCTCGCTGCTGCGCGAGGCGGCGCAGATCCAGCGGCTGCGGGCCGCGGAACTGGGGGCGGAGGCGCTTCGGCGCGTCGAGCTGCTCGAGCTGCGCCTCACGCACGACCTTCCGATCCGCGAGATCGCCGCCCGCTGGAACGAGGCGCCCGAACGGGTGCATCGCGAGTATGCGCGCGCGCGCGAGGAATTCCGCGCGGCGCTCGTCGAGGCACTCGCGTTCCATCAGCCCGATCCGCGCTCCGCCGAGCAGGAATGCCAGCGGCTGCTCGCCGTGATCTCGTCATGAGCGAGGCGTTGCCCGACGACGGCGAGGCCGATCCGCGCTGGGTCGCGGCGATGCGCCATGCCTTCGCTCCGGCACCGCAGCCCCGCGCGACGCAGCCAGTGGCCCAGCGTTCCGGCGACACGGAAATCACCACGATTCCCCGCGAAAAGAAGGCCTTCGAGCCGCGCGGGGAGATCGCGCGCGGCGGCATGGGCGTCGTGATGCTCGCGTTCGATCCCGAGCTCGGCCGCGAGGTTGCACTCAAGATCCTGCGCGAGGACCTGAGCGCGAGTTCGACGGCGGTGCGGCGTTTCCTCGACGAAGCGCGCATCAGCGGCCAGCTCCAGCATCCGTGCATCGTGCCGGTGTACGAGGTCGGTCGTTTGCTCGACGCGCGGCCGTACTTCGCGATGAAGCTCGTGCGCGGGCACACGCTCGCGGCGCTGCTCGAGACGAACGCGAAGCGCGCCGACGAGCGTGTCGAGCTGCTGCGCGTGTTCCTGTCCGTCGCGCAGGCGATCGCCTACGCGCACAGCCGCGGCGTGATCCACCGCGACCTGAAGCCGGCGAACGTGATGGTCGGCGACTTCGGCGAGGTGCAGGTGTTCGACTGGGGTCTCGCGAAGGTGCTCGGCGCGCGCGAAGAGACGCACGAGGAGATCGTGCGCGCCGCCGACGAGGATCCGCTGCGTTCGCTGCCGGGAATGGTCGCGGGAACGCCGGCCTACATGGCGCCCGAGCAGGCGCGCGGGGACGTGGACGCGCTCGACGAGCGCTGCGACGTCTTCGCACTCGGCGGAATCCTCTGCCACGTGCTCACCGGCGAGCCGCCTTACCGCGGCTCGAAGGCCAGTTCGATCGAGCGTGCGGCACAGGCGCGACTCGAGCCCGCGCTCGAACGGTTGCGGGCCGCCGACGCCGATCGCGAGCTCGTCGTGCTCGCGACCGAGTGCCTCGCGCCGGATCCTGCGCAACGGCCGCGCACGGCGCGTGCGGTCGCCGAGCGCCTGCAGGCCTACCTTGCGAGCGTCGAGGAGCGTGCACATCGGGCGCAGATCGACGCCGTCGAGGCGCGCGTGAAGGCTCAGGGCGAGCGCCGTTCGCGGCGCCTGACCGTCGCGCTCGCGACGAGCGTGTTCGGTGCGGCGGCGATCGTGCTCGGCGGATGGGCGTGGGTGCGTTCGGAGCGTGAGCAGCGCGAGCGCGCGGCCGATGCACGGCTCACGGTGTCACTCGAGGAAGCGCGCACGGCGATCGCGAACGAAGCGTGGAGCGAGGCGCTGGTGACGATCGACGCCGCGCGTGCGATCGCCGCGGGCTCGGGTCCGTCGGAGCGCAGCGCGAGCGAGGCGTTGCGCTGGCTGGAGCAGCTCGAGCAGCACGCACGCCGGGAGCTGGAGGCCCGGCGCTTCCAGCGCGAGACCGAAGAGCTGCTCGGTGCGCTCGATGGCGTGCGCGAGCCGATGGGCCTCACGCGCGAGTACAGCCCGGCCCGCACGCACGCCGACTACGCCGCGAGTTTCGCGCGGGTCGGCCTCGACCCGGCCACCGCGGAGCCGGCGACGGCGCTCGAGTCGCTGCGCGCCCGCCAGGCCGATGGAGCGCTCGCGGCGGCGCTCGACGAATGGTCTGGCGTCTGCGTGCGGATCGCCGACGGTGACATCCAACGCTCCGAGCGCGAGACTTGGCTGCAACGCGCCGCGCGCCTGAGTTCGCTCGCCTCCGCGCTCGATCCCGATCCGCAGCGCGACCGCATGCGCGCCGCGATCCTGCGCAGCGACGTCAGCGAGCTCGTGCGCATGGGTGAAGCGGAGGACGTCGACTCGTGGCCCAGCCAGAGCCAGCTCCTGCTCGGCAATTTCCTCGGCGCCTTCGGCCAGTCGCAGCACGCCCTCCGCGCGCTCGAAGCCGGCCAGCGCGCCCACCGCGACGACTTCACGTTCCTCTACAACCTCGGCTGCGCGCTCTCGCTGACGATGCCGCGCCGCTGGGCGGAGTCCACGCGCTACCTCACGGCCGCGCTCGCGCTGCGACCCGACAGCGTGCAAGTGCGGCGACGCCTGATCGACATCTTCAGCTACTGGGACGCCGACTGGCGCTCGCTCGAGCCGCTCGCAGCCGAGATCCTCGAACGCCTGCCCGGCGACGGCGAAGCGCTGCGCATCCTCGGCGACGTGCGTTTCTGGAGGCGCGAGTTCCGCGCCGCGATCGAGTTCTACGAGCAGGCCGCGCTCGATCCGCGGAACGAGTACTACGCGCGACGCTCGATCGCCGCGGCGGCGAAGGCGTCCGGCGATTTCGCGCGCGAGGTGCTCGAGCGCGAGCGCTGCCTCGAGCTCGTGGCCTTCGACCCGTGGACCCGTTCGGAACTCGTGCGCGCGCGGCGCGATGCGGGGGAGCCGGTGACCGACGCGGACGTCCGTGCGGCGCTCGCCAAGACCGAGCTCGACCTCGGCCTCGACGGGAACGCGCTCGAGAATCTTGCGGATACCTACCGGGCCGAGGGCGACCTCACGAGCGCCTTGCGCGCGCTGGAGGCCTCACGCTGCTCCTTCGACCATCCGTCGGTTTACGAGGGACTCTCGATCGTCACGCGCCTGCGCGGCGATCTGGTCGGCGCGCTCGAGCAGGCCCGGCTCGGCGTGGCGAACGATGCGACGTACCTGCCCAACCGGCTCGAGGAGCTGCGTTGCCTCGCGTTGCTCGGACGCGAGGCCGAGCTCGCGCTGCCGCTCGAGGCGCTCGTCGCGTGGACGCCGCAGAACGACGTCGATCGCCTCGCCTACGTCGAGTTCCTCGGCTTCGATGCGCCCGAGCTCGCGTTGCGGCCCGAGCGAGCCGCCGAGTGCGCGCGTGAGCTCGTGCGCCGCTTCCCGAAGGCTCCGCGCATCCTGTGCATGCAGGGCCTGTGCGACGTTCAGCGGGGAGCATGGAGCGAGGCCCGCAGTGCCCTCGAGCGCGCGCTCGCGCTGGACCGCGACAACGACCCCGACGTGCGGCTCTACCTCGCCCGCGTGCTCTGCGAACTGGGCGAACTCGACGGCGCGCGCGAGCAACTCACCGCCGCGCTCGCTCTCGCGAGCGAACAGCGCCTGCGCTCCGTCCCCCATCGCGCGCGCCAGCTCGACATGCTCGCGCAACGCCTGCGCTGAAGACACAAAGACGCCCCGGCTTCGTTCGCAGCGAAGCCGGGGCGCTCGACGGTGCGAGCCGTCGCGCTGGATTACGGCTGGAACGTCAGGCGCAGGCCGTTGGAGGTCGCGATGTTGCTGCTTCCGTTGCCCGCGTCGCGCAGCCAGGCCTGGAAGTAGAGCGACTGCCCGACCGTCGGCGGCAGGCCGAGCCCCGTCGGGCCCGAGTTCCACCACTGGTCCATGTCGAACTGGAACACCCCGTTGCAGATGCCGGTCGTGCCGCCCGAGTTCAGGATGCCGCCGAGGCGAACACGAGGCGGAGCGACGCAGAACTTGGCCGTGCCGGTGCCGAAGGGCATGCCGTCGGCGGGGCGAAGGCCGTAGAAGAAGCCGCCGGAGCGGTTGCCGTCGACGACGCAGAAGAGGTAGCCGTCGTTTGCGGCGAAGCTCGTGTTCCCCGCGTACGTGAGGTTCGGGAAGCAGCCGTTGAGGCTTCCGCCGGACGGGCAGTTCGTGACCGCGGCGCCCGACGTGCCGCCGATCGCTTGGGCGATTTCGAAGCCGTTGATGCTGCCGAAGCCACTGGCCGTGATGGCGCCGAACGTCAGCGAACCGTTGGTGACGGCGACGGTGTCGAAGTGCGTGGTGATGCCGTTGTAGACGCCCGGCCAGTCCGCACCGCCGACGAGCTTCGTCTCGGCGAGGCCACCGTTGACCACCACCCAAGTCCTGCTGCCGATCGGATCGTCGGGAGCCCACGCATAGACCCACACGTAGTAGTTGCCAATCGGAAGGCCGCTGATCGTCACGGTCGACTGGTTGCCGACGCCGCCGAGGTCGAGCGCGTCGTCGAGGAGGAGTTGGTTGTCACCAGTGGTGTTCGGGTTGTCGAAGGTGAAGGTCGGGAACGCCGTGCCCGAGCGCGTGTAGGTGGCGCTCGCGCCGAAGATCGTGCAATTCGCCGGCGCCACGGCGGAGGTCGGGAGCGTCAGCGGGCCGGTCGAGTTGTCCATCGCGTTCCAGTGGCCGGGGTAGCCGCCGGCCGGGGCGAAATTGGGCGACGGCACCTGCCCGGCGTTGCCGTAGTCGACCTTGTAGTGCGCATAGAGCTGGCCCTCGAGCTTGGGCGTCGTCACGCTGCCGGTGTCCTGAGTCGCCCAGTCGTACACACGCAACTGCCACGTGCCGGATTCCGCACTGATGGAGCTCGCGTTCGCGAACCCGTGCTGACCGTCCGGCCAGTTGCCGAAGGAGAAGGAGTAGGCCTGGCCGACGGAGATCGAGGTCGGCACGACACCCGAGCTCAGCGTGGGGAACGGCACGCCTTGGTCCATGAAGGCATAGGTGCCGGAGAAGCTCGCGGCAGAGCCGAACCCCGTCCCGGTGAAGCCCGGTCGGTGCAGGATGTTGTAGCCGGCACCCGACGGTGCGATCAGCACGATCTGGAGGTCGCCGATGTACGTGTGGCTGAGCCCGGTGAGCTCGATCCCGTAGATCAATTCCACGTCGAACGGCACCTGGAACGTCTGCGAGAGGTACGTGGTGGGCATCGTGCCCGGCCAGACGCCGCCGGTGTCGGGGATGTTGGCACTGGTGACGCCGGTCCCGGACTCGAAGTACCGGATCGGATTGAAGGGCCAGTTGTCCTGGGCGAAGCCGGAGCTGGCGAGCAAGCCGACGACGGCGAGCTGGAACGAGAACTTGTGCATGGGGATGACTCCTTGGGTGTCATCCCCCGGTTCCGGCCCGCGGCGTTTTCGCGGAGGGAATCTCGAAAAAAATCTCCGGGGGCCTCAGGGCCTGCGAGCGTCGCCCAGACGCCTGACGGCCAGGAGATCGAGCACCCCGGATCCAAAGGCGAGGACGCCGCTCACCGCGAGGATCGCCCGCAGCGCCCACGGGCCGTCGATGGGCTCCCAGGCGATCCGCGTCGGTGCGTCGAGCCGGTGGCGCTCGGTGAGGAGCAGGCTCGTCACGAGCGCCCCGTAGAGGATCCCCAGCAGGATGTGCAGCACGTACTCCCCGCTCGTCATCCCGCCGAGCCGGGCGCGGCTCGCGCGCTCGACCGCGAAGTCCCAGAGCGAGATCGCGAGGTCGAAGGCGAGGACGGCGAGCAAAGCGACGAACCACGCTCCGTCGAGCGCCAGGTTGGGCACGGCGAGGAACAGGGTCAGGTATGTCGGGCCGCGCAGGGCGTGGGAGAGCAGCTCGGTGCGCGAATCCAGGTGGCGGCGGATGCCGTGCGCCAGCGTGTGGAACAGGAGGATGTCCGCGCCGCCGAGCACGGCCATCGCGAGCAGCAGGCAGGACGCGATCAGCATCGGAGTCCCTTCACGGGATGGCGCCCTCGCGGACCAGCCGGGCCAGCTCCCGCTGCCGGAACTCGAAGGCCGCCCGCAGGTGACCGGCGACGAGCCAGCGCTGGGCGAGCTCGCCGCCCAGCCACCAGGGCAGGCCCACGTCGAGCTCGTCGATCACGCTCGTGCTCGCGCCGCTCTCGACGAACACGTGCCGGTGGGCGAAGCGCGCGAAGGGACCGTGCACGAGGTGCTCCTCGAAGGAGTTCGGCGCATCGAGCGCCACGTGGCGAAAGCCCAAGGTCACCGGCAGGAGGCAGAACTCGTCGATCACCCAGGTCTCGCTGCCCGGTTCGATGCCGCCGGCGTGGCGCAGCACGCGGAAGCCGCGGCGCCGCTCGAGCAGCAACGCGAGGTTGCCCGGGTCGCAGTGGAAGCGGAACAGCCGGTCTCGCGGGATTTCGAGCGTTTGTTCGAAGCGGAGGCGCAGCGCGCCCGAGTCTAGCGGAAGCGCTTCGCGGCGGGAGACCGGGTGGCCTGCCGCGGGTGCGGCCCCCGGATCGGCCGAACCCGGCCGCAGGGGACCCCGACCGGACGGGCTAACCGGGCTTGGCGACCCAGGCGATGCGCTGGCGGTCGCTGACCACCACGCCACCGGGCTTCTCGAGCGTGATCGCGAAGAGCGTCGGCTTGCCGACCTTCAACTTGGCGTCGATCGGCACGAGCAGCTCGCCCGCGGCGCTGACGTTGAAGACGCCGCCGTCGACGGGGTGCTCCTGCGACTCGTCGAAGATCCACAGCTGGTACTGAGAAACTGTCGGGTCGTTGACCGGCAGATCCGTGAGGCGCATCCAGCCGGACTGGGCCCGGTTGTCCCACACGACGTCGCCGCCGGCGCCCTTGGCGAGCTCGGTGCCTTGCGCATCGACGCGCAGGGCCCCCGCCGCGAGCAGGCTGGCGCGTTGTTCGGCCGGCTGGGGCGCGACCGCGACCTTCGAAGGCTCGCTTGGCTCCGTGCGCGGCCACCAGCCGGCGATGGCGAGCACCGCCGCGGCCGCCGCGGCGAGCCACGGGAGCGCGATGGATCGCGAGGGCGCGGGCGGCGCGACCGGGGGCAGGGCCCGCAGGCGCGGCTGGGGGGCGGTCTGGGCCTGCGGAGCGCGGGTCGCCAGCCAGGCACGGCCGCCGCCCTCGAGCTTGGCCCTCAGCGCCGCCGGCAGAGGCTCCGCCCGACGCCGGGCCTGGACGAGGGCCACCGCGGCCGCGGCGAGCTCGAACTCGTCCGCCAGCGCGCGATTCCCGCCCGTTGCCTCCAGCGCTTCCCGCTCGCGATCTTCCTCTGGATTGAGCCCGAACACGGCATGGTCCGCCCACAGTTGTTCGAGGCGTTCGGAATTGTGGATTCGCTCACTCACGCGCCACCTCCGGCGGACGAGGTCCGCGAAGAGGGCTGGAGGAGCTCTCGCAGGCGGTGCAGACCCCGCCGGGCGTGGGTCTTGACGGTGCCGAGCGGCAAACCGGTCAATTCGGAGATGCGTTGGTGCGAGAGCCCGTCCCACACCGCGAGGCGCAGGACCTTCTGCTGCTCGGGCCGCAGCTCGCGGAAGGCGCGCTCGGCGACGGCGGCGCTGTCCTTGAGCTCGGCACCGCTCTCGGGCTCGGGTTCGGTCGCCTCGAGGCTCTCGGGCAGGTCCTCGGCACCCGCGTGGCGCGCGAGCCGCCGCTGCAGGTCGATCAGGCGCCGGCGCGCGATCATCGCGATGAACACCGACTCCTCGGCGATGTTCGGGTCGTAGCGCTCGGCCTTGCGCCACAGCTCGATGAAGACTTCCTGCACCGCGTCGTCGACTTCCGCGCCCTTGGGGCACATGCGCCGCGCCAGCGTGTAGACGAGGCCGCCGTAGCGGTCGATGCAGTCCTGCACCGCCGTCGCGTCACCTGCCGCCACACGTTGGAGAGTCGTCGTCACGATTCGGCTCGAGAGGTTAGTCCGCGCTCAGGCCCGTCGGCTAGTGGCGGAAGTGTCGAAGTCCCGTGAACACCATCGCGACGCCGCGCGAGTCGCAGGTGGCGAGCACCTCCGCGTCGCGCACGGAGCCACCCGGCTGCAGAATCGCCCGCACGCCGCCCTCGATGGCCGTTTCCACGCCGTCAGGGAACGGAAAGAACGCATCGGAGGCGAGCACCGAGCCTTGCGCGCGCGCACCGGCCTTCGCGATCGCGAGGCGCACGCTGTCGACGCGGCTCATCTGGCCGGCGCCGACACCGAGCACTTCGGTGCCGCTGGCGACGACGATCGCGTTCGACTTGACGTGCTTGCACACGCGCGCGGCGAACAGCATCGAGCGCATCTGCTCCGCCGTCGGGGCGAGCTTCGACGCGACCTTGCACTCGCTCTCGAGCTCCGCACGCAGGTCGCGCTGCTGCAGCAGGAAACCGCCGGTGAGCTTCTTCCACTCGAGGTCGCGCGCGTCGCGCGAGACGCTCGAGAACGGCCCGCAGGAGAGCAGGCGCACGCTCTTGCCCCACTTGGGCTTCTGCGTGAGCAGCGCGAAGGCGTCCTCGTCGAAGCTCGGGGCGACGATGGCCTCGACGAAACGGTTGCCGGACACGAGGAATTCCGCCGACGCGAGGTCGAGCGGGCGCGTGAAGGCGAGCACCGAGCCGAAGGCCGACACGGGGTCGCCGGCCCAGGCCTTCTCGAGCGCGCTGGCGACCGTCGCCGCCGCCGCGGCGCCGCAGGGATTGTTGTGCTTGAGGACGGCGACGAAGGGCTCGTCGAATTCCTTCGCGAGCGCGAGCGCCGAGTCGAGGTCGACCAGGTTGTTGTAGGAGAGCTGCTTGCCGTTCTGGATCTCGGCCGTGGCGATCGAGGGCTCGCGCACGCCCGACTGCGCGTAGAACGCGGCCGTCTGGTGCGGGTTCTCGCCGTAGCGCAGGCTCATCACCTTGCGGCCGACGAGCGCGGCGCTCTCGGGGTACATGTCGTCGGTGCGACCGTCGGCCAGTTCCTGCGCGAAGAGCCACGCGGAGATCGCCGCGTCGTAACGCGCCGTCGTCTGGAAGGCCTTGAGCGCGAGCTCGCGCTTGAGGCCGTCGGTCAGCGCGCCGGCGTTCTTCTCGAGCTCGTCCAGCACGCGCCCGTAGTCCGCGGGATCGGTGACGATGCCGACGAAACGGTGGTTCTTCGCGGCGGAACGCACCATCGACGGCCCGCCGATGTCGATCTGCTCGATCGCTTCCTCGCGCGACACGCCGGCCTTCGCGACCGTCGCCTCGAACGGGTAGAGGTTGATCACGACGAGATCGATCGGGGCGATGCCGTGTTCCTTCATCGCGCCGACGTGGCTCGGCTCGTCGCGCAGCGCGAGGATGCCGCCGTGCACCTTGGGGTGCAGCGTCTTGACGCGCCCGTGCATCATCTCGGGGAAGCCGGTGTAGTCGGAGACCTCGCGCATCGGGATGCCGGCGGCGGCGAGCGCCTTGTACGTGCCTCCGGTCGAGAGCAGCTCGACGCCGCGTTGCGCGAGCTGGCGCGCGAAACCTTCGAGGCCGGTCTTGTCGGAAACGCTCAGCAGAGCCCGCGCGATCTTGAGAGTCATCGGACACTTCCTGCCCACCCGGGCATGAAAGGACGTTGGAGGCGGAGAACGAGGCCGAAGAGGTTAATCAACTCGCGCTCTCTCGTTCCAGCGCGCTCACTTGCGGGCTGCGGGGACCGTGGCGACGAACGGCGGGAGCGCACCCTCGATCACGCGCGGCACGCCGCCGGAGGCCGCAAATTGCGCTTCCGCACGCTTGCGCACGCTGCCGAGCGAACCACGCGTGCCCGCCTTGCGGTTGTCGTCGCCGTCGGGGACACCCGTGAGGTCGAAGCCGCTCAGGCGCACGACCATGGTGCCGAGCCACTCGCCCGCGCTCGTGCGCACCGGGAAGTACCAGTCCTTGCCGGCGAACCAGTAGAAGTCCTTGCTCATCGACGACACGTACGTGACGAGCGTGCCCTTCTCGACGGCGTGCAGGACGCGCAGGTCGAGCTTGTAGCGGATGAAGGGGAACGGCAGCTTCGAGCGCACGTCGACCTTGAGCGCACCCAGGGGCCCGAGCTCCGCGTCCTCGCAGCGCAAGGCTGAACCCGCGACCGGCTCGAGCTTCTCGTAGCTCGTGCCCGGATTGCGGATCGTCGCCTCGTAGTCGTGGATCGCGCCGAGGATCGAGTCGAGGTCGCCGCGCACGAACGTCGCGGCCTGATGGAACGTGCGCGAGCCTTCCTGCGACTTCCACGGCTCGCTCGTGCCCGTGTGGCGCTCGAGCAGCGGCCCGAAGTACATCCCGTCGTCGCGGCGATCCTTGTCGGGGTCCCACTTGGCGTCGCGCAACGCACGGTCGTCGAGCACCTGCTGCAGGAAACGCCCGACTTTCTCGAAGGTTTTCGGCGCGGCGCGCTCGAGCTCCGCGAGCAGCACCTGCAGCGCCAGATGGTCGCCGCCGCGGCTCTTGTGCTCGGCGAGGATGTCCCCCACGCTCGCCATCCACGGCTGCGGAGCCTCGAAACGCTCGGCGAGCAGCGCGGGCACGAGCAGCGGCAGGGCCGTGCTCCCCGCGTCCTTCGTCGGCGTCCACAGCTCGTCGGGCACGCGCCACGCGAGCGGGAAGCTCGTCTCGAGCTCCGCACGAGTCGCTTCGCGCGTCTGCACGTCGCCGCCCGCGAGCGCCGCGAGCGCGAGAGCCAGGAATTTCATCGCTGTGTCCCGAGGTGGAAGGCCCAGAGCTCGCGACGGACGTCGTCGACGCGCTCCTCGTGCGGATAGTGACCGGCATCACGCACGAGCGCCAGCCGCGAGCCGCGGATGTCGCGCGCGAAGCGCTGGGCGACCTTTTCCGGCGTGTAGGCGATGTCGCGCTCGCCCCACAGGAGCAGCGTCGGCTGCACGATCCTCGTGATCTCGGCCTCGCGCGTGCCGTTCTCGTCGCGGCACAGCTCGGTCATCGCGCGCCAGTTGTCGGAGTTGTCGCAGCACAGGTACATCTCTTCGAGCTGGTCCTCGGCGATCGGAGTCCCGAAGTGCAGCTGCAACGCGGGGCGGAGGCGCTCGCGATCGTTGAGCACGTACCCGTACTGCGCGCCCGGCCAGTTGCGCAGCTTTTCCTCCTCGGGCAGCCACTCGCCGTCGCCGCGCTTGTAGCCCGACGAATCGAACAGCACGAGCTTCGCGATGCGGTCGGGAGCGTCGAGCGCGGCCCGCCACGCGAACTCGCCGCCGTAGCTCTGCCCGACGACCGTCACGCCGCGCAGGTCGAGCGCGACGAGAAAGCTCGTCACCCAGTCCGCGCAGGCCTGGAACGAATAGTCGTCGAGTTCCGTGCGGCACTGCCCGTGGCCGACGATCTCGAGCACGTACACGTCGCAGTCGCCTTCGTGCGTCGGCTCGGCGCCGGGCGCCGTCAGCAGCGCCGCCCAGTTGGTCATCGTCGACGGGGTGCCGTGCAGGAACAGGATCGGTGCCCCGCTCGCCCCCGGCCGCGCAGGCACGCGGATGTAGCGGAACTCGGCCGCGAGCTCGCGCCCGCCGATGCGCGCCTTGCCCGGCAGGACCTGCACGCCGTGGCGCGCGAGCGCAGCGTTCTTCGGGAGGGCGAGCAGCCGCTCTCCGAGCTCGGCTTTCTCGAGTCCGGCACAGGCGGTCAGCCCCAACGCGAGCGCCGCAGCCCCCGCAACTCCTCCGAGCACCTTCCAAGTCGTTCGCATGGCATGTGGGGACTTCGCAGCCCTCGCCCCGCTGGATTCAGGCGGGATCCACGGCCGTGCGCGACTCCCTACTTCCCCGCGCCCTTCTGGCGCAGGTATTCCTCGATGAAACGGTCGATGTCGCCGTCGAGGACCTGCTGGATGTTGCCGGTCTGCACGCCCGTGCGCTCGTCCTTGACGAGCTGGTAGGGGTGCATCGTGTAGCTGCGGATCTGGCTTCCGAAGGCGATTTCGCCCTTGTTGCCGTAGAGCGACGCGAGCTCCTTGTCCCGCTCGGCCTCGCGCATCGCGATGATCTTGGCCTTGATCATCTGCAGCGCGAGCTCGCGGTTCTTGAGCTGGCTGCGCTGGCTCTGGCAGCGCACGACGATGCCGGTCGGCACGTGCTTCATGCGCACCGCGGTCTCGACCTTGTTGACGTTCTGGCCGCCCGCGCCGCCCGAGCGCATCGTCTCGATCTCGAGGTCGGCTTCCTTGACCTCGACCTTGATGTCGGCGCCGAGTTCCGGCGTCACGTCGACGCCCGCGAAGGCCGTCTGGCGCCGCGCGGCCGCGTCGAACGGACTGATGCGGATGAGCCGGTGCACGCCGCGCTCGGCCTTGAGGTACCCGAACGCGTAGTCGCCGACGATGCGCAGCGTCGCGCCGCGGATGCCGCCCTCGGGCTCTTCCTGCAGTTCGACTTCCTCGACGGTGTAGCCCTTTTCCTCGGCCCAGCGCGAGTACATGCGCACGAGGATGCCGGCCCAGTCGCAGGCGTCGACGCCGCCGGCGCCCGGACTGATCTGGAGGAACGCGTTCGACGCGTCCTGCGGCCCGCCGAGCATCACGCGGAAGTCGAGCTTGGCGAGCTCGCCCTCGATGTCGGCGAACGCACCGGGTCGACGACGCCGCGCGCGAGCTTCTTCTCGCCGATCAGGCGCTGGCTCTTCTCCGCGTTGTCCCAGAAGCCGGGCTGGAGCTCGAGTTCCTCGATCTCCGCCAGCCGCTTGGTGTGGCTGGCGTAGTCAAAGACTCACCTTGAGCTGCTCAAGGTGACGCTGCAGGGCCGGGACGCGATCGCGGTGTTCCTTCAAGGACGCCATGGGGGCGAAGAGTGTAGTCGCAACGCGGCCGAACGATCAACGCTGGCGGCGCTCAACGCTCGTCGAGGCGGTCGAGCACGCCCGGCTGGGCGATCAGGGCCTCGATTTCCGCGCGTTCCCGCGGCGCCGCCGCGCTGACGATCTCGCAACCGCTCTCGGTGACGATCACGACGTCCTCGATGCGGATGCCGATGCCGGTTTCCTGCTCGTAGAGGCCCGGCTCGATCGTGAAGCACGCGCCTACCTCGAGCGGCTTGCGCTGGTCGCCGACGTCGTGCACCTCGAGGCCGACGAAGTGGCACGCGCCGTGGCGCACGAACTTCTGGAATCCGCGGTCGCGCAGCACCTTCGAGCAGGCCGCCTCGACGTCGCCGAGCGTGCAGCCGGGCTTCACCACGGCGATGCCGGCCTTCTGGGCCTCGAGTACCACGTCGTACAGCTCGGCCTGCCGCGGCGTGAACTTGCCGTCGACGGGCCACGTGCGCGTGATGTCGCACACCGAGTGGTCGAGCTCGGGCGCGTAGTCGACGAGCACGACCTCGCCCGCCTTCAGGCGCCGGTTGTTTGCGCCGTAGTGCAGGATCAGCGAGTTCGCGCCGGAGCCGACGATCGCCATGTACCCCGGACCCGCCGCGCCTTCCTTGAGCTGGAACCAGCTCATCAGGCCTTCGAGTTCCCATTCGCCGATGCCCGGCCGCGTCGACTTCATCGCCTCGATCATCGCGAGCGCGCCCGCGCGCCCCGAACGCCGCGCGGCGTCGAGCTCCTCGGGCGTCTTCTTGCGGCGCAGCGCGTTCAGCTGCGGCGAGAGGTCCTTCGGCTCGACCTTGAACAGCTCCGCGAGCTGCTCGCGGAACGCTTCCTCGCGCCCGAGGCGCCCGTCGAACGGGTCCTTCGTGCGAGCGCGATCGTAGGGCCCCGCGCGGTCGGCCGCGCCCGCGATCGCGAGGTTGGGATGCATCGAGATCCACAGGTCCTTCGACTTGCCGAGCATTTCCTTGAGCAGTTCGGCCGCGTCACGCGTCGAGCGCACTTCGCTGAAGCCGGTCAGCTCCTTGACCCACTTGTCGCCGGCGTCGAAGCACTCGCCATCCCAGGACTCGAGCATCTTGTTGGGATCGGGCAGGAGCAGGAGCTCGCGCCCGCTCTCGCAGTCCATCAGGAGCCACGCGTCCGCGCTCTCGACGCCGGTCAGGTACCAGAACACCTTGTCCTGACGGAACGCGGTGTAGTCGCGCGGAGCCGCGAGGCCGCGCACGACGACGACACCCTTGCCGAGTGACTCGCGCAGCGCGGCGCGACGGCCCGCGTGGAACTGCTTGCCGAGACCACAACGCGGCAGGCCGTCGCCGGGTCGCTCGACGGAGAGCGTCGGCGCTTCGGATTGGGGAGCGGGACTCGATTGCGCAAGCAGCGCGAGGGCGAGGAAGGCGGAGATCATGGCGCCCAAAGTTAGCAGCGCGACCGGTTCGTGCCCGCAACCGCTGTGTGACGCTCGCGAAAAAGCCGCGGATCAGCTCGTGCGACCCGGCCGCAGGAGCAGCGAGAGCCGCGCGAGGGCCTCGAACAGGCGCTTGCGCGACTGCGGCTCGGTGCAGCCCATCAGCCCGGCGAATTCCGCGTGGCTCATGCCCTGCAGGCGCACGAGGCGGATCACCTCGCGGTCGAAGTCCGCCAGTTGCGCGAGCGCCTCCTCGAGCCGCTTGAGGTCCTCGCGCAGCATGGCCTCGGCGCTCGGGCTGCCGAGCGCGACCGCGAGCTTGCCGAGCTCGTCGCGCGACCAGCTCGCGCTCGCGCGCTGCTGCGGCTCGACCTTCAGGCCCTCGCGCTTGCGCGCGCGCCAGAAGCGCCGGCGGTCCATCAGCTTGTGCAGCGCGACCTGCAGCAGCCAGCGCTGGAAGGCCGCGTCGCCGCGGAACTCGAACTTCTCCTTGCCCTGCAGCACCTCGCGGCAGACCGACTGCACGAGATCGCTCGTCGACTCGCGGTCGGCGAGCCCGGCGTCGAGATTGCGCCGCACGTAGGCCCGCAGGGTCGGCAAGTGCCGCTCCAGCAGGTCCTCGACGCGCTGCTCTTGCGAAGGTTCCTCGGGAAGCACGGTTCGCTCCGCGGAAAATGCTACCCCCTCGCCGCGGGCGCGGGGCCACGCCGCGTGGGAACCGCCCCGCCGCCCCGTCGGCATGCGATAGTTGCACGTGCCGCGATGACGCCCGAGAAACGCCCGAGCACCGCCAGCCGCGCGAGCCAGTCCGACCCCGTCGGCGCCCTGCTCGTCGGCTGCATGGAACAACTTGCCGGCGGTAACCACGGCGCGATCGAGCAGCTGTGCCGCGCTCACCCCGAGCATTCGCAGGAAATCCGCGAGCGC
The DNA here is from genome assembly GCA_026692705.1 of Planctomycetota bacterium. Lineage (GTDB taxonomy): Bacteria > Planctomycetota > UBA1135 > UBA1135 > F1-120-MAGs118. Next base: position 24,866 of record JAPLOE010000128.1, read on the forward strand.
ATGGGCGTGCTGCTGCAGATGGGCCTCGTCGAGGGCATCACCGCCGACGCCGACTCGTTTCCCGAGCGCCTGGGCGAGTTCCAGCTCGTCCGCCGGCTCGGCGGCGGCGGCATGGGCGTCGTGTACGAGGCGCTGCAGGAGAAGCTCGGCCGCACGGTCGCGCTCAAGCTGATCCGGCCCGAACACCTGTATTTCCCGCGCGCTCGCGAGCGTTTCCGCCGCGAGACCGAGGCCGTCGCGCGCCTGCAGCACCCCGGCATCGTCTCGATCTACACCGTCGGCGAGGAGCGCGGCATCCCGTACTTCGCGATGGAGCTCGTGCGCGGCGCCACGCTCGCCGACGTGCTCACCACCGTCGAGACGCGCGCGCCCGACAGCCTGCGCGGCGAGGACCTGCGCGAGGCCGTGCTCGGCGGCGCGGGCTTCGAGGAACAGGCGGAAAACGACGCGTCGCGCGAGCTGTTCGAGGCGAGCTGGACCGAGGCCAGCGTGCGCATCGTGCACCACATCGCCGAGGCGCTCGCCCACGCGCACGCGCGCGGCGTGCTGCACCGCGACATCAAGCCATCGAACATCGCCATCACGCCCGAGGGCCGCGTCGTGCTGCTCGACTTCGGCCTCGCGAGCGCCAGCGTCGACGTGCGCATGACCACGTACGGCACCGCTGTCGGTTCGGTGCTCTACATGGCGCCGGAGCAGATCGAGGGCAAGCTCGACGAGATCGACGGCCGCACCGACGTGTACGCGCTCGGCGTCACGCTGTACGAGCTGCTCTCGCTGCAAGTGCCGTACTCGGGGAAAACCGCCGAGGAAGTGCGCAACACGATCCGCGACAACGCGGCGCCGGCGCTGCGCGTGCGCAACCATCGCGTCTCGCGCGACCTCGAAACGGTCTGCATGAAGGCCATCGAAGGCGAGCGCAGCCGCCGCTATTCGTCGATGCAGGCCTTCGTGGCCGACCTGCATCGCGTGCTCGCGGGCGAGCCGGTCGAGGCGCGGCCTCCGGGGCGTGTCGCGCGCGTCGCGCGCTGGATCTCGCGCAACCCGACGACGACGATGGCGAGCGCGCTCGGTTTCGTGCTGCTCGTCGGCGTTCCGAGCCTGCTGTACGTGCAACAACGTGAGTACGGCACCCAGCTCGAGCGCGCGCTCGACGCCGAGACGGCCGCGCTCGAGCAGGCCAACCTCGCGCGTATCGCCGCCGACCGCGAGCGCGAGCGTGCGCAGATCGAGGCGCGCGACTCGGAGACGGTGGCGCGTTTTCTGGCGGACATTTTCGCCTCCGCGGACCCCGACCGTGAGCGCGGCCGCCCGCCGACGGCCGAGGCGCTGCTGCACCGCGGCGTCGCACGCATCGAGCTCGAGCTCGCCGACCAGCCCGAGCTGCGCGCGCGCCTCGAGGAGCGCATGGCGGAGTCGTTCCTCGGTCTCGGGCTCTACGAGGACGCGCTGCCGCTCGCGGAGCGTGCGCTCGTGCTGCGCCGCCGCCTGCACGAGGCCGACGACGTGCGCGTGGCCGACGTACTGCGCCTCGTCGGAACGCTGCGCCGCCTCGCGGGCCGCACGGACCAGGGCACGTCCCAGATGCTCGAGGCGCGCGAGATCTACACCTGCGCGAACGGTCCTCGCGACCGGCGCGCGCTGCTCACGCAGATCCAGATCGCGAAGGCGTGGGTCACGTTCGGCGCCGTCGAGCCGGGACTGGCGCTCCTGTACGACGCGTGGGCGGCGGATCTCGAGAGCGAAGGGGCCGACCCCGAGCTGCGCGTCGCGATCCTCGATGGGCTCGCGCACGCGACGCGGATGAGCCAGCGGACGCAGCTCGCGTGGGCGCCGCTCGCACTGCTGGAGCTGCGGACACAGTTGGGGCAAGGCGATGTCGAGCGCAGCCAGATGCTCGAGAACGTCTCGTTCGCGCTGCCGAATTCGGACCGCGAGCAGAAGCTCGCGCTGCACGAGGAAGCGACCGAGGTCGCGCGTCTCACCTACGGCGCCCAGAGTCCGCGGTATGCGCAGCAGCTCGCGTTCCTCGGCAGCATGCGCAAGGGACTCGGCCAGCACGAGGCCGCGCTCGCCGACTCCGAGGAGGCCGAGCGCATCCTCGACGCCGCGCTCGGGCCCGAACATCCGCAGACGCTGTTCGCGGTGCAGAACGCGGCCACGCTCGAGCTGCTGCTCGGCCGCGGACCCGCGGCGCTGGAACGGCTGCGGACGAGCGCCGCCGCGGTGCTGGCGCGCCTGGGTCCGAAACACCCCCGACCCAGGTACATGGAGTGGCGCGCGGCGCAGACGGCGATGATGATCGGGCGGCCCGACGAGGCGCTCGAGCCGATGGAGCAGGTGCTCGCGCTCGACGGCTTTGCCACCATCGACCGCGAATCGCTGCGCAACCGCGCCCACGCGACGCTGGCCTGGGCCCGCCTCGACATGGGCGACGTGGCGGGGGCGGAGCGCGAGCTCGGCGAGCTGGGCAAGGCCATCGACGAGCCCGGGGCGGAGTTTGGCGTGCTGGCCGAGGTCGAGCTCGCGCTCGAGCGCCGGGAACCGGCCCAGGCCATCGCGGCGCTTGAACGGTCGCTGGCGCGACCCGACTCGCGGCTCTACGAGGACTGGCGCCGGCCCGTGCTGAGCGCCGCCCTCGAATTCGCCCGCATGACCGCCGATCCGTCCAGCGCCACCCGCCCGCGCCTCGAACAGGCGCTCGGGGCCATGGCCTCGGGCTTCGGGCGCACCAGCGTGCTCTCCCGGCGCTACTACTCGCGCGCGCTCAAGCTGCTCGAGACCGTCGAGCCGCCGCCGCGCGACGGTTGAGGGGCCCTTCGAGGCCCGTTTCGCGTCGTCGTAAGTCCTTTTGCGACAGAGGCTAGCCAACTCTGCAACAAATTTTGACGAACGCGCGCCCGCGCTCTGCGCTGAAAGGGGTGCGCGCAGCTTCCTGAGACTTCGCGCGGCCCCGCCTCAAGCGGGACCCAGAGACGCAGCGCTCCTGAAAGCCCTGCGGTGCGACATCCAAGGCCGAGTGCGAGCTTCGGCCTTCCGGCGGCGGACGTGTGCGAGCGCGTCCGCCGCCCCCTTTTTGTCCCCGCAGCCGGACGCCCTCCGCCGCTACCCTCGCGCGCCATGCGCATCGAGCAGCCGACGATCCAGGGCACCTTCCTCCGCCGCTACAAGCGCTTCTTCACCGACGTGAAGCTCGAGGACGGCACGGTCGTCACCGCGCACTGCCCCAACACCGGCAGCCTGAAGGGTTGCCTCGAGGAAGGCCGCAAGGTCGTGCTGCGCGACATGGCCAGCCCGGCACGCAAGCTGCGTTACGTCTTCCAGTCGATCCAGGTCGGCAAGCACTGGGTCAACGTCGACACCGGCCTGCCCAACCAGGCGACCTACGAGCACGTCGTCGCCGGCCTGATCCCCGAGCTCGCTGGCTACGCCGAGGCCAAGCGCGAGGTGAAGTACGGCGAGAACAGCCGCATCGACCTTCTGCTCACCGGCGCCAAGGGCGACAAGTGCTGGGTCGAGGTCAAGAACACCACCTACGCCGTCGAACGCTCCGCCGCCTTCCCCGACGCCGCCACCGAGCGCGGCCTCAAGCACCTGGGCGAGCTCTCGCGCCAGGTCCAGCTCGGCGACCGCGCCGTGCAGTTCTTCTTCGTCAGCCGCAACGACGTCGAGCGCTTCCGCCCCGCCGACGAGATCGACCCCGAATACGCCACCGCCCTGCGCAAGGCCGCCAAGGCCGGCGTCGAGATCCTCGCCTACGCCCACGAGATCCGCCCCACCTCGCTCACGCTCTCGCGCAAGCTCCCCATCGACCTCGACTGACTTTCGCGCGCGATCTCGTCGCCGCGCGGCTCCGCACAGCGGCCACTCGGAGGCGCGGGGGGTGTGCGCGATCAAGAACGTGGGGACGACGGCAAGTCGCCGCGACCCCGTTCGAGCACCATGAGAACCCTGATCCTGTCGGCCGGCCTGTGCGTGGCCGGAGCGAGCGCGTTCGCCTTCCAGCACCAGATCTCCGGCCGCAGCGACGACCGCGCGGTGCCGGGCACGTTGCCGCTCGCGGAGATCGAGGCGCGGCTCGCCGAGGCGGGCGCGCATGTCGCGTTCGTGCCCGAGGCGCCGCTCGGGATCACGACGGACCTCGCGAAGGTGATTCCGGCGGACAACCCGCTGACGCCGGCGAAGGTCGAGCTCGGCCGCGAGCTGTACTTCGACAAGCGCCTGTCGCGCGACGGCACGGTGTCGTGCGCGACCTGCCACGATCCGGCGCGCGGCTGGACCGACTGCGAGCCGGTGTCCTCGGGCATCAAGGGCCAGAAGGGTGGGCGCAGCGCGCCGACGGTGATCAACCGCGTCCTCGGCCGCTCGCAGTTCTGGGATGGGCGCGCGGGCTCGCTCGAGGAGCAGGCCGTCGGCCCGATCGGCAACCCGATCGAGATGGGTTTCACGACCGACGATGCGGCGAAGCTCCTGAACACGCTGCCCGGCTATCGCGTGCAGTTCGAGAAGGTGTTCGGCGGGCCCGCGACGCCGGAGCGCATCGGCAAGGCCATCGCGGCCTTCGAGCGCACGATCCTCTCGGGCGCGAGCAAGAACGACTTCTATGAGGCCGCGAAGCCGCTGTTCGACTGGGATCCGGCCGACGAGAAGGACCCGGTCTTCAAGGCGAAGGCCGAGCGGATCCTCGCGGCCGAGCGCGAGCACCGCATGAGCGCCTCCGCCGAGCGCGGGCGCGAGCTCTACTTCGGCAAGGCGAGCTGCAGCCTGTGCCACGTCGGCGAGGACCTGACCGACGAGTTGTTCCACAACCTTGGGCTGGGCTTCGACAAGCAGAAGCCCGACCTCGGCCGCTTCGACAAGACCAAGGTCGAGGCCGACAAGGGCGCGTTCCGCACGCCGAGCCTGCGCAACATCGTGCTGACCGCGCCGTACATGCACGACGGTTCGCTGCGCACGCTGCGCGAGGTCGTCGAGCACTACGACAAGGGCGGCATCGCCAACCCGTGGCTCTCGAACAAGATGGTGCCGCTCAAGCTCACCGAGCAGGAGAAGCAGGACCTCGTGCGCTTCATGGAAGAGGCGCTGACCGGCTCGATCACCGAAGTCGAGGTTCCGCGCTTGCCTTGAAGCAGCGCGTTCAGAGCGAGACCGCGTACTCGTCGCCGTCGATCGGATAGCGCGGGCCACCGGGGCCGCCGATCGAGCGTTTCCACGGGTCGGGGCGGCTCAAGGGGCGCACGACGTCGCGCGTGGCGAGCACGCAGGCCGAGTAGCGTGATCCGCGCACGATCGTGCGCGCGAGGTGCAGGCCGATTCCCACGGAAAACAGGCCGAAAACGGCCCAGCCGGTCGAGTCGGGGCCGAGCGAGCCCTCGAGCTCGTGGACGAGCCACGCGGCGAGCCCGAGCACGAGCGCCTCGACAGCGAGCAGCAGCACGAGCGGCCGCAGCATGCGCACGGGGTGGCGCAGCAGCGCGCCCGCGGTGCACAACCCGGCCCACACCGCCGAACGTGTGCCGTGCACGGCGAGGCGCGTGCGCGTGTAGTCGCCCCAGGCCGCGAGCAGCGCGAAGCCGCACGCGAAGAGGCTCGTCTGCACGAGCGCGAGGCGCCGCACGGTGCGTTCGCTGTCGAACAGCTCGAGGTCGGGCTTCTCGAGGCCGCAGATCGTCTCGAGCACGAGCCAGTCCCAGGGCCGGCCGTAGAGCAGCCAGCGCAGGAGCTGCAGCAGGAGCAGCGTGCACAGGAGCACGCGGAAGAAGCGCCAGAAGAAGCGCGTTCCGCCGTAGAAGAAGAGCCGCACGCTCTCGCCCTGCGTGCGCTCGAGGAACACCTGCAGCCAGCCGCCGGCGCAGAACACGCCGACGAGCAGCGCGAGCAACGCCACGACCCCGCCCGCACCCTGCGTGGCGACGTCGACGGCCGCGTGCGCGGCGCGGTGGTCGAAGCGGAACGTCTCGTCGAGTTCCGCGAGCTGCGCCCCCGGCGCGTAGCTCGCGCCGATCGTGCGGTCGAAGTAGCCGAGCCACGGCAGCGCCTGCACCGCCGCGAGCGCGACCAGCAATCCCGCCGCGACGAGCCACACGGGCGTGCGCCCGATCGTGACGCGCAGCGCGTGCAGGAAGATCCAGCGCGGCAGCTCCGGCTCGCGCGGGTCCTGATCGCGGGGATCCTGGAAGCCGCTCATCCGCCGATCCCCGCCTGCCAGTGCAGGAGCTGCAGCCAGCGCTGGAACGCGCGCTCCGACCAGCGCACGGGCGCGAGGCCGTCGGGCGCATCGAACCACGCGTCGTTGGAGCGATCGGTGTCGAGCGGGACGAGCCCGTCGGGATCGACGCGCACGCCCGTGAGCTTCTTCGAACCCGTGTGCTCGAGCTTCAGCCAGCGCTTCTGCGCCTGCTCCTCGCGCGTCCACGTGCGCCGCTCGCTCGTGCCGTCGTCGAACGAGAGCTCGATCTCGACCGGCAGGCGCAGCTCGCCGCGCCGCACGACCGTCGCGACCGCCTTCCACGGCAGCGGCGCGCTCTCGCGCTTGCCCTCGCTTGCCACTTCGCCCTCGGAGCCCGCGTTTTCCGGCTCGTTTTCCGCCACCGGCGCCGCACCGAGCTCGGTCGGCACGCTGGTCGCATCCTGCTGCGCGAAGCCCTTGGGCTCACGCTCGCGCGCCTGCTCGACCGTCACGCTCCAGTCGACCGTGCCCGTTCCGCGGAACACCTCTTCGAAGAACCACTGCACGTCGACGCCCGCGCCCGCGCAGAACGTGTCGAAGAAATCCTGCGGGTACGGATGGCGGTAGCGCCACGTCTCCGAGTAGTGCCGCATCCCAGAGAGGAACTTGTCGCGACCGACGAGCCCACTCAGCGTGCGCAGCGCGATCGCCGTGCGCGTGTAGCTGTTGAGCGCGTAGGAGCGCTGGTCGGCGTGACGGAAGCTCGGGCTGTCGAGCGGATCGAGCTGCGGCGCCGAGAGCGCGCGCACGCGGTCGTTGTCGCGCGGGTCGCTCGACTGCTGCACGTACGTGACGAGCGGCTGGTCGCGCCACCAGCCGACCGCTCCGTCGATCGCGAGCGGCGCGAGATCCCAGTCGAGCCACGGCAGCGGGATCGCCTGTCCCGCGAGCGCGCCACCGAGCCCCTTCGAGCTCGGCCCCGGCACCGACGCGACACCTTCGAGCGGAACGCCCGCAAAGTCGGTGCTCGCGTACGAACGCCCAAAGGCGCGCGCGAGCGTCTCCGAGTCGCTGTAGGAGTTGAAGCCCTCGTCGAGCCAGCCCGACTCGAACTCGTTGTTGCCGACGAGCCCGTACCAGAACTGGTGGCCCGCCTCGTGCACGACGACACCTTCGGGCACGTGCGAGCGCTCCGTCGGCCACAGGCGCGTGCCGCCGGTGAGCAGCGTCGGATACTCCATGCCTCCCGCCGCGCCCGCGCCCCAGGCCGGATCGACGACGGTGATGTGGCTGTGCGGATATTCGCCGAACCACAGGCCATAGAAGAACAGCGCTGCGCACGTCGCCTCGTAGTGGCGCTCCCACTGGCGCTCGCGCTCGGGCTGCACGAGCACCATCACGTCGACGTCGCGCAGGCGCAGGTTCTTCTTGGGCCCGAGCGCCTTCTGCACGGCCGCGACCTCGACGTCGAAGCGCTGCAGCCACGCGTCGAAGTGGAACGTGCGCGTGAAGCGCTTGAAGTCCGGATCGGCGGTCCAGGCGAAATCGTGCACCCACGGCGTGCGCGCGCCCGCCTCCGGCTGCTCGAGATCGGCTTGTCCCGGCGCGACGAAGCGCGTTCGCACGCGGTCGCCCGTGAGCAACGGCGGCCCGGCGAGCACGCCCGTGGCGCCGATCTTCTTCTCGTATTCCTTCGGCAGGTCGAGCGTGACGTCGTAGGCGCCGTAGTCGCTGTAGAACTCGGTCGAGGCGTGGAACTGGTGGCAGTTCCAGCCGCGCGCGCCCTCGAACACGCCGAGCTTGGGGAACCACTGCGCGATGAACAGGAAGTTGCCCTTGTAGCCGGTGCGCCGCCGCACGCGCGGGATCTGCGCTTCCCACGCGAGCTCGATCTCGAGCGTCTCGCCTGGCTTGACCTCACGCGGCAGCGTGCAGCGCACTACGGTGCGATCGAACTCGTTGTCGTCGTCGGGCGTCTCGACGGTGAGCGTCGGCAGCAGGTCGGTGTCCTGCGCGCGCAGCTGCGTCAGCCGTTGCCAACCCCAGCCTTCGTCGATCGCGACGCCGCGCAGCTTGCCGCCGGACTCCGTCAGGTGCGTCGAGCGATGGCTCGAGAACGCGTTCCAATAAAGGTGGAACCACAGCTCCGCCGTCGGCGTGTCGGTGCGGTTGGTGAAGCGCACCTTTTGCGACCCCACGAGGGTCATCGGGCCGGTGTCGACGCGCGCCTCGATCGTGTAGTCGACCCGGTTCCCCGGAGGGTCGCCGGGCGGGGTTCCCAAGGTTGGTACGCGGGGGGCCGCCAGCCCGGGAAGCCCCGCGAGCGCCAGCGTCAGCGCGAGCGGTGCGAACCCCCGGGTGCCGAGCATGTCCCCATCGTGGCGGATAGGCCCGCCGGGAGGCAAGGGAGCGGGCTCCTAAATCCCGTGGGGACAAAGGGTTGGGGTGGGGTCCAAAAACTTGGCCGGCGGGCGCTCAAGCGCCGCCGGAAACGGCCGAGAACTGGCCTGCCGAGAGAGCCCTCCTCAGCGGGAGACTCCCAGCGCCTGCTCCCCCATCCACCAACCACCCGGAAAAAGCGTCACGAGATCTCGAGGACCTGTCGATAGCAGACCCGACCGCTCGCGCCTCATCCGCGGAGGACACCATGCAGATCCAGCCCAACACGCCCGACACGAACCCGACCCTGCGCTTCGATCCCACGCGCGCCGCCCGGGACGTCCAGAAGGGCCGCTCCCAGGCGGCCGAAGTCCCCAGCCAGGAACCGAGCGCTTCCGACATCGAGGCGGGAGCCGCCCGCGTCAAGGAAGCGCGCGAGGAGTTCCGCGCCCAGCGCCAGGAGCGCATCTCCAACCTGCGCGAGAACTACACGCGCAACCACCCCACCCTGATCGAGGACGGCATCAAGGCCGCGCGCGACGACTACCGCGAAAAGCTCGACGTTCGCCGCAAGAACACCCAGGGCGCGCCGGCGGAGAACGGCAAGGCGGATTCGATCGACATCCAGTCGGTCCCCACGCGCCTAGGTGACGAGGTCGCCAAGCGCCTCGACTCGGTCGACTCCGAACGCGCCGAGCGGATCCAGCAGCTGCGCTCGCTGTACCTCGACGGTCGCCTGAACACCCGCGAGCTGCTCGAGCGCGCCGCCAAGCGCCTGCTCGGCGGCAGCTAACCCCCGCCCAGCGCTCTCCCGCTAGCCCCCAAGGAACGGTCCGGAGTCCCCTCCGGGCCGTTCTTCTGCTTTCGGGGGGCCGCCGCGTGCCGCTCGAACGGTTCGACGGCCTGAGTTGTCGGAAACCAAAGGGGTGCGGCTCTGGATTCTGTCAAAATAACGACTATGTTTTTTTGACGAAATGGGGGGCAAGAGGAACACGCCGACCGCGGGAAGCAGGATCCTGGAGCGGGTGCGCAAGCTGGGGCCGGGAAGCGTCTTCACGGCCTCGGACTTCCTCGACCTCGCGAACCCGCAGGCCGTTTACCAAGCGCTGATCCGACTCGCTGCGGAGGGTACGGTCCGCAAGATCGCCCGGGGCGTGTACGAGTTCCCGCGCATCGATCCGACCCTAGGCGCGGTCGCACCGGATCTGGATGCCGTGGCGCGGGCTCTGCAGGACCGCGACGCAACGCGGCTGGTCCCGTCGGGTGCCCACGCGGCCCATCTGCTCGGACTTTCGACTCAGGTGCCGGTGAAGGCGGTGTTCCTGACGGACGGTCGTGCGCGCGCGCTGACGGTCGGGCGAAGGCAGCTTGTCCTCAGGCACGCCGCGCCGCGTTTCCTCGCGCCGTCGGGGAGGGTCAGCGCGATGGTGATTCAGGCCTTGCGCTGGATCGGCCGAGCCAAGGTAGACGCCGCCGTCCTCGACGCGCTGCGATCCCGCCTGAGCGCGGCAGACAAGGCGCAGCTGCTCGCCGACTTGCGCTTCGCTCCCGCCTGGATCGGACGCCACATACGGGACATCGCGGCAACCGGGGATGTCGGAGAGGCCGCGCGGTGAACCGCTTCGAGCAATTCGACCTCCCCCGCCGCCGCGCGTTCTGCGACAGCGCCTCCGACGCCTTGGGCCTGAGCCCGGAGAGCATCGAAAAGGACTTCTGGATCTGCTGGACGCTGCGCTCGCTGTTCGCGTTGCCCAACCTCGGCGCAGACCTGACCTTCAAGGGCGGCACGTCGCTCTCCAAGGGCTGGAAGCTGATCGAACGATTTTCCGAGGACGTCGATGTCGTGATCGACCGGCACACGCTCGGGCTGGATTCGAACTCCATGCCGGATGCCGCAGGAATCTCCGCCAACGAGCGCGTGCGGCGGCTCGAGCAGCTGCGTGTCGCCGCCGCGGGAAGAGTCGCGGAACGTGTGCTTCCGGCGCTCGTGGAGAAGGCCGCCAACGAGATCGTCGACGGCCGACTGTGGCAGGTCACGCTCGATCCGGGGGACAAGGATCGACAGTCGGTGCTGCTCACCTACCCCAGCGCCTTCACCGGAGCTTCCTACATCCGACGCGTCGTCAAGGTCGAGTTCGGGGCCCGGTCCGACATCGAGCCCCGACAGAGCGTTTCGATTCACAGCTACCTGTCCGAAGCGCTGGGAGACCGCGTGGTCGCCCCCGAGTTCCGCGTGCAGGCAATCGAGCCGGTGCGGACGCTCTGGGAGAAGGCCATGCTCCTCCACGAGCTGCGGCAGCGGGAATCGGATCGCCCGCTGAAAGGTCGGCTGTCGCGCCACTACTACGACCTTGCCTGTCTCGTCCAGCGCGGCGTCGGCGAGCTCGCTCTCGCCGACCCGGCCTTGTTCGAACGGATCGCCGCGCACCGCCGTGTGTTCTTCGCGTACGGGAAGGGCGTGCAGGACTCGCTCCGACTGGGCAGCCTCCAGCTCCTGCCGCGGGAGGTGAAGTTGCAGGAATGGCGTCGGGACTACGACGAGATGCGCGAGTCGATGTTCTTCACCGAGCCACCGCCGTTCGATCGGATCCTGGAAGTCGTGGCGGCGTTCGAGGTGCGTGCCAACTCCAGCGTCGGCTGACCGCGAGCCGTTCAGCGCGGCTCGAAGGTGCGGGCGACTTCGCCGGCGGCGAAGCGCAGGAAGCAGCGCGGCGAGAGCAGCGCGACGGTGGAGTCGTCGGCGGCACCACCGACGTCGAGGCGGCGCGCCTGGTAGATGTCGATCGACTCGCGCACGCGGGCCTCGGACGTGTCGAGGTCGAGGTCGGCGACCCAGATCGGAAGGCCGGTCTCGACCGGGACGAGCTCGAGCTTCACGCCCAGCGTGAGCGGGGCGTAGGTCTCGAGGTGCGTGACGGTCCCGACCAGCAGGCCGTCGAGGCGGAAGCGTCGCGCGGCGGTGAGGATCGCGGTCGGCGAGTAGGTGCCGCGCTGGTGGGCGGCCTGCTGCGTGACCTCGGCCAGATCGGCAGCGGAGAGCGCGACGACCTCGAACGGCGCGCTGCGGGCGAGCTCGAAGGCGAGCGACTGCTGCAGCTCGCGCAGGCGCGGCTCGTCGCTCCCGTCGCTGGCGAGCGGCAGGAGACCGACGCGCTGCAGCGGATAGCTCGCGAAGTCGGGCGTCACGCGCGAGCGCGCGAGCGTCGGCGGCATCTCGGGCGGGCCCTGCATGGCCGTGCACGAGGCGAGCGCGCCGAGGCACAGCGCCGCGAGGATCGGCGGCGTGCGCATCACAGCTTGCCCATCGAGGTGTCGGAGCTGGCACTCGAGGCGCCCGCGGACGTGCCCACGGCCTGCAGCGTCGGCGCCGTCGAGCGCAGTTCCGCGAGGCGGTTCTCGAGCAGGAGCTTCTCGGCCTGCAGGCGCCGGATCTGCGCCGTGGTCAGGCGCGCGGCGAGCTCGACGTTCTCGGCGAGCAGGCGCTGGTTCTCGGCCTCGAGCGCCGCGACGCGCTCGGCGGCGGTCTGCTGCTCGGCCTGCGCCTTGGTCACGGCCGCACGCGCGCGCTCGAGCTCGGACTGCGCCGAACGCACCTCGAGCTCGAGGGCGTCGCGGTCGTCGATCGCCTTCTGGTACAGCTCGAGGATGTACATGCGCCCGCCTTCGCTGGGCGTGAGGTCGCGGTCGGCGACGCCGGCTTCCTGCGCAGCGCCCGAGGCGGTGTTCACGACGCTTCCGTCGCGCGCGTAGAGCTGCGCGGGAGCCGCGGGCGGCTGCTGCACCTGCGAGACCGGTCGCATCGAGGCGTTCTGCGGGGACGCGCTCTCCGACGACGGCGTGCCGGGCGGCGGCGCCTTCGCGCCCGAGGTCGTGGCGCAGGACGTGGCGAGCGAAAGGAGTGCGAGCGCGCTCGCGAGACGGAAGTTCAGGTCACGCATGGGGGAACTCGAGCTCGATGACGGTGGTCTCGCCGCAGGAACAGCCGACCTCGAGCGCGCGCACGGCGCCCTCGATCACGATCGGCTTGACGGTCTTCTCGCAGCGCGTGGGCCCGGAACGCGACGACGGGCGCGGCAACGCACCCTGCGGCGTCGGCGCGGGGCCGTCGAGCTGCACGAACTGCTTCTTGAGGATCGATTGCATGGTTCGAGGCTCCTGCGCGGGCTAGACGGCGCCGCCCAGGCGCACGCCGAGCTCGCGGTTGAGGCGGTAGAGGGCGCGCGTGTGGATCTGGCTGATGCGCGACTCGGTGAGGTCGAGCACGCTCGCGATCTCGCGCAGCAGCAGCTCCTCGCCGTAGTACAGCGTGATGACGGTGCGTTCCTGCTCGGTCAGCAGCCCGATGGCCTCGACGAGCAGCGACTTGGTCTCGTTCCACTCGACGCTGCCCTGCGGATCGCCGCACTGCGGGTCCGAGAGGCGCTCGAAGAGCGGCGTGCTGATGTCGTCCTCGAGCGACGCGTGGCCGGCGGTGCGGGCCGCGAGCAGGATCTCGTCGACTTCCTCGAGCGTGGTGCCCAGCTCGGCCGCGATCTCCTCGGGCGTCGGCGCGACGCCGTTGCGCTGCATGAGCTCGTTGACCGCGCGGTCGAGCTCGCGCACCTTCTCGCGCCGCCCGCGCGGCAGGAAGTCGGAGCGGCGCAGCTCGTCGAGGATCGCGCCGCGGATCTTGGTGTAGGCGTAGGTCGAGAACTTCAGGCCGCGGCCCGGCTCCCAGGAATCGGCCGCCTGCACGAGCCCGATCATGCCCCAGCCAAAGAGGTCGTCGCGCTCGATCGACCCGGGCAGGTCGAACGACATGCGGCCGACCAGGTGCTTGAGCAACGGCACGTGGTCGAGGATCAGCTTCTCGCGATCGAAAGCGATCGCGGCGTAAGGGTTGGCGCCGGTCTCGCTCATCGCGTCATCTCCTCTCTCGTATGCATGGGGTCATTTGCTCCTTGCCGCGCCTTCGTCAGGTCCGATCGACGCCACTTGCAGGTGCGCGAGCAGGCGAACCAGCACGCGCAGGGCAAGCCATGCGAGCGCCCCGCGCAGCGAGGCGACCCACACGGGGGTGTCGAAGAAGAGCGAGATGAGAGCGGCGAGCGCTCCACCCGCGGCGGCGATGCGGCGCCCGAAGGCGAGCCACGCAGCGGCGAGAGGGTGCGCCGTGATGGGCCTATCGGTCATGCGTTGCTCCAGTCTTGAGCCCGAATTCCGCCGGAAGCCACGGCAGGGTCCGCGATCCCACAGGAAAGAATGACCCGCCGCGCGAGGCGCGCGAGGCAGTCGGACTCGCCGCTCGAGGTCGTGCGGCCGGCGAAGGGTTGCACGAACGGGACGCGGCGGCGCGCGGCCTCGGACACGCGCGGAGAGCGCGGAATCCAGCCGGCGAGGCGCGGCGAGCGCGAGAGGAAGCGGCGGCAGACCTCGGCGAGCTTCGCGGCCGTGCTTTCGGCCTCGCGCGCGCCCGTGACCTGGTTGAGAACGAGCTCGGGCGTCGGCAGGTCGAGGCCGAGCTCGCGGGCGTGCTCGCCGAGCGCTTTCACGAGCCCGTAGGCATCGGTCACGGCAGCGGGATCGGGCGTAGTGACGGCCAGCACGAACGTCGCGAGCGCACCGAACGCGAGCACGTCGGGCCCGATGCCGGCGGCGGAGTCGCCGACGACGATGTCGTAGTCGTTCGAGAGCAGCGCGAGGCCTTCGACCAGCCTCTCGCGCCGCGCATCGTCGGGCCGGGCCATGGCGGCCGTGCCGTTCGAGCCCGCGAGCACGTCGATGCCGTGCGCGCCGCGCACGACGCACTCCGCCAGGCTCACGCGACCTTCGAGCGCCGCCTCGATCGAGTGCGCCGGCTCGAGGCCGAGCAGCACGTCGACGTTGGCGAGCCCGAGGTCGAGGTCCACGAGCAGCACGCGCTGGCCCTCTCGCCCCAGTTGCACGGCGAGGTTCACCGCGAGCGTCGTCTTGCCGACGCCGCCTTTGCCGCCGGTGACGAGCACGAACGGAACGCGCGAGTCGAAGCTCACGGCAAGCGTCCCCGCAGGTACAGGTCGGCGACGCGCTCGGGCGCGGCGCGGTGGAAGTTGGCCGAGATTTCCTGGCCATCGCACAGGAACGCGAGCGACGCTCCCGCTTCGCTTGCGCACTCCAGCGCGGGCGCGGGCTGGCGCGTCTCGTCGAGCTTGGTCAGCACCCAGGCGCTCGGGCGCGCGGCGGCGAAACCCTGCACCGCGTCCTCGAGCGCGGAACGGCTCGCGGTCGCCTGCAGCACGAGGTACGTGTCGAGCGTGGCGCCGCTGCGCTCGAGCGCGCTCGACAGCGAGGCGATGGCGTGGACGTCGCGCGGCGAACGGCCGGTCGTGTCGACCAGCACGCACTCGGGCGCACCGAAGCTCGCGATCGCGCCGGAGAGTTCCGTCACGTCGCGTGCGGTCGCGACCGAGGCCCCCATCGCGCTCGCCAGCGCGCGCAGTTGCTCGACCGCGCCCGGACGCTGCGTGTCCATCGACACGAGGCCGACGCGCCGCCCTCCGCGCACGAGGCGCGAGGCGAGCTTGGCGAGCGTGGTGGTCTTGCCGACGCCGGTCGGGCCGACGAAGGCGAGGATGCAGGGCTGCACCGACACTCCGGGGCCGCGCTTCTGCACGCGCGGGCTCGGAGCGATCGCGACGGTGCGGCCGAGCGACTCCGCCGCGGCATCGAGCGCGAACGGGCCGCGCGCGAGGCTGCGCTGCACGGCCTCGAGCGTGCGTGCGATGAGCCCCTCGGACGCGCCGCCGCGGCGCAGCACGCGCTCGACGTCGACCAGGCCGGGATCGCGCGTTTCCGCGGGGGAACTCGTCAGCTTGCGCGAGTTCTGGCCGCGCGAGGAATCGGCGACGGCGACGGTCACGCCGCCATCGGCCATGGTCTCGCGCGAGAGGACGAGCGCGTCGTCCCCATGCTGGGCGCGCGCGCGCTCGAGCGCCTCGCGCAGGTCACGGCCGCGGACTCGGTGGATCTGCATGGTTCACTCCTCGAAGCGCACGACGCCGATGGTCTGCACGCTCTTGGCGGGGACGACTTCCTGGTACGAGAGCACCGACACCTTGGGCAGCGAGGCGCGCACGAGCTCGCCGAGGAAGCGGCGCACGTTCGAGCGCGCGAGCAGCACGACGTCGGCGCCGCCGCGCGTGGCCGACGCGACCGACTCGCCGATGCGCTCGACGAGGCGCTGCAGGTAGGCCGGGTTGACGCCCGGGCTCTCCGGATCGGAGGAACCGCCGACCGCGGCCGCGAGGCGCTGCTCGATGCCGGGATCGAGCGTGACGGCGTGCACGGTGCCGTTGCGGTCCGCATGGTTCTCGCACAGCGCGCGGCCCAGCCGCTGGCGCACGAGCTCGGCCAGTGTGTCGGGATCCTTGGTGCGCACGACGTGGTCGGCGATCACCTCGAGGATCAGCGGCACGTTGCGGATCGAGACGCCCTCGCGCAGCAGGTTGTGCAGCACGGCCTGCACCTCGCCGTAGCCGATCTTCGCGGGCACGAGCTCCTCGACGACCGCGGGCGAGACCTTCTTGGCGTTCTCGACGAGCTCGCGCACGTCGTCGCGCGTCAGGATGTCGCCGAGCGACGTGCGCAGCACTTCCGCGAGGTGCGTGACGAGCACGCTGACCGGATCGATCACCGTGTAGCCGAGGATCTCGGCCTCGTCCTTCGACGCTTCGGGGATCCACAGCGCCGGCAGGCCGAAGGCCGGATCGAAGGTCTCGGTGCCGACGATCCTCCCGGCGACGGCGCCGGAATCCAT
>JAPLOE010000129.1 GCA_026692705.1 Planctomycetota bacterium
CTCGACCGGCGCCTGCGGCACGCTCGTGGCCTCGAGCACGCGCACGAGCTCGTCGAGGCGCGGTGCGCCAAGCGTCACCTTGAGCTGGAAGCGGTCGAGCTGCGCCTCGGGCAGCGGGAACGTGCCTTCCATCTCGATCGGGTTCTCGGTGGCGATCACCACGAACGGGTCGTCGAGCTCGTGCGTCTCGCCGAACAGCGTCACGCGCGCCTCGGCCATCGCCTCGAGCAGCGCCGACTGCGTGCGCGGGCTGGCGCGGTTGATCTCGTCGGCGAGCACGACGTTCGCGAACACCGGGCCGCGCTCGAAACGCAGCGTGCGCGTGCCGCCGGGCGCCTCGTCGAGCAGGCGCAGGCCGAGGATGTCGCCGGGCATCAGGTCGGGCGTGAACTGGATGCGCCGGAAGCGCAGCGCGAGGCCGGCGGCGAGCGCCTTGACCAGCGTCGTTTTCCCGAGTCCCGGCACGCCCTCGAGCAGCACGTGGCCGGACGCGAACAGCGCGCAGAAGAGCTGCTCCACCGCCGCATCGTGGCCGAGAAACGCCGTGCGCACGGCCGCTTCGAGGCGCCCAGCCTGGGCGAGCAGGCCTGCGAGCTCGCGCTCGAGCGCCTTCAGGTCGGTTCGGTCCGTGCGTTGGTCCATGCGTGCAGCTCGCGAAGGTCGGTGGCCTGCCGAGGGCCGCCGAGCGGGACCCCAAGATGCCAAGCGCCCGCGCCGCCTGCACGATTCCGCTTCGGATCGCGGGTGTCGGGAACGCTCCGGCCCCGGCCGCGCCGCGAGGATTGGCGCCGCAACCGGTATGCTCCGCGCCGATGCGCCGCACGCTGGCTCCGCTTCTCGTCGCGTTCCTGTTGGGCGCCTGCTCCGCCGACGGCACCGGCATTCGCCGCGTGCCGGAACCGCAGCGCGTGACCGAGGCTTCGGCGCGCGCGGCGGAAGAGAAGGGCGACTGGGGGCTCGCGGCGAGCTCGTGGTACGAGCTGTACCTGCGCGGCGGCGACGACGCGCCGACGGCCTGCGTGCAGGCGGTCAAGGCGCTGTGCAGGCAGAACGAGTTCGAGATGGCGCAGAAGCTCGTCGAGACGGCGCTCGAGCGCGACCCCAAGCAGGTCGAGTACCACGAGTGCTACGCGAACGTGCTGGTGCGCGCGGGCTTCCGGCGCGCGGCCGAGCCGCACCTCGAACGGGCGCTCGAGCTCGATCCGGGCCGCATTTCGGCCCTCTTCACGCTCGCCAAGCTGCGCCTCGACCTCGGGCTCGAGGCGGGCGCAACGCCGCTGCTCGAACGTCGCATCGAGCTCGGCGGCGGCGACGCGGAGACGTGGGTCCTGCTCGCGCGCGCCCGTCGCGCCGCGGGCCAGTATCCCGGCTCCGTCGAGGCCTACCGGCGCGCGTTCGAGCTCGGCGAGAGCGACCCGGCGCGGCTCGCGTTCGCGGCCTCGCTGTACTTCGAGCTTCCCGAGGACCAACGCGGCGCACTCGACGCGGCGCTGTGCGAGCGCTGGCTGCGGCGCGCCGTCGAGGTCAGCCCGTCCCACGTCGACGCGCACTTCCTGCTCGGGCTCCTGCAGGAGCGCGAAGGCCGCAACGAGGACGCGATCGCGAGCTACCGGCGCGCGCTCGAGGCCGATCCCGCGGCGCGCAAGGCGCTCAAGCAGCTGGCGGAGCTCTACCGCCGCATGGCCGAGCTCGAACCGGCGCGCACGGCCGCGCGGCGTTACGTCGAGCTCGAGCGCCAGCGCGACCCGAAGTCCGACGCGGCGCAGGTCTGGTTCGACAAGCTGTTCGCGACCGACGAGCCCGCGGCGCGTCAGCCCTGATCGCGTGTCACTTGCACAGGCGCTCGACCAGCGCCTCGACCTTCTCGATCAGCTCGCGCGCGAATTCCTCGCCGAAATCCATCTCGAGCACGTCGATCTCGGGGAACTGGTAACGGCCCGAGGCGCGGTTGTACGGGATGCCGTACTCCCACTTGTTGCCGTCGGAGGCGTGGATCGTCACGGCGACCTGGTCGTCGCCCTCGACGGGCTCCACGCTGTACTTCACGACGTCGTAGTTAGGCATCGGGCGTTTCTCCGGGCGCTCTCTTCGGTCGCGCGCGAGCGCTACTGGAGCACTTGGTCCTTCAGGAACAGGTAGTACATCTGGCCCGGGCTCTTCGTGCGGCCAGCGGTCCATTCCGCCTCCGGTCCGATGCCCATGTAGATGTCCGCGCGGCCCGCGGTGCGGATGGCGCCGCCGGTGTCCTGGTCGAACATGAAGCGGTCGTACACGGCCGAGCCATAGACCTCGTCATCGCTCGAGAACAGGCGCTTGAACCAGTTCGCCGGGCTGTTGCGGTCGGGCACGTCGACGTCGACGAACACGATGCCGCCGCGCGGGAAGAGCGCCTTGTCGGTGGCGAGCGTGCGGCCGCCGGTGACCTCGACGTTCAGGCTGCCCTTGGGCGGCCCGTCGATCTCGAGGAAGAACACGAAGCTGTCGTCCCTGTCGATGTATTCGAGCAGCTGCTCGGGGTGCGACTGGCCCCACTCGCGGATCTTCGCGAGCGAGACTTCGCTCGCCTTGAGGTGGCCGTCGGCGACGAGCATCTTGCCGAGCGACTTGTATTCGCGGCCGTTCTTGCCCGAGTAGCCGAAGCGCCGTTCCGTGCCGTCGGGCAGCGCGATCACGGCCGAGCCGTTGACGTGCGCCACGAACGCATCGAGCGGATCGCGCAGGTACACGAGCTCGAGCTTCTTCGTCTTCAGCACTCCGCTCGCCTCGATCGCCGCGCGCGTCGGGTACGGCGCGACCGAACCATCGGCCTGGCGCTGGCCGAGGATCTCGCCTTCCTTCGACTTCACGAGGTCGTCCGGCAGGCCGTAGAGCGGCCACTTGTACTCCGCATCGGCCGTCATCGAACCCTGCAGGATCGGCGTGCAGTAACCGGTGAAGAGCACGCCCCCGCCCTTCGCGTTCCAGCCGGCGCTCTTGTAGATGTCGAAGTCGAGCGCGACGCTCGCGTCGAAGTCGCGCGCGTCGGTGGCGGTCGTCAGCAGCTTGCGGAAGTGCTGCAGGCTCGCCAGAGCGCGCTCGTGCGTCACGCCCTCGATCGGGAAGTTCTGCTTCGACGAAGGCCGCGCGAACCAACCGATCGACTGGTCGAGCGCGGGCAGGAGTTCCTCGCGGTCGTTCCAGCTCGACTTGAAGTCAGGGCGCTGCTCGCCCTTGCCGAGCTTGAGCAGCGCGGGCGCGCCCTCCGGGAGCGGGCGGCCGTAATCGGGGGTCTGGCAGGCGGCGAGGACGAGCGCGAGGGCGGCGGCGAGGTGCAGTTTCATGGCGGGCTGCGAGAGTAGCCCGCGCTCCGCCGCGATCAATGCGCCGCGCGCCCCACGCGGATTTTCGCGTCACTTCGTGCAGGCCTGCGCGGACCAGGCGTTCCAGCCGCCGATCAGGTCCGAGAGGCGCGTGAACCCTTGGCTCTCGAGGATCGAGGCGGCGATCGACGAGCGGTAACCGCCCTGGCACTGCAGCACGAGGTCGACGTCGCGCGGCAGGCTCGCGGCGAGCGCCCGCAGGCGCGGCAACGGCAGGTGGACGGCGCCTTCGATGTGGCCGGCGTCCCATTCCGACTGGGCGCGCACGTCGACGACGAGCGGCGGAGTCGGCTGGGCGAGGCGCTGGCGGAGCGCGGCCGCCTGCCAGCGCGGATGGGAGCGCCACGACGTCGGATCGAGCGCGGCCCCGCTCGCCTCGAGCCCACCCTCGAGGAACCCGATGACGCGGTCGAAGCCGATGCGCCCCAGCCGCACCGCCGCCTCGCGCTCGCGCCCCGGCGGCGCCACGAGCACGATCGGCTGGTCGGGGCGGAGCAGCTCGCCGGCCCAGTTCGCGTACTTGCCCGACAGGCCGATGTTGAGGCTGTCGCGCAGGTGGCCGCGCGCGTAGTCGTCGGGTTCGCGGGCGTCGAGCACGACCGCGCCGGCGTTGGCGAGGCGCAGCAGCTCGGCCAGCGGCACCGGCCGCAGCGCTTCCTCGAGCACCTCGTCGAGGGTCGGCCGCGAGCGCCGGTTGAGGTCGGCGTCGAACGCGAAGTAGGCCGGCGCCGACGGTTGCGCCTTGCACAGTTCGGCGACGAAATCCGCGCGCGGGATGGGCTGCAGCGCCCAGTTCGTCGCCTTCTGCACGCCCAAGGTCGAGCTCGTGTCCTTGCTCAGGTTCTTGCCGCAGGCCGAGCCCGCGCCGTGGGCCGGATACACGACCACGTCGTCGGGCAGCGGCAGGATCTTGGCCCTCAGCGAGTCGTACAGCTTGCCCGCGAGCTCCTCGGCGGTCATTCCGACCGACACGAGCAGGTCCGGCCGCCCGACGTCGCCGATGAACAGCGTGTCGCCGGTCAGGATCGCCGCCGGTTGCCGCGCGCCGCGCTCGTGCACCGCGAAGGTCGTCGACTCCGGCGTGTGGCCCGGCGTCGCGAGCGCGACCAGCTTCACGCCGCCCAGATCGATCTCGGCGCCGTCGGTGAGCGCCCGGCACGGGAAATCCGGGCGCGCGGCCGCACCGAGGTGGATTTCGGCCCCGGTGCGCGCCCGCAGCTCGAGGTGGCCCGCGATGAAGTCCGCGTGGAGGTGCGTGAGCGCGACGTGCGCGATCTTCAGCCCGAGCCGCTCCGCGTCCGCGAGGTACTGCTCGATGTCGCGCTGCGGGTCGACGATCACCGCCATCCGCGACCCTTCGTCCGCGATCAGGTACGAGGCGTGGGACAGGCAGGCGAGGTAGTACTGCTTGAGGATCATCGGGGGCTCCGCCGCGATTGTGTCCGGCGGCGGCGCGGGCCGCGAGAGGCCACTGCGCTTCTCCGCGACATGCGCGCGGCGCGTAGCATGCAGCCGATGCAGGTCGGATTTCTCGAGGCGACGCGCCTGTGGCTGCGGATCGGGCTCACGAGCTTCGGCGGCCCGGCCGGCCAGATCGCGTTGCTCCACCGCGAGCTGGTCGAGCGCCGCCGCTGGCTCGACGAGGAGCGTTTCCTGCACGCGCTCGATTTCTGCGTCCTGCTGCCCGGCCCGGAGGCCCAGCAGCTCGCGACCTACTCGGGCTGGCTGCTGCACGGAAAACTCGGCGGTTTCGTCGCGGGCACGCTGTTCGTCCTGCCGAGCGCGCTGCTCCTGTGGGCCCTCGCATGGATCCACGCGGCGCATGGCGATGTCGCGTGGGTCGCGGCGTTGTTCGCGGGGCTCCAGCCGGCCGTGCTGGCGCTGATCGCGGCCGCGATCCCGCGCATCGGCCGCCGCGCGCTGCGTTCGCCGGCGAGCTACGGCCTCGCGCTGGCCGCCTTCGCCGCGATGGCCTTCGCGAAGGTGCCGTTCCCGTGGGTCGTGCTCGGCGCGGGCCTGTTCGGCTGGTTCTGGTCGTCGCGAGCGACTCCGCCGCCCGCCGTCGCCCGCACGCAGGCGCCGATCTCGCTGCGCTCGACGCTGCTGACCGCCGCGACCTGCCTCGGTCTGTGGTGGACGCCGGTGGTGCTCGCAGGTCTGTATTTCGGCTGGAATTCGGTGTTCGCGCAGGAGGGACTGTTCTTCAGCAAGTCCGCGGTCGTCACGTTCGGCGGCGCCTACGCCGTGCTGCCCTACGTCGCCGACAGCGCCGTGCACCACTTCGGCTGGCTCTCCGCGGCCGACATGCTCGACGGGCTCGGCCTCGCGGAGACCACACCGGGCCCGCTGATCATGGTGGTGCAATTTGTCGGCTTCCTCGGCGCGTGGAATGCTCCGGGAGAGCTCTCGCCGCTCGCGAGCGCGACCCTCGGCGCCGCGCTGACCACCTGGGTGACCTTCGTGCCCTGTTTCCTGTTCGTGTTCGTCGGCGCGCCCTACGTCGAGCGCCTGCGCGGCATCCCGCGGCTCTCGGGCGCGCTCGCGGCCATCACGGCCGCGGTCGTCGGCGGCATCGCGCAGCTCGCGCTGTGGTTCGCGGCCCAGACCCTGTTCGATGCGGAGGGCGCGTTCGACCTGTGGGGCGCGGCGCTGGCGCTGGGATCGTTTGGGCTCCTCCATTTCCGGCGCTGGGAAGCCGCTTGGGTCGTGGCCCTGTGCGGAGCCGTCGGCCTGCTGCGCCACTTCCTCGTCGCCTGAAACGATTTCGCTCGCCCGCACGCCTCTCGCTGGCGCTGCGGCCGCAAATTCGGCCGTTGGAGTAGGATGGCCGGGCCGTGTCGCCTCGAATCCTCGAACGTTGGAAGCTCGCGCTCGCCTTGGGTGGCCTCACGGCGGCTCTGGGGAGCTGTGGAGCGGGGACGGCCGGGGCGGTCGATGCGCGCGAGCCTTCGAACGTGCTGCTGGTCGTCGCCGACGACGTCGGGGTCGACATGCTCGCGGCCTACGGCGTGCACCCCAACGCGCCGCCGACGCCGAACCTCGACGCGCTGATCGCCGACGGAGTGCTGTTCGAGCGCGCCTACACGCCGCCAACGTGCTCGCCGACCCGTTCCGCGATCCTCACGGGCCGCCTCTCGTTCCGCACCGGCCTCGGCCAGCCGATCGACGAATGGCTGCCGGAGTTCGCGCTGCAGCTCGACGAACGCACGCTGCCCGAGGTGCTCAAGGCCGGCAGCGCCACCCCGATCGCGACCTCGGCCATCGGCAAGTGGCATCTGGGCTCGGTGGCCGTCGGCGACGTCGACCATCCGAACCTGCAGGGCTTCGACTGGTTCGAGGGCCCGTTCGGGAACCTGTTCCTCAATCAGGACTACTTCGACTACGCGAAGATCCTGAACGGCGTGCGCGTGCAGAGTCAGGTCTACGCGACCACCGATCAGGTCGACGACGCGATCGCGCGCGTGCAGGCCATGCCTGAGCCGTGGTTCCTGTACGTCGGCTTCAGCGCCGCCCACACGCCGCTGCATGCGCCGCCGCAGAACCTGCACACGTACACGCTGAGCGGCGATCCCGACGCCTCGCGCTTCGAGCACTACTGCGCGATGGTGCAGGCCATGGACACGGAGCTCGGGCGCCTGCTCGCCGCGATTCCGCCCGACGTCCGCGCGCGCACCACGGTGGTCTTCATCGGCGACAACGGCTCGCCCAATCAGGTCGTGACGCCGCCGTCGATCCCGTCGCAGTCCAAGGGCTCGCTGTACGAAGGTGGCGTGCGCGTGCCGCTCCTGATCGCCGGGCGCGACGCGGTGGCGAAGGGAGCGCGTTGCAGCGCGCTCGTGCAGTCGGTCGACCTGTTCCCGACCGTGATCGAGCTGATGGAAGCCGATCTGGAGCAGGGCGTCGGCGACAACCGGCCGATCGACGGGCGTTCGATCACGCGCTACCTGTCGCAACCGCTCGCGCCGTCCCAGCGCACGTTCGCGGTGGCCGAGAAGTTCGAGCCCAATGGCTTCGGGCCGTACACCTCGACCGGGGCGATGGTGCGCGACGCGCGCTGGAAGCTCATCCGCCGCTCGGGCCTGCCCGATGCGCTGTTCGACCTGCAAGGGCTCGACCGCGAGGGCGTCGACCTCAACGACGGCAGCCTGACGGCCGAGGAGAGCGCGGCGCTGGCGCGGCTGCAGGTCTGGCTGGACCAGACGATCGACATGCCGTGAGCGATTCGCGCCGGATTCCCGCTTGAACGGCGGCGCCGGGCACCGACACTGCCGCACATGAGCTGCCTGTTCGGCTGCCTCGGGTTCCTTGCGCCGCGCGTGGTGCTGGTCGTGATGTGGATGACCGGCTACCTGTCGCGCGCCTACGAGAGCGTGCTCTGGCCGCTGCTCGGGCTCGTGTTCCTGCCGTTGACGACGATCACGTACGCGTGGGTCATCAACGCCCGCGGCGAGGTCAGTGGCATGTACACCGTGCTGGTGACGCTGGCCGTGCTCGCGGACCTCGGCGTGCTGTCGGGCTCGCGCCGCGGCGGCGGCGACGAGTGAGCGGCCTGACGCGGCTCAGCGCGGCAGCAGGCCGACGCCGGTCGCCACCAGCGCCAGCTTGGGGTTGTCGCCGCGGGTGTACGTGAAGACGCCCGAGATGCGCGCCTCGCGGCCGGCGCAGTCGAGCGGCATCGTGAACGAGCCGTCCTTGAAGGTGACCTGCAGCACGCGCTCGCCGTCGCGCAGCTTCATCCAGCAGCCGCGCTTGGGGCAGACCTCGGCGATCGTGCCCTGCACGATCACGGGCTTGCCGCTGTACAGCTCGGGGTGCTGCATCAGGGTCGCCGCCGGGACGCTG
Source organism: Planctomycetota bacterium (assembly GCA_026692705.1). GTDB lineage: Bacteria > Planctomycetota > UBA1135 > UBA1135 > F1-120-MAGs118. The sequence goes on from JAPLOE010000129.1 coordinate 8,202, forward strand.
TGGTGGGAGCCGATGCCGATGCCGTAGCTCTCGGACGGGAACGAGGCGCAACCGGCGAGCGCGAGGGCCAGGGCGAGCGGGGCGAGGGGCTTGAGCATGGTGGGCAGAGTCTGGGCGAAAGCCCTGGGCGGCGCCATCCCCCGACGAAGAGCGTACGGGAGCGTTGTCGACCTCCCGTCGATCCCGTACTAACCTGCTCTGGTGAGCCAGGAAATCGAAGCCGTCCGTCAGACCATCGCCGCCATCAACCGTCGCGACCCTGCCGGGGTCGTCGCCACGCTCGCCCGCGACGTCGCCTTCGTCGACGCGCACGGCCGGCGCTTCGAGGGCCGCGAGACGCTGATGGAAGGCTGGCGCGGCTATTTCACGACGTTCCCCGACTACCAGCTCGAGATCGACAAGGAGCAGGCCGTCGCCGGGGGCGTGCTCGTGCTCGGCCACGCGGTGGGTTCGTACCGCGGCCGGCCGGACCGCGCGTGGCGGATTCCGATCGCGATCCGTGCCGAGGTGCGCGAGGGCAAGGTCGCGCTCTGGCAGGTCTTCGCGGACACGCACCTGCCGTTCGAAAGCATGCGCGCCTGAGCATCGGCCCCGACGGGCCTGCGGCGCGCAATTCGTTCTTTCACGGGGCCAACCGAGGGCCACCGCGGACGATTTTCCGGACTCCAAGGCATTGAAGTCCGTCTTTTTTGGCGATCCGTCCGGCGGGCGACGGTGAGGGCTTCGGTTCGGGCAGAAAATTTGACGAAACACAATTGAGGAACTGAACTGCATGCTTCAAAGAGGCGGCCCCCACACCCCATGAGCGCCTCCGAACTTCCCGACGACGCCCCGCTCGAGCCCCACCGCAGCCAGCGCTGGGGGTTCCTGTCGAGCCATGCGCTCGTGCTGCTCTCGCTCGCCGGCGAGTCCCAGCCGACCCTGCGCGACGTCGCGGAACGTGTCGGGCTCACCGAGCGCGCCATCAGCACGATCGTGCACGACCTCGAGGCCGAAGGTTTCCTCGAGCGTCGCAAGCACGGCCGGCGCAACTTCTATCGCCTGCGGCTCGACCACCCGCTTCGGCACGAGCTCGAGCGGCACCGGGACGTGAAGGGCCTGATCGACCTGTTCCACAAGACCCCCCCCAGCGCGTCATGACCGAACCCAGAAAGATGCCGGCCGAGATCGCCGAGGCAGCCAAGGCGTTGCAGCGACTGGCCGAGAGCCTCGGGCTCGCCTGTCTCGCCGGTGACGTGGAGCGCAGGCTCGCGCAGACCTGGCCGGACGCCGCGGAGGCGCCGATCCGCGAGGTCGAGTGGTTCGCCCGCGCGGCCGAGGACCAGGGCCTGCGCGTGCAGCGCCGGGCGGGTTCGCTCGATGACGCGCTCGCGCACGTCGCGCTCGGGCAGGGAATCGCGCTGCAGTCGGCGGCGCTCGAGAGCGGCCGCTACTGGATCGCGGTGCTGCGCACGCGCGGCGGCAAGTTCGAGATCGAGCGCTTCGGCGCGACGGCGCCGGCGATCGAGGGGCGAGTGTCGGCGGCCGAGCTCGCCAGCGAGTGCGGGCTGCAGCCGGGTTCGAACCTCGAGTGGGTCGCGCTCGACCTCGCGACGCCGCTCGATCAGGCCACGAGCGGCCACGGCAAGCCGACGATGACCGAGTGGAAGCGCCTGATGGCGCTGGTCAAGCCCGACAGTTCCGACATCCTGTCGATCACGATCTTCGCGATCGCGATCGGCGTGCTGCAGCTCGCGACGCCGGTCGCGGCCCAGGCGCTGGTCAACTTCGTCGCGCTCGGCGGAGCGATCCCGCCGGTGATCGCGGTCGCGATCATGCTGATGCTCGGCCTCGCGTTCGCGGGCGCGCTGAGCGCGCTGCAGACGTGGATCGTCGAAGTGCTCCAGCGCCGCATCTTCGTGCGCACGTTCGCCGATCTCGCGGCGCGCCTGCCGCGCGTGCGCAGCGACGCGCACCACTACGGGCCGGAGCTCGTCAACCGCTTCCTCGACATCGTCTCGGTCCAGAAGCTCGGCGCAGGACTCCTGCTCGACGGCATCGCGCTGCTGCTGACGGTCGTCGTCGGACTCGTGCTGCTCGCCTTCTACCACCCGCTGCTGCTTGGGTTCGATCTCGTGCTGCTGGTGGTGATCGCGCTGCTCGTGTTCGTCCCGCTGCGGCGGGGCGTGCAGACCGCGGTCGACGAGAGCACGGTCAAGTTCCAGGCCGCGGCGTGGCTCGAGGAAGTCGCGCGCAACCCGCGGCTCTTCAAGACCGGCGGGGCGCAGCGCTGGGCGCTCGACGTCGCCGACCGCATCGCGGCCGAGTACGTCGCCACGCGCCGTCGCCACTTCCGCGTGGTGTTCGGGCAGGTGATCGGCGCGCAGGCGCTGCGCATGATCGCGAGCACCGCGCTGCTCGCCATCGGCGGCATCCTCGTGATCCAGGGCGCGCTCACGCTGGGCCAGCTCGTGGCGGCCGAGATCATCGTGTCGCTGGTGGTCGACTCGGTCGCGAAGACCGGCAAGCACCTCGAGAACTACTACGACCTGATGGCGGCGACGGGCAAGGTCGGCAAGCTGCTCGACCTGCCGCTCGAGCCGCACTCGGGTGAGCACCACTCGCCGAGCTCGGACGCGGCCGGAGCGACGCTCAAGCTGTCGCAGGTCGCGGCGACGCGCAGCTCGGGAACGCAGCTCTTCGGAGGCGTCGACCTCGAGCTTCCCGCCGGCGGCGTGCTGTGCGTGCGCGGCGCGAGCGGTGCGGGCAAGAGCACGTTCACGAGCCTGCTGTGGGGCCTGCGCGCGCCGTCGCGCGGAGCGATCCGGCTCGACGGGCGCGACGTACGCGAGCTCTCCTGCGACTCGCTGCGCCGCAACGTGGCGCTGGTGAGCGGCCTCGAGCTCGTGCACGCCTCGATCCGCGACAACGTGCGCATCGGGCGCACGGAAGTGAGCGACGACGACGTGCGCGACGCGCTGCGCCGCGTCGGCCTGCTCGACGAGCTCGCCGTGCTGCCGCAGGGGCTCGACACCGAGCTCGACTCGCTCGGGCATCCGCTCTCCGAAGGTCAGGCGCAACGACTGCTGATCGCGCGCGCGATGGCGGGCCGTCCGCGGCTGCTCGTGATCGACGACCTGCTCGACGCGCTCCCGCGCGAGGCCGCTCGCGCCGTCGAAGTCTCGCTGTTCGACGCCCGCGCGCGCTGGACGCTCGTGCTCGTCTCGAACCGCGCCGACATCGCCGCGCGCTCGACGCTCGTGCTCGACCTGCCGTCGGGGCAGGTGAGCTCTCCCTCGTCCCCCAACGCGCCGAAGGTCGCCTGAGACACCATGGGAACCCAAGCCGCGTCGTCGCTTCCGGTCGGACCCGTGCTCCCCGCGCTGCGGGCCGTGCGCTCGCCGCGTGGCATGCGCAAGCTCGGCTGGGCGCTGGTCGTGCTGTTCCTCACGCTGCCGTTCGTGCTGTGGGGCCTGCCGTGGCGCCAGAACCTCGGGGGAACCGGCCGCGTCACGGCTTTCGAGCCGCTCGATCGCACGCAGATCCTGCCCGCGCCCGTGTCAGGCCGGCTCGCGAAGCTGCACGTGCAGGAGGGCGAGCGCGTGGCGAAGGGCCAGCTGCTGGCCGAGCTCGAGGACCAGGACCCCGATTTCGCGTTCCGGCTCGACCAGCAGGTGCTGTTCGCGCAGTCCAAGGTCGACGCGGCGCGTTCGGCGGTCTCGCAGTACGACCAGCAGCTCTCGTTCCTCGAGGACGCGCGCGAGACGGCGGTGTCGTCGGCCGAGGCGGACCTGCGCAACGCGATCCAGAAGGTGCGTGCGGCGGAGCAGGACCTCGTCGGGGTCGAGGCCGAGAGCGAGCAGAAGCGCACCGACCGCGAGCGCAAGTGGACGCTGTTCACCAAGGGCGTCGCGAGCGAGCTCGACTTCCAGAAGGCCGACGCCGAAGCCCAGGCGGCCGTCGCGAAAGTCGAGTCCGCGAAGGCCAAGGTGAATCAGGCGCGCGCGGAAGAGGAAGCGAAGATGGCGACGGTCGACAAGATCGCCGCCGAGCAGCGCGCGAAGATCGAGTCGACGCGCGCGTCGCGCGAGGAAGCCGTGCAGAAGCTCCAGACGGCCGAGAAGGAGCTGCTCGAGTCGCGCACCAAGGTCGAGCGCCAGAAGACGCAGACCGTGGTCGCGCCGCGCGATGGCTACGTCCTGCGCGTGCACGCCGCGAATTCCGCGGACCTGCTCTCGCAGGGCGACCCGCTGATCGAGCTCATCCCCGACACCGAGCGGCTCGCGGCGGAGCTGTGGGTGCGCGGCAACGACGCGCCTCTGATCGCTCCGGGCCGCAAGGTGCGCCTGCAGTTCGAGGGCTGGCCGGCGGTGCAGTTCGCGGGCTGGCCGTCGGTCGCGGTCGGCACGTTCGGCGGTGTCGTGAGCTTCGTCGACGCGCAGGGCGCGCCGGACGGCCGCTTCCGCATGCTCATCACGCCCGATCCCGACGACCTGCCGTGGCCGGATCGTCGCTACCTGCGTCAGGGCGCGCGCGCGACGGGCTGGGTGCTGCTCGACGACGTCAGCGTCGGTTACGAGATCTGGCGCCAGCTCAACGCATTCCCGCCGTCGATCTCGAGAGCGCCCGACAGCGCGCCGGCGAAGGACTCGAAATCCAAGTCCACGAAGGGCGAGGAGAAGTGAAGCCCACGCAATCGCTCGCGCTGTTGCTCGCGCTGCTCGGGCTGGCCTCGTGCCAGAGCCGCGAGCCGCAGCGGCGTCCGCTGCCGATGCCCGTCGCCGACGAGCTCATCGCGCGCCTGCGGCCCGAGCCGACGGTGCCGGTGCTCGGCGCGAGCCAGCCGAACGCGACGCCACAGCCGCAGTCGGGCGCGCTGGAGCTCGAGCGTGTGATCCACTCGGTCGAGACGAACTTCCCGCTCGTGCTCGCGGCGCTCGAGGAATACGAGATCGCGCGCGGGCGCGTGCTGCAGGCGCAGGGCGGCTTCGACACGCGGCTGGGCGCGCAGGGCAAGCTTGGGGTCGAGGGCTACTACGAGAACGAGCGCGCGGACGTGCTGTTCGAGCAGCCGACGGAGCTCTTCGGCGCGACCGTGTCGGGCGGCTACCGCATCGGCACGGGCAAGTTCGGCGGCTACGACGACGACGCGCGCACCGATGAGGGCGGCGAGTTCCGGCTGGGCGTGCTCGTGCCGCTGCTGCAGAACTTCTCGATCGACCCGCGCCGCGTCGCGCTGTGGCAGGCGCGCATCGGCGAGCAGCAGGCCGAGCCGATCGTGACGCGCAAGCGGCTCGAGGCGACGCGCAAGGCGGCCGACGTCTACTGGAAGTGGGTGGCGTGGGGGCGCAAGCGCGAGATCGCACAGCGCCTGCTCGAGCTCGCACGCGGGCGTCAGGGCCAGGTGCAGGTGCTCGTCGACGAAGGCCAGATCGCGCGCATCAACCTG
>JAPLOE010000130.1 GCA_026692705.1 Planctomycetota bacterium
GTGCGCGAGACTCGGGCGCGAGCCGAGGCCGTACACGGCGTGCCAGCAGACGTCGTCCGGGCCGTGGCTCGGCAGCAGGATCGAGTCGCCGGCCTTGAGGTGGAAGAACGTCCCCACCGCCGCCAGCGCGTGCGTGAACTCCGGGTTCGAGTTGATCAGTCGCGAGAGCTCCTCGTCGGTCGTGTCGTCGAGCGCACGCAGCGCCTTGCGCGGAGTCCCGGCGCGCTTCGCGAGCTTGGCCCCCGCGAAATCCGCGACGAATTCCGCCAGTTGGCGCTTGGGCAGCGCGAACCAGCCGGTCTCGCCCTCGAGCTGGCTGAAGACGACGCCGAGCTGGTGCTCCTCGTCGTCGTGGTGGAACAGCGCGCCTCCGCCGGGAGCGTTGTTGTAGATGATGCGCTCGGAGAAACGCGGCTTCGTGCCGATCAGGCGCTCGATCAGCCCGACGAGCGGCTTGGTGCCCGTGATCGCCGCGCATTCGGGGAACGCTTCCGCCGCAAAGGCGTCGGCGTGCGGGGCGCGGCGCGTCTCCTTCTGCCAGTCGAGCAGCGCCTCGGAGCCGAACGAGAAGCGGATGCGCAGCGAGGAGTCGCGCTCGTCGTGCGCGACCCACGAGAGCTTCGCGTACAGGTCGCGCGCGACGCGGCGGCCCTTGGAGAGCGCGTGCACGAAGACCTTCTCGAGCTCGCGCGTGTCGCCGGCGTCGATCGTCGCTCCGGCGGCTTCCCAGCGGCGCGGCGAGAGCCGCTCGTGCAACAGCCCCTCGAAGCTCGTGCCCTCGCGCACGGTCTCGAACAGCTGCAAGGCGGCCTCGATCTCGCGCTCGAAGCGCGGCAGGGCCTTCGCGATCGCGCCACCGAGCGGGATCGGCTGGTCGGCGGCCCAGTGGCGCTCGCACTCTGCGAGGAAGGCCGGATCGGTCCAGCGGCGCACGCTCTCGACCGGAGTCGGGACGAGCGTTCCGTGGCGGACGCCGCGGCGCACGAGCTTCACTCCGCGCGGCTTGGGAGCGGGCTTCTGGGCGGACTTCATGGCCGAGGAGCTTAGCGGTGGCGCGAGGCGACGCTACCCTGCTCGACATGAGCTTCGTCGACGCCAAGGCCGCGTTCCGTTTCGCAGCGGACAAGCTGCAGAAGCACAACCTGTTCGAGACTGCGCACATGTTCTGCGACGTGTACTGCCTCGAGCCCGGGCAGGCGCAGAAGCCGCACGCGCACGCGGGCGCCACGAAGTTCTATTTCGTGCTCGAGGGCCGCGTGCGCGCGACGCTCGGCAGCGAGACGCGCGAGCTCGGCCCGGGTGAGCTCGCCTGGTCGGCCCCCGGCGAGAGCCACGGCGTCGAGAACGCCTCGAACGCGCGCGCCGTCCTGCTCGTCGCGATGTCGCCCAATCCCAACTCGAAGTAGCCTCGGTCCCTCCCCACGGTCCCACCCGCGAGCGCCCCCTCGATGCAACCCGACTTCGGCTCGACGCCCCCGATCACGTTCCGCTCGGTCGTGATGGGCCTGATCTTCTCGGTCGCGCTGTGCGCGATGAATTCCTACCTGACGCTGTCCTTCGGCGTCATCGAGGAAGGACCGACGATCGCGGCGCTGTTCTTCTTCGCGCTGATGCTGCCGTTTGGCGCCAAGAGCATCACGACCACCGAGATGGTGATCGTGGCGACCATGGGCTCGGCCGGCGGCAGCCTCGGGTTCATCTCGAACTTCTATGCGGCGAAGGCGATGACGGGCGAGCCCTACTCGCTCATGGACATGACGCTGTTCGGCATCGTGTCGAGCCTCGTCGGCCTCGCGATGGCGATCCCGCTGCGCCAGCTCCTGATCCTGAAGGAGGACCTGCCGTGGCCGGGCGCGAAGGCGGTCGAGACCGTCGTGCGCACGCTGGTCGAGAAGGGTGACCCGCGGCAGGCGGTGATCCTGCTCGGTTCGTTCGTCGTGCTGTGCGCGTACGTCGTGCTCAACGACGAGGACGGTTACGCCGTGGTCCCGTCGGCGCTCGCGCTCGGTGGGCTCGCGACCTACGGCGGCTACATCGCGCTCTCGCCCTTCGCGATCGGCAGCGCGTACCTGATGGGCTTCCGCACCGGCGTCGGATTCCTCGTCGGAGCCTTGTTCCTGATGTTCGGCGCGCACTCGCTCGGTTTCGAGCCGACGGGCTCGCCGCAGAAGTTCTATTGGCCGGGCCTGGGCTTCCTCGTCGCGTCGGGCCTGACGGCGCTCGCGATCAACTGGCGCACGATCACCGGCGCGCTGCGTTCGATGGTCTCCTTCGGCGGCAAGAGCGAGGACCCGGATCCGCCGCTCAGCCCCAAGCTGCTGATCGCCTTCGCGACGGTCGCGTTCGTGAGCTGCGCGCTCGTGCTCAACCTGCGCTTCGCGCTCAACCTCGGCCTCGTGGTGATGCTCGTGGTCGTCGCGGGCCTGATCCAGAACATCATCGCCACGCGTGCCGCCGCGCAGACCAACTTCAACCCTGCGCGCGTGATGGGCATCCTGCTGCAGGGCATCACGGCGCTGTTCGGCGGCAAGTCGGCCGCGATCAACCTGACCGGCGCGGGTTTCGTGTCGGGCTCGGGCGCGCAGGCGAGCCTGCTGACCGCCGACATGGTCTACGGCCGCGCGTTCAAGGTGCCGTCGCGCTGGCAGTTCTGGACGCAGACGCTGACCGTCGTGCCGTGTGCGATCGCGTCGGCCTACATGTTCGAGTGGATCCTGTCGGACAAGACGCGCTTCGAGAAGATGCCGTCGCCCGTCGCGCGCGTGTGGGCCGAGAGCGCCAACATCTTCGACAAGGGCTTCGATGCGCTGCCCGCGGGCGCGTCGAACTGGCTGCTCGGCGGCGCGATCGTCGGCGTCGTTTACGTGCTCGTCGAGCACTTCGCGCCCTTCAAGAAGTGGCTGCCTGAGTCCACCGGCATCGGCCTCGGCCTCGTGCTCTCGCCCGCGCTGAGCCTGGGCTTCTTCGTCGGCAGCTTCCTGATGTGGCTCGTGCTCGGCCGCTGGCTCAAGTGGAGCGACGCGACCCTCACCACCATCGCCGTCGCTTCGATCGTCGCCGAAGGCATCGGCGGCGTCCTCAAGCCGACGCTGCACGCCCTCGGGCTGATCGGCGGCGCCAGCTAGGCGCCTTCAGGCCAGCGCGCGGATCTGCGGACTCAAGTCCGAGGGCTTGATCGTGCCGTCGGAGAGCGCGACGGTGCGGCGGATCTCGTTCTCGAGCTCGCGCACGTTGCCGGGCCAGCGCCAGCGGTCGAGCAGCTCGAGCGCTTCGGGCGTGATCGTGCAGCGCCGCCCCATCTCCTTCTCCATCAAGTCGAGGAAGAAGCGCACGAGGTGGCGCACGTCGCCCTTGCGGTCGCGCAGGGGCGGCAGCTGCACGGTGAGCACCGCGAGCCGGAAGTAGAGGTCCTCGCGGAACGTGCCCGCCTTGCACATCGCACGCAGGTCCTTGTTGGTCGCGGCGACGATGCGCACGTCGACCTTGATGACCTTGTTCGAGCCGACCGGGCGCACCTCGCCCTCCTGCAGCACGCGCAGGAGCTTGGGCTGCATCGGCGACGGCATGTCGCCAATTTCGTCGAGGAAAACCGTGCCCTTGTCGGCGGCGACGAAGTGTCCGGGGCGGTCGATGTAGGCGCCGGTGAACGAGCCCTTCTTGTGGCCGAAGAGCTCGCTCTCGAGCAGGTCGGCGGGCACCGCAGCGCAGTTCTCGGCGAGGAACGGCTTGCCCTTGCGCAAGCCGTACTGGTGCAGCGCGCGCGCGACCAGTTCCTTGCCGGTACCGGTCTCGCCGAGCACGAGCACGGGCACGTCGCTCTGCACGACCTTGTCGAGCAGCGCCGCGACGTCGCGCATCGGCTTGGAATCGCCGACCATGCCGTAGCTCATCGGGATCTTGCTGTCGTCGCGGCGCTCGGACTGCGGCTCGGCGAGCGCGCTCTCGAGCAGCGGCCGCAGCGCTTCGTATTCGCCGGAAGCCCGTGCCTCGGCGAGCAGCGCCTCGAGGCGCGCGCGCAGTTCCTGACGGTCGCTCACTTGCGGCCTCCGCCGCTCGAAACGCGCTTCAGGCGCGCGTAGGCGAGCATCAGCTGCTTGCGGCCGTGCCGGTCGAACCAGATCGTCGCGCGCGCGTTCGTGCCGGCGCCCGCGAGCAGCTCGACCTTGCCGCGGCCGAAGAAATCGTGCTCGACCGTGTCGCCGACCGCGAGCTCCGGCGAGCGCGAGGCCTCGGGCTCGAACACGTAGTCGCCGAGGTCCTGCGCTTCCTCTTCCGCGCCACCCTGGCCAGCGACGAGCTCGCGCGGGATCTCCTCGAGGAACCGCGACGGCCGGCACCAGATCTCGCCGTCGTACTGGCGGCGCGTGGCCGCGTGCGAGAGCACGAGCACTTCCTGCGCGCGTGTCATGCCGACGTAGAACAGGCGCCGCTCCTCCTCGAGCCCGAGCTCGCTCTCGGCCACGGCGCGCTTGTGCGGCAAGAGGTCCTCCTCGACGCCGGCGATGAAAACCACCGGGAATTCGAGGCCTTTCGCGGCGTGCATCGTCATCAGCGCGACCTTCGGCGTCGCCTCGTCGTAGCCGTCGGCGTCGCTGACGAGCGCGATGTCCTGCAGGAAGCCACGCAGGCCGCCCTGCGGGTTTTCCTCGTCGTAGGTCGAGGCGTGGCCCAGCAGTTCCTGCACGTTGGCCTCGCGATCGACGTCGTCGCGTTCGGCGGAGCGCGCGAGCCACTCGAAGTAGCGGGTTTCCTCGATCACGGCCGCGAGCGCGACGGCCGCGGGTCCTTCGGCGTGCAGCGCGAGCCGCTCAAGTGCGCCGGCGAAGGCTTCGAGCGCGGCACGGGCGCGACCGCGAATGCGTGCTCGCGCTTCCTCGCTGCGGATCGCGCGCGACAGCGGCTGGCGCCGGTCGAGCGCCCACTCGCGCAGCTCGTCGACCGACTTGTCGCCGATGCCGCGCGTCGGCACGCCGAGCGAGCGCACGCAGGCCTCGTCGTCGGACGGGTTCACGATCACGCGCAGGTACGCGATCAGGTCCTTGATCTCGCGCCGCTGGTAGAACTCGGTGCCCGCGACGATCTGGTAGGGAATCGACGAGAGCCGGAGCGCGCGCTCGAGCGCCCGCTGCAGGAAGTTCGCGCGGTAGAAGATCGCGAACTGGTCGTGGCGTCGGCCCGCGTCGGCGAGCGTGCGGATGCGCAGCGCGATCTCGCGCGCCTCGTCCTCCTCGCCCGCGCACTGCACGACGACGAGCTTCTCGCCCGGCCCCTTGTCGGAGTACAGCGCCTTTTCCTTGCGCTGCGTGTTGTTGCGGATCACCGCCTGCGCGGCGTCGAGGATGTTCTGCGACGAGCGGTAGTTGCGCTCGAGCTTGACCACGCGCGCGCCGGGGAAATCGCTCTCGAAGCGCAGGATGTTGCGCACGTCGGCGCCGCGCCAGCCATAGATCGACTGGTCGGGATCGCCGCAGACCGCGATGTTCTGGCGGAAGATCGTCAGGTGCCGCAGCAGCTTGTACTGGACGCCGTTGGTGTCCTGGTACTCGTCGACGAGCACGTGGCGGAAGCGGTCGGCGTACTGGTCGCGCACGCCCGGATGGTGGTCGAAGAGCTCGATCACCTTGCCGAGCAGGTCGTCGAAGTCGAGCGCGTTGTTGCGCGCGAGCGCGGCCTCGTACTCCTTGTGGACGCGCAGGAAGACCTCGTCGGAAAAACCGCCCGACTCGAGCTCGCCCGCGGGAATGCCGCGATTCTTGCGGTCGCTGATGAAGGCGCCGACCTCGGCCGGCTTGTAGGCGGTCGTGTCGTAGCCGGAGTTCTTGATCAGGTCGCGGATCAGCTTGGCGCGGTCGTCGGTGTCGAAGATCGTGAAGTCGCGCGTGTAGCCGCCGAGGTGCTCGATGTCGCGGCGCAGGATGCGCGCGCAGGTCGCGTGGAAGGTCGAGATCCAGGCGCCCGCGGGCACTCCGAGCGAGGTGCAGCGCTCGCGCATCTCGCCGGCGGCCTTGTTGGTGAACGTGATCGCGAGCACGTCCCCGGCGTGGACGCCGCGCGCCGCGATCAGGTGCGCGATGCGGCGCGTGATCACGCGCGTCTTGCCCGAACCGGCGCCCGCGAGGATCAGCATCGGCCCGTCGCCGTGCTCGACCGCCTCGCGCTGCTCGGGATTGAGCCCTTCGAGCAGACGCGCGGGTCCGCTCGGCGCCGCTGCGCTGGCCTGCGGTGCGCTCACCCCGCCCGCGGCCGGCTTCGCGGGCGCGGAAGCACCTGCGGCGCTCGCCCAGGGCGGCGGCGGAGGCGGCGGCGGAAGCTCGGGAAACAGCGAGTGCGCCGGAGCGGTGGGTCGACGCGGAGGCTCTTGCATCGGAGGGCGAGCAGTCTACTGCGGCGCTCGCTGGTGCGCCCGCGTGGAAGTGCGCCGCGCGCGCATTAGGATGGCTCCCGATGCGCAGCGCAGCCTTCGACCTCGCGAGCCCTCTCGCGCCCACCTTCCGCGGCATGCTGCTGTTCGGCATCGCGCTGCTCGGCCTCGGCGCTTGCAAGGACGACGCTCCCGCGCGCCCGAACATCGTGCTCGTGTCGATCGACAGCCTGCGGCCCGATCATCTGGGCTGTTACGGGCATCCGCGGGCGACGAGCCCGGAGATCGATCGCCTCGCCGCCGAAGGCGTGCGCTTCGAGTCGGCGGTGAGCACGTCCTCGTGGACGTTGCCCGCGCACGCGGCGCTGTTCACGGGCCTGTACGACTCGAGCCACGGGCTGTTCGACAACGGGCTGCGGCTCTCGCCGGACCATCGCACGCTCGCGGAAGAGCTGCGCGCGGCGGGCTACCACACCGCGGGATTCTTCGGCGGGCCGTACCTGCATCCGACGTTCGGCCTCGGCGACGGCTTCGACGTGTACCGCAGCTGCATGACGACCGTGCCCGACGACACGGACGACGACACGCTGCGCGCGGAGTCGCGCTCGGCCGCCGGCAAGTCGCACGAGGACATCACGGGGCCGCGCACGCTCGACAACGTGAAGGCCTGGACGGCGGAAAAGCCCGCGGACAAGCCCTATTTCCTGTTCGTGCACCTGTGGGACGTGCACTACGACTTCATCCCGCCCGCGCCCTACGACCGGATGTTCGATCCGGACTACAAGGGCGAGCTCGACGGCCGCGACTTCATGGGCAGCCGCGCCGTGCACCGCGGCATGGCGCGGCGGGACCTCGAGCACCTGCTCGCGCTCTACGACGGAGAGATCCGCTTCACCGACGAGATCCTCAAGCAGCTCCTCGGCGCGCTGCGCGAGAAGGGGCTGCTCGAGAACACGCTGGTCGTGCTCACCGCCGACCATGGCGAAGAGTTCTTCGAGCACGGCTCAAAGGGCCACCAGAAGACGCTGTACGACGAAGTCGTGAAGATTCCGCTCGTGATGCACTGGCCCGGGGCGCTCGAGGCCGGACGCACGGTGCCGGATCAGGTGCGGATCGTCGACGTGATGCCGACGTTGCTCGCGGCTGCGGGCGTGCGCGAGCTGCCGACGATGGCCGGACGCGACCTGCTGCCGCTCGCGAAGGGCAAGTCGCTCGCGCCGACGGCGGCGCTGCTCGAACTTCACGCGGACAAGCGCGATTTCCGCGCCCTGCGCACGCGCGAGTTGAAAGTGATCCGCTACGGGCGCGCGCCCGACGGAAAGGAACTGCCGAACGTCGCCCACGATCTCGTGCGCGACCCGCAGGAGCGCTTGGCCGTCCAGGAGGGCACGAATTCGGCCCACGACGAGGCGTTTGCGCGGCTCGACCGCACGCTGGAGAGCGCCGAGGCGCTGCGTGCGTATCTGGGAGCGAAGGCGACGGCGGCGGACATCGATCCGGAGCTCGAGCGCAAGCTGCGCGAGACCGGCTACCTGATGGGTTCCAAGGACGAGCGATGAGCGCGGAGCCCGCGTCGCCGCAACCGGCCCCGGGCGCGTGGCGCGCCGCACTGCCGCACGCGGCGCTGCTCGCGCTGGCCTTCGCGGGCCTGATGGCGTGGACCTGGGGCACGTGGCCGGACCCGATGGTCGACTTCGGCCGCGAGCTGTACGTGCCGTGGCGCATGAGCGAAGGCGCTGCGCTGCAGCGCGACCTCGCGTGGTTCAACGGACCGCTCTCGCCGCACGCCAACGCGACGCTGTTCCGCGTGTTCGGCGTCGGGCTCACGACGCTGGTCTGGGCCAACGCGCTCGTGTTCGCGCTTACGCTCGCGCTCCTGCACCAGATCCTGCGCGCCTGCGCGAGCGCCTGGGCCGCGACGTTCGCGTGCCTGGTCGTGATGGCGACGTGCGGCTTCGGCCAGCAGGTCGGCATCGGCAACTACAACCAGCTCTGCCCCTACTCGCACGAGGCGACGCATGGGTTGTGCCTCGCGCTGGCGAGCGTGGCGCTGCTCTCGAGCTGGAAGGGACGCGCTTCGATCGTGCTCGTGCTCGCCGCGGGCTTCTGCACGGGCCTCGCGTTCCTCACCAAGCCCGAGCCGTTCGTCGCTGCCGTCGCGGGAAGCCTCGCGAGCCTGGTCGCGTTCAGCTGGAGCGCCCGCTTCCGGCTCGCGCGTGCGTCCGCGGCCTGGGCCTTCGGTCTCGTGAGCGCGGTGCTGCTCGGCTGGACGCTGCAGGTGCCAGAGCTCGGGGCCGATCTCGCGTGGCGCTCGACGCTCGGCGCGTGGCCCGACGTCGCCAACGGCGAAGTCGCGAAATTGCCGTTCTACAGGGCCGGAATGGGCACGGACGCGCCGGGGCGGAACTTCCTGCGGCTGGGACTGGTCGCACTCGGGCTCGTGGGAGCGCTGCTGCCGGGTCTCGCGCTCGCGCGTTTCGCTGCGAAGCGTTTCGGCGAGCGTGCGACGGCGCTCGTGGCGGGGCTCGTCACGGCCGGAATCGCTGCCGCGTGCTGGAGCGTCGTCCCGTGGCAGGAAATCGCGCGCCCGTGGCCGCTGTTCGCGGGCCTCGCCGCGTTGCTGGCCGTGCTCGCGACGCGCGCGCATCGCGGACTCGCGCGCTGGCCCGCGCTCGCGGGCTTCGCGCTGCTTTCGCTCGCGTTGCTCGCGAAAGTCGCGCTCAATGCCCGCATCGCGCAGTACGGCTTCACGCTCGCCTTGCCGGCCACGGCCCTCATCGCGGCCGCAGTCTGGAGCTGGATTCCGGCCTGGATTTCGAGAACCGGCGGCAGCGGCTTCGTCGCACGCGCGAGCGGAACGATCATCGTCGCCACGATCGCGCTGTCGTGCCTCTCGACGACGCAGAAGATCCACGCGCGCAAGGACGTCCAGCTCGGACTCGGTCGCGACCGCATCCGCACCGACGTGCGTGGACGCGTGATGACGGCGGCGCTCGAGTGGCTCGCGCGCCAGCCGGCGCCGGAAGGCCGACCGCTGACACTCGCGGTGCTCCCCGAAGGCGTGACGCTCAATTACCTCGCACGCGCGACGAACCCGACGCCCTACGTCAACTTCATGCCGCCCGAGCTGATCCTGTTCGGCGAGGAGCGCATCGTCGAGAGCTTCCGCGCGGCGCCGCCGGACGTCGTGTTCCTCGCGCACAAGAACACGTCCGAATACGGCGTGCCGTGGTTCGGCCGCGACTACGGGCAGAAGCTTTTCGGCTGGCTGACGAGCGAGTATCGGCCCGTCGCGCTGTTCGGCGATCCGCCGCTGGGGCTGCAGCTCCCCGGGGAGCCGCCGCTGCAGCGCGCGCCGGTGTTCGGCATCCGCGCGTTCGTGAGAAACCGGCGATGAGCGCCGCAGCGACGACCGTGATCGATCCCGTGTGCGGCATGAAGGTCGCTGCGGATGCGCCGCTCGCGCACGAGCACGCCGGCACGACGTACCGTTTCTGCGCCACTTCCTGTCTCGAGCGTTTCCGCGCGAATCCAGCGAAGTTTCTCGGCGGCGCGCGCGAGGTGATGGCGAGCGAGCCGGGACTCGAGCACGTGCTGCACACCTGCCCGATGTGCCCCGGAGTCGAGCATTTGGGCCCCGCGAGCTGTCCGGTGTGCGGCATGGCGCTCGAA
>JAPLOE010000131.1 GCA_026692705.1 Planctomycetota bacterium
TTCATGCGCAATGGGGTTCACGTCGACGCAGCGGAGTCGCACAAGAAGTCCTGCTGCTCCACAAGCGACGCTCGGGATGCCCGCATGGTCGCAGCCTCTCTGGGATTTCCTTTTCAGGCCGTCGACCTGAAGGAGGAGTTCGGCGGGATCATCCGCTACTTCCTCGCCGAGTACGCCGCCGGACGCACGCCCAACCCGTGTGCGATCTGCAACCGCGACCTGAAGTTCCAGCGGCTGCTCGATTTTGCGGACGAGCTCGGCTGCGAGGGCGTCGCGACGGGCCACTACGCGCGCATCGACGTGCTCGACGGGCGCGTCGTGCTGCGCCGCGGCATCGACCGCACCAAGGACCAGAGCTACCAGCTCTTCAGCGTGGCCGAGAAGAACCTCGCGCGCGCGCGACTGCCGCTCGGTGGCCTCGAAAAGCGGCAGGTGCGCGAGTTCGCCGAGCACGTCGGCCTGCGCACCGCGAAGAAGGCGGACAGCCAGGAGATCTGCTTCGTCCCGTCGAACGACTACCGGCGGCTGTTCGAGGAGCGGGGCATCGCGACACATCCCGGCCGCATCGTCGACACGGGTGGGCGTGTGCTCGGCGAACACGCCGGCACCGAGCATTTCACGATCGGCCAGCGTCGTGGGCACGGCATCGCGGGCGCCTATCCGCTGTACGTCGTCGCGCTCGTGCCGGAGACGGGTACGGTCGTGCTCGGCTCGCAGGAAGAGTGTTGCTCGCGGCGCATGCAGGTGGGCGAGCTCAACTGGCTCGGCGTCGACGTGCCGAGCTCGGGGGAGCTGCGCGCGGCCGTGCAGGTGCGCTACCACCACACGCCCGTGGCCGCGACGATCCGCGTGCGCGGCTCGGATGGCGAAGTCGAGTTCGACGTGCCGGAACTGGCGGTCACGCCCGGTCAAGGCGCGGCGTTCTACGTCGGCGAACGCCTGATCGGCGGCGGCTGGATCCGCTCCACGGAACTGGTCGACGCCTTCGGTGGGCGCGGCAAGGAAGCGCGACTTGGCTAGGGCCAACGCGTGGCGCTCGCGCGCACCCTACCTCGTCGGATTCGGCGCCGCCTGTTGCGCTTTCGCGGCCTGGGCGCTCACGCCGGTGCGTGGTGCGGAGCTCACGCCGGCGCTGGACGTCGTGCTGATCGACGCGTCGGAGAGTTGCCGCCGCGTGCGACCGCAGTGGGCGCGCGACGTGCAGGCGCGGCTCGCCCAAGCGGCGGAGGCGGCGCGTGCGAAGGGCCACGAGCTCGCGGTGTTCGGCTTCGGAGCGGACGTCGTGCGCTGGTTTGGCCCCGCAAAAGCCGCGCAGTTCGTGTGGGAGCCGGCCTGGGCCGCGCCCGAGCTGCGCGCCGATGCGACGGAGGTTGCGGCGGCACTCGAGGCCGCGCGACGGCTCGCATCCCAGGTGCAGGCGCGCGCGGATGTCGTGCTCTACGGCGACGGCGGCTGGACTGGCGAGGACGGACACGAGGCGCGCTCGCGCATCGAGGCCGAAGGAGGTTCGTTCCAGTTCGAGTTGCTGAGCGACGCGCAGTTGCCCGACGCGAGCCTGCTCGAGCTGCGAGCGCCGCGGGAGCTCGAGAGCGGAGCGCCACTGTCGATCGTCGTCGACTATGACGCGGGAACTCCGCGGCCGAAGCGGCTCGAAGCGCGCGTGAAGCTCGCCGATGACCGCGGCACGCGCGAGCGCTCGTTCCCGCTCGACAGCGAGCAGGTCGCTGCGCGGCTCGACCTCGGTCCGCTCGGGCCGGGCAGCACGCGCATCGACGTCAAGCTCGCGGCCGAAGGCGATCCGACGCCGGAGAACGATTCAGCGACGGCGCTCGTGCGCACGCGCGAGGCGCTCACGATCTGCGTCGTGGCCTCGCCGGCTGTACGCGGGGCCGCGGAGCAACTGGCGCAGACTTGGCGCGGGCTCGGCCTCTCCGCGTCGGTCGAGGATTCGCCCGCCGGCCTGCCGCGCCTCTCCGGCACGGACGTGCTGGTTTCGCTCGATGTGAATCCGAGTGCGTTCGAGAAGGAGCGCATTGAGCCCTTCCTGAACAACGGCGGCGGTTGGCTGTGTTGCGGCCTCGCGGCGCTGGGCAACGAGCTGACGAGCGCGCCACGCAAGACCGCGGCGCAGTGGCTGCCGCTGGAGCTCGACGACGGCGACGAAGAGCGCGACGTGCTGCTCGTCGTCGACGTGTCGGGCAGCATGAGCGGCCCGGAGTTCGATCGTGTGCGCAATGCGGCGATCGCGCTCGGCGGCGCGGCCCGTCCGCTCGACCGCGTCACGCTGCGGCTCTTCACCGACCAGCTCTCGCGGCCCTACGACCTCGGATTCGGAGGCGACCGCACGCGCGACGAGGAACGGGCGCGGATCCTGATGCGGCTGCGGCCGCCCGGCGGTCCGACGGACCTCGTGCACACGCTGGAGGAGCTCGTCGACGAGCGCGAGGCCAGCGGGCGCAAGGCGCTGCTGTTCCTGCTGACCGACGGGCGCGACGAATCGCGGCGTTCCGGTGCCGCCGAGCGCGCGCGCATTGCGATCGAGCGGCTGGGGGGCGCTCGCACGCGCATCGTGACGCTCGTGTCCGGCGCCGACCCCGACCTGCAGTTCCTGCGCAACCTCGACGCACCGGACAAGGGCGCCGAGGTGCGGACGGTCGAAGGGGACCTCGCGGAGTTGCTCGAGAGCGAGCTCGCGGAAGACTGGATCCTGCCGGGGCCGAGCCCGCTGTTCGAGGACTCCCGCGGGCAGGCGCTCGCAGCGGAAATCACCGCCGCCTTCGACTTCGCGGCGCTGGAACTCGGGCCGTGCGTGGCGATGGCCCTGCGGGAAGGCGACCTTTCGCTGGCGCGCGAGCGCGACGGCCGGCCGATGCTCGCCCTGCGCAGCGTCGGTGACGGTCTGGCAGCGACCTTGGCGACGCTCCCCGGCGAGCTCGGCAGCCCCAGTTTCGTACGCGCTCCGCAGGCTTGGCTGCCGCTCGTGCGCGCGCTCGGGCGTGGCCGGGTCCCGACCGACGAACTGCCGACGCTGCGCTGGCAGGGCTGGGCCGGGTTCGACCTGAAGCTCGCCGAAGGCGCTCGCTGGCGGGCAAAGGAATTCTCGCGCCCGCGGGTCGAGTGGGTGCCGGAGCGCGATGCGTCGGGAGGCTCGGCCGAGCCGATCCCGCTCGAAGTCGAACCGATCTCGACGGCCGGCCGCGGGCAGGGCACGTCCTGGTCGCTGCGCTGGCCGGAGCTCCGCGAGCCGCGCGATCCGACCCGCGGTTTCCTGCGCGTCGTCCTGCGGGAGCGCTCGCTCGCGCTCGACCTGCCCCGCTTCGTCCCGGAGGAGTTCCGCAAGGCGCCCCAGTGGCGGCCGGGCGGGGTTTCGATGCAGGGAGTGTCGCCGGCGAGCTCCACGAGCCACTGGACGCCGCGGGCGCCCACGCTGGGCACGTGGAGCCTCGTCCTCGGGCTGGCGGCCCTCGCGCTCGGGACGGTGCTCGGCGGCGCGAGCGCCTGGCGCCGGCGCGAATCCAGCGCCCGCTGAGCCTCGAAAGGCCGCTTTGGGGCAGCTTCGGGAGCCTGACGCCGCTCTTGCGGAGCGCAGGTCAAGCCCTGCCGGGACCGCGTCGATAGGGGGGACCGCCCGGGATCCATCGGGCGCCACCACCATGAAGCTCCGCTACCTCGGCCTCGCCACCCTCGCCCTGCTCGCCTCCTGCGCCTCGACCTCGAAGGAGGACGAGCACGACTGGCTGCGTCCCTCGGCCAACCTGCGCAAGCAGATCGAGGACCAGGTCACGCGCCTGCCGTGGACGCACGGGATCGAGCGCATCGAACAAATTGCCTGGTTCGCAAGCGTCGGCGAGCCGGCTTACCCCTACCTGCTCGAGCTCTGCTCCGATCCGCGCCCCGATGTCGCCGCTTGTGCGGTGGCCGCGCTCGGAGCCACGGGCGACAGCCGGCTGGTCGAACCCCTCCATCAGGTCCAGTGGACCACCGATACCGCTCCGGCGGTGCGCTACGAGCGCGCCCGCGCCTACCTGCGCCTTGGCGACTGGAGCCAGATTGGCGTGCTGGTGGACGGTCTGGAGAGCGAGGACTCGTGGACGCGGGCCCTGTGCCTGGCGAGCCTGAAGGAATCGACGCGCATCGACCACGACTTCGATCCGTCGGGCGAGGAACAGGCGCGCGCCGAAGCGGTGGTGCGCTGGCGCAACTGGATCGCCTCGCGGCAGAACGAGGGCCTCGTGGCCTCGGCTGGCAAGGCTCCGGTCGAGACGCCCAAGCGCTAGCCGCCGGCCACGCGCTCCTACTTGCGCGTCAGGCGCTCGACGAACGCGAGGAAACGCGGCTCGTCGCGCAACGACTTGAGGTCCTCGTCGCTCGAGAGGTGCGCGGCGTCGTCGTAACCGTGCTGCAGCGCCAGCTCGAGCGCATCGAGCGCCTCCGCGCTTTCGCCGCACAGCGCGAGCGAGCATGCGAGGTTGTAGTGCACCGTCGGGTTCGTGGGATCGAGCGCCACGAGGCGCCGGTCGATGTCGAGCCCCTCGCTGTAGCGCCCCAGTCGCGTGTAGACCGCTCCAAGCTCCGCCAGCGCCTCGAGATTGTCGGGACGGTGGTGCCGAGCGCGCCCGAGGAAGTCCGCGAGGAACTCGAGCCCGAGCCGGTCGAACTGGGGACTTGCAGGAGGCAGCGGTGACAAGGCGATGGAGGCCGGCTAGTGCGTCGGTCACGTCGAACGGCGCGCAGCGCAGGCGGCGCAGTATAACTCTCGCGCGCGCTGCAGCCCCGGCGCTCGAAAGAAGGCAGGACAGGCCATGACCGAGATTTTCTTCTGCGACTTGTGCAACGAATCGGTGCCGCTGTCGGACCTCGACGGAGGGCGCGCGTTTCGGATCAAGGGGCGCGTGGTGTGCGCGACCTGCAACCTGACGATGACCCAGCCTGCGGTCGCGGCCGCTGCGCCGATCGCGGCGGCTCCCGTGCATTCTCACGGCCACGCCCATGCGGTGGCGAGCACCCGCGATGCGGGTGGTTCCTATGCGGCGCTCACGCTCGCGGCGGTCGCGCTGGGCGGCGTGGCCTTCGTCGGGTACTGGGTGCACGGCGAAGTCGGGAAGCTGCACAAGGGCCAGTCGAGCGAGCTTGCGCTCGCGCAGGACCGCCTTGCGGAACTGTCGCGCCAGCTCGCGAGCGAACGCGCGGCTCGCGAGGAGCTTCGAGTGGCGCTGGTGGGCAAGCTCGACTCGGAACTGGCGACGCTCTCGAGCGCGCAGGTCCAGCATGCGGAGAACGCCGCGCGCGCCGCGGAAGAAGTGCGCCTCGCGCTCAACGGCGTGCAGGGCAGTGTGGCACGGGTCGACGACGCCTTGATGCGCCTCGAGCGACAGGATGGCGAGCTGCTCACGCTGCAGAAGCACGTGAACGAGCTGCAGCTCGGTGCCCGCGAGGCGGAGGCGCGCTTCGACGAGGAACTGGAGGCGCTCCGGCAGAGCCAGTCCGCCGCGCCCGCCGCGGCGCCGGCGGAGGAACGCCCGAGCTGGTGGCCGCTCGTGCAGCAGCTCAAGAACGAGAGCGTCAGCGAGCGCTACGGCGCGCTGGTCGCGCTCGCGGCGACGCGCGATCCGCAAGCGGCCGAACACGTGCTGCCGCTGCTCGCCGACCAGGACATCTTCCTGCGCATGGCCGCGGCCCGCACGCTCGGCGACCTCGGCAACCCGATCGCGGTCGAGCCGCTGATCAACACGCTCGAGGATGCGGAAGGTGTCGTGCGCGAGGCCGCCTACCTCTCCCTGCGCGCCATCACGCGCCGCGACCTGCCCTTCGACGCCCAGTCGAGCGACGCCGCCGAGCGCACCAAGCGCGTCAAGGCCTGGCGCGAGTGGTGGGAGAAGGAAAAGCCGAAGTTCGCCGGGAATTGACGGCGCGGCGGGGCTCGCGACCCGCGTGCTGCGACCTCTCGGGACGCTCCCGTACGGACTGGGGCGGCGTTGTCCGTGGGTGGGGGAGATGCCTATCCTGCTGCGCCTCGCGTTTGTCCTGAACCGCAGCCCCACGGACGTCCCGCCATGACCGCCACCCGCACCGAGAGCGATTCCTTCGGCCCGATCGAAGTCCCCGCCGAGGCCCTGTACGGCGCCCAGACCCAGCGCTCGCGCCAGAACTTCAAGATCGGCGGCCATCGCTTCAACCGCCCGATGATCCGCGCGCTGGGCGTGGTCAAGAAGTGCGCGGCGCTCGCCAACATCGACCTCGGCGAGCTGGCGATGCTCGACAAGAAGCAGCACAAGGCGCTGCTCGCGGCGGCCGACGAGGTGATCGCGGGCAAGCTCGACGAGCACTTCCCGCTGGTCGTGTGGCAGACCGGTTCGGGCACGCAGTCGAACATGAACGCCAACGAGGTGATCTCCAACCGCGCGATCCAGATGCTCGGCGGAGAGCTCGGCTCGAAGAAGCCGATCCACCCCAACGACCACGTCAACCGCGCGCAGTCCTCGAACGACGCCTTCCCGACCGCGATGCACATCGCCGCCGCGGAACAGACCGTCAACCGGCTGCTGCCGGCGATCGAGGCGCTCGAGCAGGAGCTCGCGAAGAAGTCGGCGGCCTGGAAGAAGGTCGTGAAGATCGGCCGCACGCACCTGCAGGACGCGACGCCGCTCACGGTCGGACAGGAATTCTCGGGCTACGTGCAGCAGCTGAAGGACGTGCGCCGCGCGATCACGGCGACGCTTCCGGGCCTGTACGAGCTCGCGCTCGGCGGCACCGCGGTCGGCACGGGCCTCAACACGCACCCCGACTACGCCAAGCTCGTCGCGAAGAAGATCGCCGAGGAAACCGGCCTGCCGTTCAAGACCGCGCCCAACAAGTTCGCGACGCTGGCGGCCCACGACGCGCTCGTGTTCCTCTCGGGTTCCTACAAGACCGCCGCCGCGGCGCTGATGAAGATCGCCAACGACGTGCGCTGGCTCGGCTCGGGCCCGCGCTGCGGCATCGGCGAGCTCAAGCTGCCGGAGAACGAGCCGGGCAGCTCGATCATGCCGGGCAAGGTCAACCCGACGCAGTGCGAGGCCATGACCATGGTCTGCGTGCAGGTCATGGGCAACGACGCGGCGATCACGGTCGCGGGCTCGATGGGCAACTTCGAGCTCAACGTGTTCAAGCCGGTGATGATCCACAACGTGCTCGAGTCGGCCCGCCTGCTCGCCGACGCCTGCGACTCGTTCCGCGAGAACTGCATCGCCGGGCTCGAGCTCGACACGGCGCGCGTGGACGAGCTGATGAAGAAGTCGCTCATGCTGGTGACGGCGCTCAACCGCCACATCGGCTACGACAACGCCGCCAAGGTCGCCAAGAACGCCCACAAGAAGGGCCTGACGCTGCGCGAGAGCGTGGTCGAGCTCGGCCTGATGACGGGCGAGGCCTTCGACAAGGCCGTGATCCCCACCGACATGGTCGCGCCCCGCAAGGGCATGAGCATGTCGGGCGGCTGAATCGCTCCCCGGCTGCCCCGGACGCCACCGGCGCGGGGCCCGATCCAGATTTGGGCTGACGGGACGGCCCTCCGTCCCTACACTCCCTCACCCCAAAAAGGGTTCTACCCCACATGAAGATCAACACGCGCAGAAGCAAGGCCAAGCACGCCAAGAAGACCGGCTACCGGACCCGCCAGCGGACCAAGGGCGGTCGCAAGACCAACCGCCGCCAGCGCGCGAAGCACGGCAAGATCTGAGTCCGTCGGGGCCCGCGAGCGCTCCGCCCCGCGAGGGTGGGCGTCGCGGAATCAGGCCCGTCGGCTCGATCACGCCCAGTCCGGTCGGCCATGTTCGGCACCCGGTCGAAGCTCCCGCACTACCTGTTCGCCGGCCACGCGTTGGTCGCGGCAGTGTGCGTCGTGGGCCCGGGGTACCTGTGGTGGGGCTCGAACGCGCGTCCGTTCGTGCTCGGACTGCCGTGGTCGCTCGTCTGGGCGATTCTGTGGCTGATCAGCGTGTTCGTGTCCTTGCTGCTCTACGAGCACTGGACGCGCAAGTGCGAGGTCGAGCGCGAGCGCGCTGAGGCTTCGGGGAAGCGTGACCCTTGAGCACCGACGCCTGGATCATCTCCGGCGTCTCGGTGCTGTACCTGCTCGGCTGCCTGTGGGTCGGCATGCGCGGCGGCAAGGGCGCGACGGATTCCGCCGTCGGCTACGTCGCCGGTGACCGTGCGCTCGGTCCCGTGCTGATGTACTTCATCACGGGCGCGACGGTCTTCTCCGCCTTCTCGTTCCTCGCGACGCCGGGGCTCGCCTACACGTCCGGTGCGGCGGTGTTCTACGTGCTCGGCTACGGGCTCGTGGGTTTCATCCCGTTCTATTTCCTCGGGCCGATCGCGGCCAAGCTCGGGCGCGAGCGCGGTTACATCACGCAGGGCGAGATGATCGCCGGCGCGTGCGAGCACCGTTGGCTCGCGGGGACGATGGCGCTGGTGAGCGCGCTCTCGTTCATCCCGTACCTCGCGCTGCAGGTGAAGGGCGCGGGCCTCGTCGTCAACCGCCTGACCGAGGGACAGGTTCCGGAGTGGCTGGGCGGCGCGGTGTGTTACGTCGTCGTGCTCGCCTACGTCCTGAAGAGCGGAGTCCTCGGCGTCGGCTGGACCAACGTGTTCCAGGGCGTGCTGATGATGGCGCTCGCGTGGGCCTTCGGCCTGTGGCTGCCGTACAAGCTTTATGGCGGCGTCGGCAACATGTTCGAGGCGATCGCGGCCGCGAAGCCCGAGATCGAGGGCGACGCTGCGACGCGCTTCCTCTCGGTTCCCGGCGGGCGCACGGGCCAGTGGTTCGTCACTTCGGGCCTGATCTCGATGGTGGGCTTCACCTGCTGGCCGCACCTGTTCATGAAGGCCTTCTCGGCGCGCGACGACCGCACGCTGCGCCGCACGGTCGTGTTCTATCCGACCTTCATGGTGTTCCTCGTGCCGATCTTCCTGATCGGCTTCGCCGGCGTGCTGTTCCCCAATCCGCCGCCGAATCCCGAGCAGATCCTGCCGCACATGCTGATGAGCCTCGACCTGCCGGCGCTGGTGGTCGGGCTCTTCTGCGCGGGAGCGCTCGCCGCCGGCATGTCGACCGGTGACGCGATCGTGCATGCCTCGGCTTCGATCCTCGTGCGCGACGGCTGGATCACGGCGCTCAAGCGCCCGATGAGCTCGACGGCCGAACGCCGCGCGGTGCGGATCCTGATCGTGATCCTGATGGTCGCGTCCTACGCGCTCGCGGTCTGGTACGAGGGCGATCTCGTGCGGCTCCTGCTGTACGCCTACGGCCCCGTCGCGCAATTCCTCCCGGGCCTGCTCGTGTCGCTGCTCGGTCGCCGGCGCGACGGCGTCGCGGTGCACGTGGGCCTGATCGTCGGCGTCGTGACTTGCGTCGCGCTCAAGTACGAGCCGAGCTGGTCGCCTTACGGCGTGCACGAAGGACTGTGGGGGCTCGCGCTCAACGTCGCGACGCTGCTCGTGGTCGCGCTCGCCCGCGGCTGGCGGCCGTTCAGCCCTGCCGGCGGAAACAGCGCGCGAGCGTGAGGTCCTGGTCGCGGTAGCTCGACTTCGAGCGCCCCTCGGCGTACAGGCGCGCCGGCACGCCGTGCGAGCGGTAGAAACGCAGCCGGAAGAAGACCTGACCGTCCTCGACGAGGAACGGCACGTCGTGCGCGCGCACCTCGAGCACCGCGGCAGTTCCCATGCGGCCTCCGGCGGTCGTGTCGCGCCAGCCGAAGCCGTTGTCGAAGAAACCCGCGTAGTTGTTGCGCATCTCGCCGACGTCGACGTCGACGGGGAGCATCTCGGCCGCGAGGTGCGGCGGGATCACGACGCGCTCGCGGCTCGCGAAGATGTAGAAGCTGCCCGGCGAGAGGATGCACGTGCCGTCGGGAGCGTGCACCGGTTCCCAGTACTCGCGCGGATCGTGCGCGCCTTCGCGGCTGAACAGAACGACGCCCGTGTGGCCCTGTGCGCGCCAGCCCGCGGGCTCGCGACCCGCGAGGCCCAGTCGCAGCTCGATGCCACCGTCGTCGTCGAAGCGCACGCGCTCGAGCTCGACCGGCCGGTCACCTTCCCAGCACAGCGGCGTGCGCTCGTACTCGGCGCGCAGCTCGGCCGTGGACAGCGCCGGATCGCCGACGGAAAGTCGCAACTGGCACAGGCGGTCGCCGCGGCGCAGGCGCACTGGGAACGAGAGCGGCGCCACCTCGAGCCACAACTTTCCGTGGTACCCCGGCGGAGTCTCGTTGAAGCGCGGGTGCCCCGGCACGAGCACGCGCGTGAAAAGATCACAACGCCCGGTCGAGCTGCGCGGGTTGAAGGACGCGCGCACTCCCGGCGGCAGTGCGAGCTCCTCCTCGAGCGGCAGCAGGTAGACGAGGCCCTTTTCGAGCACCGCTCCATCGCTGCCCAGCCACAGGCGGCTCGTTTCCAGCTCTTCCAAGCGCGCCTCGACCGAGGTCGAGCCCGGCAGGAAGCCCGCGCGGATGCGTGACGCGTAGGGACCGATGCGCAGGTCGAGGCTGGCGGCCTGCAGCTGCGCTTCGTCGATCGGTGCCACGCCTTCGCCCGCCCGCACGGCGTTGCCGAACAGCGCGCGCAGGTCGGTGTCGACGAACAGGTGGCCGGCCGGAACGGGAGGCATGGGGCGCAGAGGATGACGCACGGGCGCCGCTCTCGAAAGCCCCCAGCCGCTTCAGTCGGAGCCGAGCTGGGCGCGGGCGCGCCGCAACAGCTCCTCGACCTGCTCCGGCGTGCGCTCCAGCCGCTCCAGCACGTCCGCCGTGACGTGCAGGGAGGCCTCGACTTCCTGCGCCACGACGTGGGTGGCACCCGCGGCGCGCAGCAGCGGGGCATCGCGCAGGTAGCGCGCACGCACCGTGATCGGCACTCGCGTCGACAGGCGCCGAATGGCCCGCACGGCTGCGAGAGTCGCCTGCGGGTCGTTGACGAGGAGCGCGACTTGCGCGGCCTCGCACACGCCGGCCTGCTCGAGAATCTCCGGCCGCGTGACGTCGCCGAACGTGACCGGCGAGCCGCGCTCGCGCGCCGAACGCACCCGCTCGACGTCGAGGTCGACCAGCACGTAGTCGAGCCCCGCGGCCTCGAGCGCACGCGCGAGCAGCTCGCCACCGACGCCGAAGCCGAGCACGACCGTGTGCCCGTGGCGCGCCGCGCGGGCCTCCTCGGGCGCGTGGCGGGCGTGCAGGAAGGTGTCGAATTTCTCGAGCTTTCCAGCGCTCGCGACGAGCCACGGGCCGGCCAGCGACACGAGCGGTGTGACGAGCATCGTCAGCACGCTGGCATCGAGGAAGATCGCCAGTTCGCGGGGGTTGAGGAGGCCCCGCTCGGCCCCGGCGCCGGCGAGCACGAACGAGAACTCGCCAATCTGCGCGAGCGCGGCACCCGAGAGCAGGGCCACACGCAGCGGCAGGCGCAGCACGAGTCCCGCGAGCGACGCGACGAGGAATTTCCCAGCCAGCAGGCCCACCGCGACCAGCGTGACCGCGAGCCACTCTGCTCGCAGCACGTCGAGATCGAGCAGCATCCCGATCGAGACGAAGAACAGGCTCGTGAACAGGTCGCGCAGCGGCAGCACGTCGGCGAGCGCCTGATGACCGTACTCGCTGTCGGCGAGCACGAGGCCCGCGAGGAAGGCGCCGAGCGCGAGCGAGAGCCCGGCCGCCGAGGTCGCCCAGCCGATGCCCGCGCCGACGAGCAGCGCCGCGAGCAGGAACACGTCGCGGCGCTGCGTGCGGGCCACCAGCCGGAACGCGCGCGGCAGGATGAAGCGCGCCAGCACGACCGTCGCGACCACCACGGCACCGGCCTCGGCCAGCGCGCGCAAGATCGCACCGGGATGTGCTCGACCTTCGGCGAGCATCGGGACGACGAGCATCATCGGCACGACGCACAGGTCCTGGAACAGCAGGACGCCGACGATCAGCTTGCCGTGGGGCGCGTCGGTCTCTCCGTGCTCGGAGAGGCTGCGCAGCACGATGGCCGTGCTCGACAGCGCGACCAGAAAGCCCGCGAACACGGCCCGTTCGGCCTCGAATCCGGCGAGGCGCGCGATGGCGAAGGTCGCGAGCAGCGTCAGCCCAACCTGCAGCGCTCCGCCGACCCCGACCATCCACGCGATGCGGCGCAGCCCGGAGAGCGAGAACTCGAGCCCGATCGTGAACAGCAGCAGCGCGACGCCGATCTCCGCCAGCCGCGCGACGGCGTCCGCGTCCTCGATCAGTCCCAGACCCGTCGGACCGACGCACGCACCCGCGAGCAGCAGTCCGGCGATGGCCGGGAGCCGCAGGCGGTGCAGCAGCATCACGCCGAGGATCGCGGCCGCCAGGACCACGACCAGGTCGCGAAGGATTCCGTGCTCCGGCATCGGACGCAACATGGCCGCCGGGAGGCGGCGGGGGAAGGGGGTGGGGTGCGCAGCGGCCGATGGTGCGCCGCCGGGGCGGACACTATGCTGCTTGGCCCCTCAATCGAACGGGAAGGGTCCCCATGAAGCTTCATGAATTCCAGGCCAAGCAGGTGCTCGCGCGCTTCGGTGTCGCGACGCCGCGTGGTGTCGAGGCCACGACGGTCGATGCGGCCGTCGCTGCCTACCACGAGCTCAAGTCCCCGGTCGCCGTCGTCAAGGCGCAGATCCACGCGGGTGGTCGCGGCAAGGCGGGTGGCGTCAAGGTCTGCAAGTCGGCGGACGAGATCCGCACGGCGGCGCAGTCGATCCTCGGGCGCAAGCTCGTCACGCACCAGACCGGCCCCGACGGGCAGCTCGTCCGGCGCCTGTGGGTCGAGGCCGGCAGCGCCATCGACAAGGAGTACTACATCGGCATCGCCATCGACCGCGAGTCGCAGCAGCCGGTGATGATGGCCTCGAGCGAAGGCGGCATGGAGATCGAGGAAGTGGCCGCGAGCCACCCCGAGAAGATCCTCAAGGCCGGCTTCTCGCCCAAGACCGGGCTCTCGGCCGAGGCCGCGGGCAAGCTCGCCAAGGGCATCGGCATTCCGGCGGCGCTCGAGGCGCGCGCGGTGCAGTTCATGCAGGCGTTGGCCAAGGCTTTCTGCGAGCTCGACTGCTCGATCGCCGAGATCAACCCGCTCGTGACGACCAAGGACGGTCAGGTGATCGCGCTCGACGCGAAGATCAACCTCGACGACAACGCGCTCTTCCGCCACGAGGATCTCGTCGGCCTGCGCGACCTGCACGAGGAAGAGCCGCTCGAGATCGAAGCGAGCAAGTTCAACCTCAACTACATCAAGCTCGATGGCTCCATCGGCTGCATGGTCAACGGCGCGGGCCTCGCGATGGCGACCATGGACGTGATCAAGCTCTACGGCGGCGAGCCGGCGAACTTCCTCGACGTCGGCGGTGGCGCGAGCGCGGAACAGGTCACCGCAGCCTTCAAGATCCTGCTCGCCGACCCCAACACCAAGGCGGTGCTGGTCAACATCTTCGGCGGCATCATGAAGTGCGACATCATCGCGCAGGGCGTCATCACCGCCGCGCGCGAAGTGAAGATCGGCGTGCCGCTGGTGGTGCGCCTCGAAGGCACGAACGTCGAGCTCGGCCGCAAGCTGCTCGCCGAGTCGGGGCTGCCGATCACGACGGCGACCTCGCTCGACGACGCCGCCCAGAAGGCTGTCGCTTCCATCGCCAAGGCCAAGAAGTAGAGCGGAAGGAACCACCATGAGCGTTCTCGTCGGCAAGAACACCCGCCTGATCTGCCAAGGCTTCACGGGCAAGCACGGCACCTTCCACTCCGAACAGGCCATCGCCTACGGCACCAACCTGGTCGGCGGCGTCACCCCGAAGAAGGGTGGCACCAAGCACCTCGAGCGCCCGGTCTTCGACACGGTCAAGCAGGCCGTCGACGCGACCGGCGCCAACGCCACGATGATCTACGTGCCGCCGCCGTTCGCCGAGGCCTCGATCGTGGAAGCCTGCGACGCGGGCATCGAGACGATCGTGTGCATCACCGAGGGCATCCCGGTGCTCGACATGGTCAAGGCCATGGAAGTGGTGCGCAAGTCGAAGTCGCGCCTGATCGGCCCCAACTGCCCGGGCATCATCACTCCGGGCGAGTGCAAGATCGGCATCATGCCGGGCTACATCCACAAGAAGGGCCGCATCGGCGTCGTCTCGCGCTCGGGCACCCTGACCTACGAGGCGGTGTGGCAGCTCACCAGCCGCAACATCGGCCAGTCGACCTGCATCGGCATCGGCGGTGACCCGGTCCACGGCACGAACTTCGTCGACGCGCTCACGCTCTTCAACAACGACCCCGAGACGCTCGGGATCATCATGATCGGCGAGATCGGCGGCAACGCCGAGGAGCAGGCGGCCGAGTTCATCCAGAAGAACGTGAAGAAGCCCGTCGTCGGCTTCATCGCGGGCGCCACCGCGCCTCCGGGCCGTCGCATGGGCCACGCCGGTGCGATCATCTCCGGCGGCAAGGGCACCGCGAAGGAAAAGTACGCCGCGCTCGAACGCGCCGGCGTCCTCTGCAGTCCCAGCCCCTCGCGCCTGGGCGAGATGATGGAAAAGCGCCTCACCGACCTCAACCTCCTCAAGGACGCGAAGAGCTAGGAGCCTGAGCAGTTTTTTCTGCAAACAACAACCGGCGTCGTCGGCCCTGCCGACGACGCCGGTTTTTGTTTGCAGAAAACAACTGCTCTGGGTCCGTACTCTTCAGCGGCGCGGCTTCGCCACGTCCGCGAGCTCCTGATGGATCTTCTCGAGCGCCAGCGCGCCCGGCGGTTTCGCTCGCAACCCGAGCTTCGCTCGCGCACGCCCCAGCCACACGCGCAGCGCCTTGTCCTGCCGGAAATCGACGATGACCCCGACTCTCGCGACACGCGCGAGCTCGCGCAGGAAGCTCGCACGCAGCTCGCGATCGCGCACGAGGTGCATCAGGCGAATGCACAGCGCGACATCGAACGAACGCTCCGGATAGGGGAGCCGCGCGAGGTCGACGACCGCAAAACGCGCCGTTTCGTGCTTGGTCTTGGCCTGCGTGAGCATCGCGAGCGACGCGTCTCCGCCCGTGTACTCGAGTCCCGCCGCCGTCAGAAATCCCGTGAATCGCCCCGTGCCGCAGGGCACGTCGAGGATCGTCTTCGCGGGCCCGAGCAGCGCGAGCGCCGTCGCGATCGCACGCTGCTTGCGCTGGTCGCGCGCGCGGCCGCGCCCGCCGCGCCAGCGCTGGTCGTAACTCGCCGCGACGAGCTGGTCGCGGTACAGCGAGAGCTTCGCTCGCTCCTCGGGCGCCAGCTTGTGCTCGTCCACGCGTTTGGCATCGTAGCGCGCATGTGGAGGCCGTTCCGCACCGACGACGGCTCGTGGACGCTGGTGCATGCCGGTCACGGCGAGGCCTGCCACTCGCTTTCCGGAGCCTGGAGCCAGGCTCGCGAGCGTTATGTCGGCCCGTGCCGGCTCCGCGAGCTCGCAGCGGCCCGCGAGCGCGTGCGCCTGCTCGACATCGGCACCGGGCTCGGGCTCAACCTCGCCTGCGCGCTCGCGGCGCTCGATGGGACCGACGCGCGACTGGATGCGGTGAGCTTCGAGCTCGATCCGACCGTGCTGG
>JAPLOE010000132.1 GCA_026692705.1 Planctomycetota bacterium
CAGTTTGCAGGAAAAATTGCTCTGGCTCGGTATTTCTCGACCCGCTAGCGCGATTCGGCGTCCGGCGATTCCGCCGCTTCGTCGAGCGGTGCTTCGACTTCGCTCGAGCCGGCGCTCGCCTTCGACTTGAGCCACGACGTACCCGAGAACGCGAGCCACGCGAGGCCGCCGAGCACGGCGAGGGCGAAGACGGCGATCGTGAGCTTGACCGGCGTCGAGAGCTGCGAGAGCTCCGCGTTGCCCAGGCCCGACTTCGCCTCGACCTTGTTGAACTGCAGGATGCGCTCGCCGGCGCGATCCTTGTTGCGCGAGATGCTCGCTCCCGCGCCGCTCGGGGCCGGGCCGAAGCCGGTGTCGATCGCTGCGGGTCGCGGCGCGGTCGAGGGCGGAGGCGGCGGAGGCGAACGGCGCTCGATGCGCGGCTCGGCTCCGGCGGGCGCGAAGGACGGAGTCGGAGCCGCACGCGGCGGAGGCGGAGCGCTGAACTGCGTCGGAGCGCTCGCGCGCGGCAGCTCGTCCTCGCCCTCGAGCTCGATCTCGTCGACGTCGAACCGCGGCTTCGCGGGCGGCGGCGTGGCGCGCGCGGCCGGCGGCGGAGCGAGGGCCACGTCGGTCTCGTCGGCGCGGAAGCGCAGCAGCAGCTCGCCCAGCTGGAACTCGCGCTGGTCGACCAGCTCGAGCCGCGTCACGCGCGACGACTCGTGCACGACGCCGTTGCGCGAGCCTTCGTCGACGACGAACCAGCGCTCGCCCTCGCGTTCGAGATGCGCGTGCCGACGCGAGATCGAGGCGTGGCGGAGCTGGATCGAGCACTCCGGCGCGCGCCCGAGCACGTCGCCCTCGTGCAGCGTGAAGTGCTTGCCGACGTCGGGCCCCGAGAGCACGA
The DNA here is from genome assembly GCA_026692705.1 of Planctomycetota bacterium. Taxonomy (GTDB): domain Bacteria; phylum Planctomycetota; class UBA1135; order UBA1135; genus F1-120-MAGs118. The sequence goes on from JAPLOE010000132.1 coordinate 887, forward strand.
AGAGTTGCGCCACTAGCCCTGTGCCTCCTGCGCCCGCAGCCATTCGGCCGCGAGACGCTCGAACTTGCGCTGGAATTCCGCGGCGCTCATGCGCCCCTTGAAGGCCAGCTTGCCGCCGATCTCGAGCACCGGGATCGAGCGTCCCCAGCGCTCCTCGAGCGCCGGATCCGCCGCGATGTCGACCTCGGTGAGTTCCCACTCGCGCTCGACGCGCGCGTGGGCCAGCTCGCGCTTGAGTTCCTCGCACAGGCCGCAGCCGGCGCGTGTGTAGAGCACGAGCGGCACCGGTCGTGCACGCTTGCGTCCGAAACCGAGGAACGGGCCCACGGCGGCAGAGGATAGCGCCACGCTCCGCGCTCGGCACGGACCCCGAGTGCTTCCCAAGCTCCGCGTCGGGCGACAGACTGGCCCGTGCATGGCCGTTCCCACGCCCCGCCCGCTCGCCGTCGAAGTCCGCGGGCTGCGCCGCAACTATTCGACGGGTTTCCTTGGGCGCCCGCGCGAGGTCCTGCACGGCCTCGAGCTCGAGATCGGACGCGGCGAGTTCATCGGGCTCGTCGGCCCCAACGGTTCGGGCAAGAGCACGCTGCTGCGGCTGCTCGCGGGAGTCGACGAGGTCGAGCAGGGCTCGATCCGCGTCTTCGGACACGCGCCCGACTCGCAGGCCGCCCGTCGCGCGACCGGCTTCTGCCCGGAGGACTCGCCGTTCCCGTCCGACCTCGCTGCACGCGACGTGCTCGCGTTGCTCGGTTCGCTGCACGGCCTCGGCGGTGCGGAGCTCGAGCGCCGCGCGAACGAGCTGCTCGTGCGAGTCGGACTGGCGGAGTCCGCGCGAACGAAGCTCGGGGCCTATTCGCGCGGAATGCTGCGGCGTTTCGGCATCGCTGCGAGCCTCTTGCACCAGCCCGAGCTCGTGCTGCTCGACGAGCCGACGGCCGGACTCGACGCGCCCGGTTACGCGGCGATCGACGGCCTGCTCGATGAGGTGCGCGCGCGCGGAGCGACGCTGGTCGTGTCCTCGCACTTGCTGGGCGAGCTGCACCAGCGCTGCGATCGCATCGTCGTGCTCGTCGAAGGGCGCATCGTCGCGAGCGGCTCGTCGGAGGAGCTCGTGCGCACGCTGGGGGCGTCCGCGCGGCTCGAGCTCGCGGTGGAGGGCCTCGATGCGAACGGGCTCGCGGAACTGCGGCGCGTCGCCGAGCAACGGGGTGGCCGCGTCGTCGCCGTGCAGCCGTCGCAGGCCGTGCTGGTCGAGCTCTACCGCCGCGCCGCAACCGGAAAAACACCGGGCGAAACGCCGTGAACGCCCGCGCCGCGCTGTTCGCGTTCCGGCGCGTGGCGAGCCCCGCGACGCTGGCCCTGATCGCGCTGCTCGCCTTCGCCGCGGCCGCGACGGAACGTTCGACGCCGCCGGCGCTCGCCCGCGAAGGCCTGTGGAATCTGGTGCTCGTGTGCGCCGTTCCGTTGCTCGTCGCGCGCGCGGCCGCGCACGGGGCGCGCCTCAACACGCGCGAGCGCAACTTCGTCGCCGCGTCTCCGCACTCCCCCGCCGCCTGGTTCCGCTCGAGCGTTCTCGGCCTCGCGGTGGCGACGCTGGTGACGCTCGCTCTCGCCGCAAGTTCGGCGGAGTTCTCGGCCACGAACGAGCCCGCGCGGCTCGCGCTCCGCGGAGTCGAACCTGCGCCGCAGTCCGCGGTTCTCGACGGACGCGCGCCCGTCCGCTGGAGCGCGAGCGCGGGCCACGGCGAGACGTTGCGGGTCGAGCTCGTGTTCGTGCCGGTCGGCACCAACGCGACGGTCGAGTTGCGCGCGCGCCGCGAATCGAAGCTGCAGAGCGCTCGCGCGCTCTTCAATCGCTCCGGTTCGATCGAGGTTTCGGCGCCGGAGGGCGACGGCGAGCTTTCGCTCGAGCTCGAGCGTGTCGAAGGCGACGCGCTGCTCCTGCTCGTCGGCGGAAACGTGCAGCGTTTCGTGCCCGCGGCCACTCCGCGGCTCGCTTCGGTCGTGCTCGCGCTGCACGCGGGGCTCGCGTTGTGGAGCTTGCTCGCGCTCGCGTTCGCGCTCGCGACTTGGATGGCCGCGGGGTACGCAGCGTCGCTCGCAGGCGCGCTCGCGCTGGGCCCGTGGCTCGCTGGCGACGAGTTCGCGAGCACGTGGTCTCCGTGGGGCCAGTTGTTCGACGCGCTCGCGCTCGCGGGAAAGGGCTACGTGCCGGCGGAGCCTTCGCTCGTGGCGCTCGGCGTCGCGGTGGCGCAGCTCGCGCTCGCCGGCGCGCTGTTCGCCGCAGGAATCCGGCGCGGAGGTCGCGGAGCATGAAGCCGCGCACGCGAAGGGTCCTGTGGATCGTGGTCGCGCTCCTCGCGCTCGCGACGTTCTGGGTTCCGGCCGCGCGGCCGCGGACCGGGCGTTCCTCGCTGACGATGCGCCTGCTCGGTCCGCTCGCCGGGCCCGTCGCCGCCGCGCAGTGGGTGCGCGTCGACCTGGCGATCCGCGCCGGCCGCACGGACCTCGCGCTCGCCCGCGCCGAGACGGCCTTCGAGCTCGCACCGACCTCGACCTCGGGCTGGTTCTTCCTGTCGCGGCACCTCGCGTTCGATCTGGCGTCGCCGGATCGCGAGCCGGATGCCGCCGTGCGCCAGCGCTGGGTCGAAGCGGCGCTCGCGCTCGCCGCGCGCGGCGAAGCGCAGGCCTCCGATCCGGCGGAGCTCGCCTTCTGGCAGGGCCTGCTGCTCGCTCACACCGCGGAAATCGAGCCGGAACTCGCGCGCTGGGGCGGGGCGGCAGCGCTCTGGGAGCGTGCGGCCGGCCATTTCGAGCGCGCGGCCCAGCTCGGCCACCCCGACGCCGCCGTCGCCGCCACGTCTGCGCGCGAGCTCGCCGCCGACTCCGCCCGCTGACTCCGACATTTCTGCAACCTCGCACGCCAGCCGCGCGGGCTAGGATTTCGCCCCTGTGATCCCGTTGGCCCTCCTCGAAGGCCTGGGCGAGCTCGTCCAAGGCTACATCGAGCGCTTCCACTACCTCGGAGCGTTCGTGGTGCTGCTCCTGTGCGGCATCGGCCTGCCGCTGCCCGAAGAAATCACGCTGGTCGCCTGCGGCTACCTCCTGCACGAGGGCCGGGTCGAATTCCTCCCGGTGACGCTGGTGTGCAGCTCGGCGATCCTGCTCGGCGATTCGATCCCCTACTGGTTCGGGCGCATCTACGGCATGCGCGCGCTGCAGGGCCGCTGGATCCGCCGCGTGCTGCACCCCGAGCGCTTCGCGCGCCTCGAGGAGAAGTTCAAGACCCACGGCCTGTGGGCGACGTTCCTGCTGCGCTTCATGCCGGGGGCGCGCATCGCGGGCTACTTCCTCGTCGGGTCGATGAAGATGAGCTTCGGCCGCTTCCTGCTGATCGACGCGCTCGGTGTCGCGGTCAGCGTGCCGGCCTCGATCTGGGCGGCGCGGTATGCGGCCGGGAAGCTCGCCGAGGGCGGCCATGGCGGGCTCGTGAAGCTCGCGATCCTGATCGGGGTGGTGCTCGCGCTCGCTCTGGCCGGCAGGTTCCTGCGCAAGCGGGAGCGCCCGCCGCCCCCGCCGGACCCGGCTCAGGAGCCCCGTCCGGACTCCGACGGCCCGCCGCGGAGTTAGCTCCGACGCCCCGGCGGCCCGGGCCTGCCCGGACGGGCCCGATCCGGCACGTTCTTCCGCCGAAAACCCGCCCGGAGCGGGCTCCGCGGGCTGGATCCGGGCGGCCAGGTCGAGGGGCGATTGACCCTGTGGGGGCCGACCGTAGACTCTTCGCCCTCATCCATCGGCGGACCCCCGGCTCGCGGCCGGAACCTACCCTGGGCCCGCCCTCGAATCCTCCCGACGAAACCGTCCCCGACGATCCAGCGCCGGAGCCTCTCGCAGCTCCCCGGCGCTCCCTCTCCCTAGCCCCCGAGATCCCCAGGCATGGACAACCTTCAGTTCCTCTATGTGTCCGGCGGCTGTGCGCTGCTCGCGCTCGGCTTCGCCTTCTTCATGTTCACCCAGATCATGAAGAAGGATCCCGGTGACGCGAAGATGCAGGCCATCTCGCGGCAGGTCCAGATCGGCGCCAACGCGTTCCTCGCGGCCGAGTACAAGTGGCTCGCGGTGTTCGTGGTCATCGTCGCCGCGACGATCGCGTTCGCCGGAGAAGCCGCGGACCTCGGGCCCCAGGCGGCGATCGCCTTCATCGCGGGCGCGAGCGCCTCGGCCCTCGCCGGGTACTTCGGCATGTTCACGTCGACGCGCGCCGCGGTGCGCACGACGCAGGCGGCGCGCACGAGCCTCGGCGACGCGCTCAAGGTGGCCTTCGGCTCGGGTTCGGTCATGGGCATGACCGTCGTGGGCCTGTCGCTGCTCGGCCTGGTCGTCTTCACGTACCTCTACACCGACAACCTGACCAACATCACCGAGAAGTCGCTCAACAGCGTGCTCGGCTTCAGCTTCGGCGCCAGCTCGATCGCGCTCTTCGCGCGCGTCGGCGGCGGCATCTACACCAAGGCCGCGGACGTCGGCGGTGACCTCGTCGGCAAGATCGAGGCCGGCATCCCCGAGGACGACCCGCGCAACCCGGCCGTGATCGCGGACAACGTCGGCGACAACGTCGGCGACGTCGCGGGCATGGGCGCCGACCTGTTCGAGTCCTACGCGGGCTCGATCGTCGCGGCGATGACCCTGGGCTTCTTCGCCTACCACGGTCAGGAGCACATGACCTCGATGGTGGTGATGCCGCTCGCCGTCTCGGCCCTCGGCATCCTGGCCTCGATCATCGGCTCGTTCTTCGTCGGTGCGAAGAACGAGAGCCAGCTCCAGAGCGCGCTGTTCCGCGGCATGGTGGTGGCCTCGATCGTCGCCGCCGCCGCGACCTGGTGGCTGTGCAACGGCGCGCTGCCGCTCCCGGCCGGCGTCAACGGCACGCACCTGTTCATCGCGATCACCTCGGGCCTCGTCGCGGGCGTGATCATCGGCAAGCTGACCGACTACTACACGTCGTCGAGCTTCAAGCCGGTCAAGAACATCGCCTTCCAGTCGCAGACCGGTCCGGCGACGAACATCATCCACGGCCTGGCGACGGGCATGGAGTCGGTCGCGCTGCCGGTGGTGTTCATCTGCGCCGCGATCTGGGCCGCCTACGAGTTCGGCGGCATCTACGGCGTGGCCATGTCGGCGGTCGGCATGCTCTCGACGCTCGGCATCACCCTCGCGGTCGACGCTTACGGCCCGGTCGCCGACAACGCCGGCGGCCTCGCCGAGATGGCGCACCTGCCGAAGGAAGTGCGCGAGCGCACCGACGCGCTCGACTCCTGCGGCAACACGACGGCCGCGATCGGCAAGGGCTTCGCGATCGGCTCGGCGGCGCTCACCGCGCTCGCGCTGTTCAGCGCGTTCTGCACGAAGGCCGGCGAGCTCTCGCTGCGCCCCGAGGCCTCCGAGGCGCTCAAGAAGCTGGTCGTCGACGGCTCGATGGTCCTGAACATCAACACCCCGACGGTGACGATCGGCCTGCTGATCGGCGGCTTCCTGCCGTTCCTCTTCAGCGCCATGACCATGCGTGCGGTCGGCAACGCGGCCAACAAGATGGTCGAGGAAGTGCGCCGCCAGTTCCGCGAGATCAAGGGCCTGATGGAAGGCAAGGCCGAGCCCGACACGCAGCGCTGCGTGGCGATCGCGACCGACGGCGCCATCAAGCAGATGATCGTCCCCGGCGTCATGGCCGTGACCGTCCCGCTGATCGTCGGCAAGTTCATGGGCATCGAAGCGCTCGGCGGCATGCTCGCCGGCTCGCTGGTCAGCTCGGTCATGCTCGCGATCTTCATGTCCAACGCCGGTGGCGCCTGGGACAACGCCAAGAAGTACATCGAAGCCGGCGCCTTCGGCGGCAAGGGCGGCCCGGTCCACAAGGCGGCGGTCGTCGGCGACACGGTCGGTGACCCCTTCAAGGACACCTCCGGCCCGAGCCTCAACATCCTGATCAAGCTGATGACCGTCGTCGGCGTGATCTTCCTGCCCTGGTTCGTCTAGCCACGAACCACCGGGATTCGCTCGCGCGCCCCGCCCCGGCCAGCCGGCTGAGGCGGGGCGCGCTGTCTTGTGGCCCATTGCGGGTTCCCCCGACCCGTGGGCTATAGTCGTCCCTGTTCCTCCGCCTTTTCTCAGGACCTAGTGCCATCGAATCCCTAGCGCTCGCCGCCACCGCGGCCCACCTCGCCGACCAGAAGAAGGGCACGCAAGTGCGCGTGCTCGAACTCACGGAATCCAACCGCGTGACGGACTTCGTGGTCCTCGCCTCGGGCCAGTCGCGCCCGCAGGTGCGCGCGATGTACGAGGAGATCCACTCGCGCCTCAAGGCCGCCGGGGTGCGCCATGCGCGCGCCGAGGGTCTCGATCTGGGCTGGTGGATCCTGCTCGACTTCGGCGATGTCGTCGTGCACCTCCTGCAGCCCGAAGCGCGCCAGTACTACGACCTCGACGGCCTGTTCCGCGAGGCGAAGGAAGTCGATTGGAAGAAGCTCGCCCAGGTTGAGCTCCCGGCCGCGAAGACTCGGAGGGCGCGCAGGGCGGGCGGAGCGAGCTAGCGCAGGAGCGGGACAGGGCCGGGGGAGAGCGAGCGGCGTTTCCGAGGGGTAGCTGGCGCAGGGCAGGCGGAAACCGTGCAATGGCGGGCCGTCGGACGAGCAGTTCGGCGAGACCCGCATGGAGTGGCACGACTGGAAGCCGGAGACGTTTGAACTCGCGCGGGAACGCGGAGTGCCGGTGTTCCTGTTCGTGGGCGCCTCGTGGTGCAGGTTCTGTCGCGAGCTGGAGTCGCGCGTGCTGGCGACGCCGATCGTCGATGCGCTGCTGACGTCGCGTTTCGTCGCGATCCACGTCGACAAGGACCGCCGGCCGGATCTCGCGGCGCGCTACTCGCGCGGCGGTTGGCCGACGCTCGCGTACCTCGACGACCAGGGCGAGGCGATCGCGTCCGATGGGTTCCTCGAGCCCGAGGCCTTGCTCGTGCGGCTCGAGCTCGTCAGCGCCTACTGGTCCGACCAGCACGATGCGGTGCGGCGTCGGCTCGCGGAAGCGGCGGATCGAGTCGCCGAGGAGCCACACGCGCGCGCGGAGCTCGCCCACGACCTCCCGGAGACGATCGCGGCCGCGCTGCTGGAGAGCGCCGACCCGGTGCACGGCGGCTGGGGCACGCGCCACAAGTTCCCCCACCCCGATGCGCTCGAGTTCGCGCTGCAGCGCTGGTCGCGCACGGGTGACGAGGCGCTGCGCAAGCTCGTGCTGCGCACGCTGCGCAACATGCAGGTGGGCGAGATCCACGACCGCGTCGACGGCGGCTTCTACCGCTTCGCGACCGCGCCCGACTGGAGCGGCCCGCACCACGAGAAGGTGCTCGACAGCAACGCGCAGCGCCTGCGCGCATATGTCGAAGCGAGCCAGGCCCTCGGCGAGGCGAGCTTCCGCGACACCGCCGAAGGCTGCGTGCGGTTCCTCGCCGGCACGCTGTTCGATCCGGCGCTCGGGGCTTTCCGCGGCAGCCAGGACGCGGATCCGGTCTACGCGCACCTGCGCACGCGCGAGGCGCGCGCCGCCCACGGCACGCCGGCCTGCGACCCGACGATCTTCGCCAACTGGAACGCGCTCGCGGTCTCGGCGTTGCTGCGCGCCGGTGTCGTGCTCGAGCGCCCCGACTGCACCGAGCTCGCGCTGCGGGCGCTCGACTTCGTCGTCGAGGAGCTGGTCGACGGCTCCGAGGGCATCCACCACTTCTGGGACGGCACGTTCCACCTTCCCGGCCTGCTCACCGACCCGGCGCACGTGCTCGGCGCGCTGGTCGACGCGGCGCAGTACTCCGGCCGCTCGCGCTACCTGCGTGTCGCCGAGAGCGTGGCGAGCTCCACCGTCACGACGCTCGCCGCCGAACGCGGCGGCTTCTGGGACACGCGCCACGACCCGTCGCTGCGCGGCCCGCTGCGCCGCCGCGAGCGCTCGCTCGCCGACAACTCGCGCCTCGCCGAGGCCCTGCTCGCGCTGTCCGTGCTCACGCGCAATCCGCGCTGGCGGGACCTCGCGCGCGAGACGCTCGCGTCCTTCGCCGGCGACTACCGCCGCCACGGCCCCGCGATCGCCGCCTACGGGCGCGCCGTCGACCTCTACCTCAATCCGCCCGTGCACGTCGTGATCGTCGGACTGCCCGACGCGGACGACACGCGCGCGCTGCAGCGGGCCGCGCTCGCACCCTATGTCGCCAGTCGCGTCGTGCAGGTGGTCGCACCGCAGGCGGATCGTGACCTGCTCGAACGGCTCGAGCTTCCTTGGGAAGGCGGCGTGGCGCACGCTTATGTGAGCCGCGAGCGCGAGAGCTTCGCCGAGACGGTGGATCCGCTCAGGCTGCCGGCGTTGATGACGCGCGTCGAAGCGGGCGTGTAGTTCCGCGCGCCAGCGCGTTCGACGAACACCATGGGCGGACGGAGCCTCTGACCCTCTCAGCTGAGCTCGTTCACGCCTCTGGTTTCCCTCCGCTCGCTCCGCTCTCCGTGTCTGCTGCCCCCATTCCCCACCAGCCGACACAACACCCGATCAACGCGACACCGATCATCGGCCAATAGGCCACCGCGCCCGCGCGATGGAAGATCGGCGTCGCGACGAGCAGCGTGAGCGCATGCGCGGCGATGTTCATCGTCCCGTACAACGACTGCGCCGTCGCCGAGTGGCTCGCCGGGACGGCGCGCGAGAGCTGCGTCATCACCGCGAGATGCGCGGCAGAAAACGTGAGCGCGTGCAGCCACTGCACGCCGAACAGCACGCCGAGGTCGGTCGAGAGCGCGAGCGCGGACCAGCGCAGCGTGCAGCCGACGAGCGCGAGGCCGAGCAGGCCGCGCGGGCCGAAACGTGCGACGAGCGGCCTCGCGGCGGCGAAGAGCAGCGCTTCGGCGACGACACCTTCGGACCACAGCAGGCCGATCTCGTCGGTGGAATGGCCCGCGGCGGTCCAGTGCAGCGTCGAGAAGACGTAGTACACCGCGTGCGAAGCCTGCACGATGCCACCGCCGACGAGCACGGCGAGCACGCGCCGGTCGGCGAGCACGCTCGCGACGGGCATGCTCGGTCGCGGGCCACGCTCGCGCACGGGATCGGGTGGCAACGCGGGCGCGGCGAGGGCGCCAAGCGCGAGCAGGCCGAGCAGCAGGATCCAAGTGCGCGACTCGTGACCATCGGCGATCAGGCGGCCGCCGACGGTGCTCGCGACGACGAACGAAACCGAGCCCCACAGACGCATGCGCCCGTAATCGAGGCCGCGCTCGCGCGCCTGCAGGAGCAACAGGTTCTCGCCCAGCGGCAGCAGCGCCGCGTGCACGCCCGCGAACAGGATGGTGAGCGCGAGCAACAACGGGAACAGCTCGCCCGCTTGCTGCGGCACGAGTCCGAACGGCAGGAACGCGAGCGTCGACGCGAACGCGATGCCGATCAGCCAGCGCCGGCGGTGCCCGCTGCGGTCGACGAAGTGCGCCCACAGCGGCGACGCGAGGCCGCGGGTCACGGCCCAGGCGAGCGCGAGCGAACCGATCTGCGCGTCGTCGAGCCCGCGCTCTTCCAGCCACGCGGGCCAGAACGGCAGGTACAGCCCGAGCACGCTGAACGCCGCGGCGATGAACAGGCCCAGACGAAACGGATCGGAACGCATCGAGCCGCGCAGCGTACGGTCCGTGCTCCCCTCGTGTCAGTCCCGGCGCAGCGCGTCCGGGTCGAGGCTCAGCCGCGCCCGCCCTTGAAGAGCGGAATCAGCGTCGATTCGAGCTTGCGGTACAGCGCCGCGGTCGCGCGCACGTCGCGCAGGCAGTACTCGCCGATGTCCTCGATGCGCCCGTCGCGGTAGGCGCGGCCGACCTGGCTGCCGTCGAGCCCGCCCTTGGGGCTCTCGACGTCGAAGCGCCGGCACCAGTAGTCGAGCTTGAAGTTCTCGCGCGTCGAGCCGTGGAAGTTGAACACCTCCGACAGGTCGCAGTGGTCCGAGAGGTCGTAGCGGTAGCCGACGAGCTGGCGCGACGGCCGCAGGCCGAGCTGCGCCGAGCGGATCATGAGCACGGGACCGTCGTACCCGCGGCCGTTGAACGTGACGAGCAGTGGCCGCTCGCGTCCCGCCGCGCCGACGATCTCCCAGAAGCGCGCGATCAGCTCGCGCTCGTCGCCGCGGAAGATCTTCGAGCCCGCCACTTTCTCCCACGGGTGCTCTGGCGTGCTCTCGCCTTCGAGCAACAACAGCCCGCGGTCGTGCTCGGCACCCTTGGTGTCCTTGCCGACGAGCCACATGCCGATCGCGATCACCTTGCCGAGCCCCGGCAGCAGCGCCGTGCGCTCCGGCACCGCATCGCGCTCCTCGGGCGTCTTCGCGCGCGAGAGCAGATAACCGCGCGTGATCTCGTCGACCTCTTCCCACGGGAGGCCGGCCACCTCGATGTCGAAGACGATCGTCGCCATGCGCACCAGCGTAGCGAAATGCGGCTACTGCGGGCGGAGCCGGTAGACCTCGATCGTGTTGCCGTAGGCCGTGGCCTCGAAGACGCGCAGCGCGAGCGGCTTGATGCCGAGCGCCTGCGAGTAACGCAGCGCGAACTGGCCGCGGTCCTTCGCCGGATCGCCGATCGGCGACGTGCGGAAGACGAGCTCCTCCGACTCGGAGAGCTGCTTGCGCACGTGCGCGAGGATCTCGTTGCGCGAATCCTCCGCGGCGGCCTGCACGACGACGTACTTCGCGCCTTCGCGCCGCAGGTACGCGAGCGGATCGTCGCGCAGCTCCTCCGCCGCCTTCTTCGGCGCCTTGGGAATCACGAGGTGGTACTCGGCGCCCTGGCGCATCTCCGGCGGGATCTCGCGCGCGTAGTGCGCCCAGTAGTTGATCTCCTCGTCGCGCCCCGACTCGCGCAGCGACGCCACGTCCTTGAAGAGCGGCAGGTCGATGTACGGCATCGTGTAGAGGCTGTCGGCGGGATCGACGTTGGCGCGGATCCACGTCGCGACCTGCGTCCACGTGTCGGGAGCGGCGCGCACGCGCGAGAGCTGGATCGCGGCCGCCGTCGCCGGTGCGACCGCGAGCAGGCCGAGCAGCGCGAGCCCGGGCGCGCTCCGCAACGCGCTGGGCAATGCGGCCCCGATGCGGCAGGCCCCGTAGGCCGCGAGCACGCACAGCGGAGCGATCGCGGGCATGAGGAAACGCTCGAACGTCACCTTCTCGCTGTAGGCGCACAGCACGAGCAGGAACGGGACCATGAAGCCGAGCAGCACGGCGAGCGAGCGGCGGCGCGCCGGATCGGCAGCGACATGCCGCACGCGGTCGGCGAAGAAGAAACCGAGCGCGACCAGCCCGAACAGCAGCAGGCTCGGGTCGTAGTTGATCAGCGTCGACAGCACGACTTTCCAGCCGGTGAAGTCGAAGCCCTCGGCGAACAGTGGGTGCCCGGCGAGGTTGATCACGCTCTCGCGCTTCTGCAGCTCGTGCTCGTGCACCGCACCGGTGTCGACGAAGTGGAACGGATAGAAGAAGCGGAGCGCGAGCGCGCCGAGTGCGGCGACCAGGATCGGGCTCGCGGCGAGGCGCGCGCGCGGGATCGGTCGTTCGCTCCACCACAGCAGCCACAGCACGCCCAGTGCCCCGAACACGATCGCGCCGCTTTGCAGCGTGCAGGCGGCGATCAACGCCGTCGCGACGGCGAAGAGCATGCGCGGCCACGTCGCGCGCTCGGCGAGCATCAAGGTCGCGGCGAGCGCGAGCGCGACGGTTCCGCTCACCGGCCCGTGTGGCTTTTCCTGCTGGGAAAACGACAAATGCAGCAGGCTCGTCGCCGCAAAACCTGCCGCGAGCAACGAGCCACCCACGCCCATGAACCTGCGGCCGATCAGGTACGCGCCGACGACGGTGAGCAGCGAGATCAGGATCGAGGCGCGCCGCAGCACGATCCACGGCAACGACGCGCGCGCGATGTGCCCGTCGAGATCGAGCGGTTGTTCGAGCGGCGCGAGCTGCGTGTCAGGCAGCAACGACGCGACGCGCGCCGTCACCTGCGGGTAGTAACCCCAGAACTCGTCCTTCCGCAGCTCGCGATCCTCCGTGACGATCTCCTTCACCTGCGTGAAGAGCACCATCCCGTCGCGATAGGTCATGTGCGGCAGGCCGAAGCCGACGCCGTGCAGGCGCAGCGCGAGCGCCGCGAGCACGATCGCGAGCAGCGCAAGCGGCCCACGCCATCCCGAACCCGTGCCGTTCATCGCGCTTCTTCCTTCGGAACGCGGTAGATCTCGAGCACCGTGCCCGTCGAGTGGTCGGTGAAGACCCGGATCCACGTCGGCACCTGATTGAGCGTCATCTTCTCGCGGATCCACACGCGGCCCGATTCTTCGTCACCTTCGCGCGGACTCGCGACGAACACGCGCTCGCCCTTCGTTCGCAGCTCGTCGCGCAGGCGCAGCAGCTCCTTGTAGCGGTAGCGCTCGCCGAAGGACTGGATCACGACGTAATCGGCGCCGCGCGCGCGCACGGCACCGAGCGGATCCTCGCCGAGTTCCTTCAGCTCGCGCTTCACCGCGCGCGGCGGCAGCACCGTGTACCGCGGCCCGAGCTTCCACTTCGTGTCGAGCTTGGCCTGGTACGACATCCACGTCAGTACCGAGCTCGCGTCCGGGCTCTCCGCGACCGCCGCATCGGAATAGAACAACGGCAGGTCGACGTACGGCAGCACGAGCACGCGCTGGCCGGGCTCGACGTGCGTCTCGATCCAGTGCGCGATCTGCGTCGGCGTGTCCGGCGTCGCGCGCACGAGCATCAGCCTCGTGGTCGCCGCCGCGGGCTCCACCAGCAGCAGCGTCGCGAGCGCGACCACGGCTCCCTGCGAGCGGATCCGCGCCGTCAACGCACTCGCGCCGTAGGCCGCGAGCGCCGCGAGGAACGGCACAATCGGCATCAGGAAACGGTCGAACGCGTCCTCGTACACGAGCAGGAACGAGCCGTACACCGCGAGGAACGGCAGGATCACGAGGAAGTCGCGCCGGCGCTCGGGTTCGACCTGTTCCCGCCGACGGCGCCGCACGACGAACACGACGACGCCGACGATCATCAGCACGAGCAGCATCGGCTCGTACAGGTACAGCGTGAGGAACATGTTCTTCGCGCCCGCGAAGGTGAGCTTGTCGAGGTCGAGCGGATGGTTGCCGACGTTCACGGCGTTGTCGCCGAGCTTCTCCGCCTCGCCCTGAAAGAACAGGAACGGGTAGAAGTACCGCACGGTGCCGTAGAGCACGACCGCCGTCGCGAGTAGCCCGCCCGCCACGAGCTTCGCCACCTGCCCGCGTCGCTCGACGAGCACGATCACGACCGCCGCGGCCGCCGACAGCAGCGCGAACGCACCGTTGATCGCCGTCGCCACCGAGAACGCCGCCGCGAGCGTCGCCACCGTCCACGTTCCGACGCTCGGCCTTCTCGCCAGCGCCATCGCCGCCAGCACCGCGAGCACCGGCGTCCCGCTCACCGGCCCGTGCGGCTTCTCCTGCTGCGCGAACGACAGGTGGAACATGCTGAAGGTCACGAGCGCCGCCGCGAACAGCGCCCAGCCATCGCCGACGAACCGGCGCGCGACGAAAAACGCGCCCGGGATCGCGAGCAGGCTCAGCAGCACCGAGATCTTGCGCGCCATCAGCCACGGCTCCGACGCGCGCGCGAGGTGCCCCTCGAGCTCCAGCGGCTCCTTCGGCTCCCCCACCCAGTCGTCGGGCGCGAGCAGGATCAGCCGCGACATCAGGTGCGGGTAGTACCCCCAGAACTCGTCGCGCCCCGGATCCTTCTCGGGGTGCTGCAGGTAGTCGACCTGCGTCGAGATCACCATGCCGTCGCGGTAGGTCTGGTGCGGCAGGCCCCAGCCAACGCCGCGCCAGCGCAGCACGAAGCCGACGAGCACGAGCAACGCCAGCGCCGCGAGGACGAGCGTTGTCGGTCGACGGCGCGGTTCGGGCTGGCTCACGAGGCGACGAGCTTAGATTGCGCGCGCCAAACGTGCATCAACGGCGCGCGACGCGCACGAACGACAGGCTCGCCTGCCGCCGGCGGAGCTGCGAAAGCGCGAGCAACAGCGCGAGCACCGGAATCCATCCGGCCGCGCCCCAGCGCGCCGCGGCGTCCATCGGCGGCGCTCCGGCGATGCTCCCGCATCCACCTCCGCCACCGCCGCCACCTTGGCTCTGGTACGTGAAACCCGCGCCGACGAGCGTCGCCTGCGACGTCGTCCCATCGAGCACCGCCACGGACTTCGCGCCCGCGGAACCCGCCGGCGTCATGACGAGCAGCGTCTGCGCGTCGACCCACGTCACGCTCGCCGCCGCCGTGCCGCCCAGTCCCGTCACCTGGTCCGCACCGAACACGACGCTCGAGTTCTGCGTGAAGTTCGCGCCGCTCAGCGTCACCTCCGTGCCGCCCGACGTCGCACCGACCGACGGCGAGACCATCGAGAGCACCGGATCGGCCTGCAGCGTGTACTGGAACAGCGCGCTCGCGATCGCCTGGTTTCCATCCTCGACCTCGAGCGTGACGGGCGCGCCGGCACTCCCCGGTTCGGTGACGACCTGCAGGAGCGTGTCGCTCACCAGCGTCACGTCCTGCTGCACGACGCCGTCAATGCGCACGATGATCGGCGCGACGAAACGTTCACCACTGATCGAGATCGCGGTGCCGCCCGTGTCCGCGCCCGCGGCGGGGAACACGATGTCGATCTGCGGCGCCGACGAGAAGTCGAACGAGGCCGGCGCGCGCCCCTCGACGCCGCTGGGATCGATCACGACGACGTCGTAGGTTCCGGCGGTCGAGATCGCGCTCGTCACGAGCGTGATCGTGTTCGCGTCGACGACCGTGCAGCCGCCGACAGCACCGTCGGTGTAGAGCTGCTCGCCGATCACGACGCTCGCGCCGGGTCGGAAGGCCGAACCCTGGATGACGACGCTCGTCCCGCCGTCGATCGGGCCCTGCGCGGGCGCCACCTGCGTCACCACCGGATCGGGCGGCGCGATCTCGATCGCACCGGCGAGGATCGACAGGCCGCCATTGTTGAGCTCGAGGTCGACGTGGCCGAGCGGCTCGTTCTGCGGCACGTTCACCGTGAACGTCACCATCGTCGTGCCCGTCCAGCTCAGCGGCGACACGCTCACCGACGGATCGCTCGACGTCAGCGTG
Source organism: Planctomycetota bacterium (assembly GCA_026692705.1). Taxonomy (GTDB): domain Bacteria; phylum Planctomycetota; class UBA1135; order UBA1135; genus F1-120-MAGs118. The sequence goes on from JAPLOE010000132.1 coordinate 16,101, forward strand.
CTGCCGTTGCCCATGCCCGAACCGTGCAGCACGAACACGCTCTGCGCCCCGGCCGTCGCGCGCAGCGGGAATTCGTCGTAGTTGCGGCCAAGCGACGCGAGCGCGTCGATGCCCACCCACAACGTGCCGAGGCTCGCGCTCGCGCCCGCGGCGACCGCGATCGGAGCGGAGAGGATCGGCTGGAAGTTGGTCTGGATCGTCTGGCCGCCGCCGAGATTCGCGACGGACACCGGAGCGTCGAGCGGCGCCGCGTAGAGCGTGTACGTGCCGCCGGCGAGGCCGCGGATCGTGAACGTGCCGTCGGAACCCGACAGCGTGGCGCCGGCCGTACGGCCGTTCGCGTCGCGCGCGACCACGTGCGCACCTTCGACCGTCGAGCTGTCGAGCTGCCGCAGCACCGTGCCGCTCAGGCTCGCGGGCGTCGACGTCGCGGAGATCGCGCGTGCGCCGCCCTCGTCATCCTCGGCGAGGCTGCTGTGCTCGATCACGGTCGGATCGACGTACGGATAGAGCGTCGCCCCCGCGACACCGGAGTGGTCGAGGCCGAGCAGGTGCCCGAGCTCGTGCGCCGCGACGTCGCCGACGTCGAAGGCTCCCAGCGCTCCGCTGGTCGTGAAGTTGAAGCCCGAGCCGTTGAACAGCACGTCCGCGTCGGCGATGCGGCCGTTGGAGAAGTACTGCACGGGCGTGATCGCGACCGTGCCCGACCCTTGCGGGAAGTAACCCGACGTGTTGCTCTCGTCGAACAGCATCAGGTGCACGTTGTCGTTGCCCCAGTCCGTGCGCGACTGTGCGCTGGGCGACGTGTTCTCGACCAACGTGAGCCCCGAGCCGCTCGCGCGGTTCCAGGCGTCGATTGCGAGGCGCAGCGCGGGCAGGTGCTCCCCCGGCGCGAGGTTGTCGGATCCGGCGGACGAGAGCACGATCCCGATCGCGCCCGGGTTGGGCCAGAAGAGCTCGGCCTCGTTCGACGGGTTGCGCAGCCGCACGTGCGTGGCGGCGACGGTGGCGAGCGCGGCGGCGGTGGTGAGTCCCAGCGCGAGGCGAAGGCGTGCCTCCATGGTCAGCGGCCCTCCGTCGAAGGCCGCAGCGCCGCGCGGATGCGCTCCGCGACGGCCTCGTAGGCGAGCACGGACGGCACGGGCGCGGGAGCGAGCGCACCGGTCTGCGGGTCGGCGAGCGTCAGGTCCGCGTTTTCGCGCACCAGCCCCGCTCGCCCGGCGCCGTCGCGCACGAGGCGCAGCTTGCCCTGCGCGAGCCCGACCGGAAGGCGCAGGCCGCTCGAGCCTTCGCGCGTGAGGAACAGCAGCGCGTCCTCGCCGACCTCGAGGCGCGGGAGGCCGGGGATCAGGAGTCCGGAGCCGTCGGCGAGCTGCCCGCCGGGGAGCTCGAACGTGCGCGTCGCCTGCGGGCCGCCGGCGAAGCTCGTCGCGACGCTGACGGTGTACTCGGTGCGCACGAGGCCCCGCTCGTCGCGGAACGAACGCGCGAACAGCACGCGGCCATCGAACACGAGCTCGGCGCTGCGCGCGAGCTGCTCGATGTCCATGCGCACGACGGTTCCGGCATCGACGGCCCGGGGACCGACGGGACACAGGCACAACGCGGCGACGGCGACGCCGAACGCGGCGATCAGGGGACGAAGCATCGACGGGACTCCGGGGACTGCGGGGATGCGGGGCGTGGGGAGCGCTCCGTGCGGCGCTGATCGGCCAGCGGCGGCCCCGCTCTTGACGCAGCGCTGAAACGGATCAGTTGCCGCCCTGCAAGCCCTGCAGGGCCACGCTCCGGAATCGGCGTCCGCGCCCCAAAAAGCGGTTTCCTACGCTCAAGCCCACACGGCGACGCGCGCCGACAAGGGAGAGACCTCGCCGCGCCCACCGGGACCCCGGGTGCGACGGGGCGACGCCCCCCTTGCCGACCGAACTCGCACGATGTCTCAAGCTGAAACCCTGATCCGAGGGAGCCTGCAGCTCCCGACCCTGCCGCAGGTGATCGCGCGCATCAACGCGCTCGTCGACGACCCGGACGTCGGCGTGCGCGAGATCGGCGCCGCCGTCGCCGAGGACGCCCCCATCGCCGCCAAGGTGCTGCGCCTCGCCAACTCGGCGCAGTACGGGCTGCGCGAGAAGGTGCTCTCGACCGAACATGCGACCGCGGTGCTCGGCGTCAGCGTGCTGCGCACGATCGCGATGCAGGCGAGCGTCGTCGCGCGCTACGACCACCTGCGCGGCCAGGAGGACTTCAACCTCGAGCAGCTGTGGCGCCACTCGATCCTCGTCGGCAAGGTCTGCGGCGCCCTCGCGACCCGCAGCCGCGCGCGCATCGAGCTCGCTCCCGACGAGTTCCAGGTCGTCGGCCTGCTGCACGACATCGGCAAGGTGCTCCTGCTCGAGTCGGGCACCGACCAGTACCTCAAGTGCGTGCGCGAGGCGCGCGCGAGCGGCACCCCGGGCTTCCTCGCCGAGGAGCAGATCTACGGCTTCCACCACGGCGAGGTCGGCGCCCTGATCGCCGAGGAGTGGGGCCTGCCGCCGCTCGTCGCGGAGTCCGCGCGCTACCACCACGGGCCGCGCGAGAACCTCGACGGCAGCCCGACGCTGGCGCTGGTGGCGCTCGGCAACCTGCTGGCCCACGAGGTGGCCATCGGGGACCTCGACGCCGCCCACGGCGTGTTCGGGAGCCACGAGCGGGCGCTGCTGTGCCTGCGGGCCGCCGACGTCAGCGCCGTGGTCGAGTTCGCGAACGAACTTCTGCCCCAGATCCAGATCTAGGGCGAGTTCGGGGCCCGAGCCGACCGCACGCGGGAGGCCGGGCTAGGTTTCGGGGCCCAAGAGCGCCCCATGACCCCCGAACGCAAGCTCGAAGTCCTCTGCCGCCAGCACGGCGTCCCCCGCGAGCGCGCCCAGCGCCTGCTCCCCCTCGTCCAGCGCGCCCTCGACGCCCAGGGGCAGCTGCGCGAGCGCATCCTCGAGGTCGTCACCGCCGCCCTGCGCGCCGACGCCGCCGAGCTCGCCGCCAAGGCCGGGGCGAAGCTCGACGACACCTGCCTGCGCTCCGTGGGCCGGTTGCTGCACGACTGGCCGCGCCAGCGCGAGGCCTGAGCGCCGCCCCCCTCGCGCTACTTGTCGCGCCGGCCCTTCTTGGCGGCGAACGTGAGTTCGAGCTCCAGCGGCGCCGACTTGCCCTCGGCGTCGATCTTCAGCGTCGCGTCGAGCTTCTGGGCCCCGGGGTACCACACCTCGAGCTTGTGCTCGCCCGCCGGCAGGCCCTCGATCCTGAACGAACCGTCGGCGCCGGTGACCGCGTAGAAGTTGGTGTCGGTGGCGACGACCCAGGAGCGCATCCACGTGTGCGTGCTGCAGGTCGCCTGCATGCGGTCGGCCTTCTCGAACTTCGCGGTCTTGGTGAGGCCCGGCGTCAGCGTCGAGTTCATCGCCTCGTTCTTGGCCGTGTTCAGGTTGACGTTGTGGTTGACCTTGTCCGAGTTCATGTACTCGACCGTCGAACCCGTGGGCACGACGGTGACGTAGGGCTCGAACTTGCAGGAGCGCTGGTCGATCTGGACCGGCTTCTCGAGCGGCTTGACGGCCTGCCCCCTCACGCTGACCGTGACCACCGCATGCGCGAGCCCGCCCTTGGCGTCGAACTGCAGGTTGGGGTCGCGCTTGTCGACCTCCCCGCAGCCCTTGGCGGCCTCCTCGCCGACCTCGAGCGGCTTGGCGGCCGCTCGGTCGGCCTCGGCGAGGCTCACGCGGCCCGAGACCGTGGCCTTGACCGGCGCCGGTGCGGGCGCGGCCGGGGGTTGCTGCTGGCACAGGAGCTCGGCCGTCAGGCACACGCCGGCGAGCACGGGAAGCGAGATCGGAATCTGCATGGGAAATCCTCCGCGGAGTCCGACGCCCCTCGCGCCCCATCTCTTCCCGCCTCGGGCGTTTCCGCGGTCCCCGGAAAGCCGTCAGGGCGCCCGGCAAGGTGCCGGACGCCCTGACGTTGGAGCCGTGCTCGCAGGCGACTAGCGCTTGCGGCCGCCACCCTTCTTCTCGAGGGTCATCTTGACCTCGACCGGGGTGACCTTGCCGTCGGCGTCGACCTTGATCGTCGCGTCGGCCTTGCCGAGCTTCTCGTGCCAGAACTTGGCCTTGTGCTCGCCGGCCGGGAGGCCTTCGATCTTGAACGTGCCATCGGCGCCGGTGACGGCGTAGAAGTTCGTGTTGGCGACGATCAGGTACGAGTTCATCCAGGGGTGGATGTCGCACTTGATCTCGACGCGGTCTTCCTTGTCGAACTTCTGGGTCTCGGTGCCACCGACCGGGACCATCTTGTTGAGCTGCTCGTTCTTCTGCGGGTAGGTGTGGACGTTGTGGGAGATCGAGTCGGAGTTGTGGTACTCGACCGTGGTGCCGACCGGGACGATCATGATGTGCGGCTCGAAGCGGCAGGTCTTCTGGTCGAGCAGCACCGGCTTCTCGGCCGCCTTGACTTCCTTGCCGGCGATCTCGACGGTCACCACGACGTTGGCGATGCCGCCTTCCTTCGAGATGATCAGGCTCTGGTCCTGGGTGTCGACCGTGCCGCAGCCTTCCGACTTGGCCTTGTCGATCTCGAGCGGCTTGACCTCGGGCTTCTCACCGTCGAAGACGACCTTGCCGGCGTCCGCGAGAACCACCGACCCGTTCAGCGTGCCGAGGGCGGGTTCCTTGGGGAGGGTGAACGCGGTGGCGAGGGCCGCACCGGCGACGATCGAGAACAGGGTGATGTGCTTCATGGAGGTTCGTTGGGTGTCCTGAGGAGGTCGGGCCAAAGGTGTTATTGGCCAGGATTCCCCATGTAAATACGGTCGAAGTTGTAGAGCCACTCCAGGACGACCTGGATCTGCTCTTCATTGGTGGAACCGCGGTACTGCTCCTGGAAGCTCGGCGGGTTGGACGCGAAGTTCACGGGCATCGCAGTGCCGGGGTAGACCAGCGGCGGGTTGACGATCCAGTCGTGCACCCAGTCCTCGCGCAGGCGCTCGCGCACGCGCTCGAGGTCCGGCGCCCAGGCGATCGGGTCCGCCGGGGGCGGCTTGCCCAGCCGGTAGTGGCACTGGAAGCAGTTGACGCCCTTGACCGCGACCGCCTCACCCAGCTCCAAGTGGTTGGAGAGCATGGACTTGCGCTGATCGAGGAAGGCCTTGGTGCGCAGCTTGGTCGCTTCGTAGGCCGGGTTGACGGGGCCGTTCATCTGGAAACCGTGCCCCTGACCGTACGCGAGCACCTTGGAGAAGTTGGCGCGGGTCGCCATCGGCACCCCGGCCTCGATCTCGCTCAGGTTCGTCGGGCTCATGCGCATCTCGCCCGCCAGCGCGCCCATGTCCTTCTGTTCCTTGAGACGCATCGAACGGGCGTAGAGCGACGGCCACTCCTTGTTCGACTTGTGTGCGAAGTAGTCGGCGATCGCCTCGGCCTCGCCCGCGTCGAAGCTGAAGGACGGCATGCGCACGCGGACCTGGTGGCGGATGGTCTGCACGTCGTGCAGGAACCCGAAGAACCAGTTGCGCTGCACCTTGCCACCTTCGTTCCACAGGACCGGCGGAGCGAACGTCCAGCGGACCTTGTCGTAGGGCTCGCCCGAGTGGTCGCGGAGCTTGCCGTCGGCGTCGTAGACGCCCCATTCGTCGCCGCTGCCGCCGCTGACGTAGCTGTAGGCCTCGTCACCTTCCTTCGTCGGGTCGAGCAGCTCGATCCCGTTGAAGTAGTAGTCGGTCACGGTGCGGATCATGTCGCCGCCGTTGGGTGCCCCCATGGCGGTGACCTTGTCGAGCGGCACGAACAGCTTGTCGCCCATGCCCTTCTTCACGTCGGGCTCGGGCCGCAGGATGCGCAGGCCGACCTCGGTCGCCTCGTTCTTCTCGGCGTCGCGCTTGAGCGCCGCGAGATCGTGGGGCGAGGGCACCTTCTGGTCCTCCGACAGCGGGAGCAGCTCGGCCGCGACCGTGCGCGACACGCCACTCTCGTCGGTGAAGGTCACGGTGCCAGGGTCGATCATGTGGCAGCCCGCGCAGTTGTTCTGGCGGACAGCGCGCAGACCGGCATCCATCGCCGCGAGGTCCGGCGTCGGCTTCATCTTCGCGAGCTGCACCTCGTCGTCGACGAGGCCGATCACGAAGGTCGTGATCGACTTGACCTGCTCGTCGGCGAAGGCGAAGTACGGCATGCGCAGGCGCTCGGTCGGGTTCAGCACCTTCTTGGTGTCGAACGACCGCGGCGCGTGGAGCTTCTGCATCAGCCAGCCCTCGCGGTAGTTCGGGTCGAGCCCGAATTCCTGCGCCGCGAAGTTGAAGAGCAGCTTGTCGACCGTCTTCGAGCCCCAGTTCGTGAGCTCGGTGCCGATCGGCATCATGTCGAGCATGCCCGGGATCTCGTGGCAGCTGAAGCAGCCGTAGTTGCCGACGAGCTTCTCGCCAACGTCCACGAGCAGCTTCTGCGTGTCGCTCCAGGTGCCCTTCTCGAGGCGTTCCTCGATCGTGGTGCGGCCATCGCGCGCGAAGAACCAGCGCGCCTGCTCGCCGAGCACCTCGCGCAGTTGCTGCTCGGGCATCTCGATGCGCTTGGGCGCCCAGCCTTCCGGCACGTCGTGGAAGTACCCGTCGGGGTCCTCCGTGATGTACGCGGTGATGTCGGCCGCTTCCTGGTCCGAGAGGCGCAGGTTGGGCATGCGCGTGTCGGCCCAGTACTGGGTCGGGTCCTTGATCCACTGGAAGAGCCATTCCGGCGAGAGCTTGGTGGCGACGCCACGCAGGTTCGGGCCGTGCTCGTTCGTGCCGCGGCGCTCGAGCGCCGGATCCATCGCCGCCGGCTCCTCGCCGAAGGGCGCCATGTTGTGGCAGGCGAAACAACCCGACAGGCGCATCGTCTCGCGACCGCGGTGCGCGTCACCCTGCACCGGCATCGGAGGCATGGCCTGCTTGGGCGCGCGGTCGAGCAGGAACGCGGTGACGGCCGAGATCGCGGCGTCGTCCCACTCGCGGCCCTCGATGTTGCGGCCCGCGCCGTACTTGCTCTTCACGATCGTCTCGCCCGGCGCATAGTTCTCCAGGTGGAAGAACTGGGGCATCCAGGTCGTAGGACGGAAGTCCTTGGGGTTGGTGATCCAGGACGTGATGAACTCAGGGCTCAGCTTGCCCTGCAGGTTCGCGAGCGTCGGGCCGGTGCGGCGCTTGGTCGGGAACCATTCGATCTTGTGGCAGGAGTAGCAGGCGTACTGCTCGACGAGCTGGTAGCCCTTCGCCACGACCGGAGCGTCGTCGGCGATCAGGTCCATGGTTGTCTTGTGGCACTGCACGCACGAGGCTTCCGTGAACTCGCTGGCGAGCATCGGATAGTCCCAGTGGTGCTGCTTGTGCCAGTGGTGGTCCTGCTCCCACTGCGCCTGCTCGCCCTTGTCGGTCGGGCGGTGGTCGGCGCGCACGAAGTCGAGCGCCTCGCCCGAGCCGCGGTGGCAGATCGTGCAGCCGAACTCGCTGGTCGGGTGCGGCGACTTCGAGCTCAGGAAGAGGTCGAGCCGCGGGTGCGTCGTGAACGGCTGGGCCGCACCTTCGAAGCCCGAGCGCTCGGCGCCGAGGTGACATGTCTGGCACATGTCGATGCGCTTCTTCTTCGTGAAGTTGAGCTCGAAGGTCAGCTTGTCGAGGACGACCTTGTTGACCTTGAGGTTGGGCTTCACGAAGTCGAGGCCCGGCGCGTCGCGCACGACGTCGGCGAGCTTCTCCGGGCCCGTCATCGCGCTGGGATCGAGCTGCGACAGGCGCTTGCGGACCTGTTCGAGGTCGCGAGTGCCGACCGAGAACGACTTCTGCGCGACGTCGAGGTCGCGCGTCAGCGCCGACAGCTCGAGTTCGATCACGTTGCGCTTGCCTTCCAGTTCCTGCTGGATGCCGGCGGCGACGTTCATCGCGGCCTCGGAGGCGTCGAGCTTGTCCTGTCCCCAGGTGGCGTCGCCCTTGTGCAGGCGCTCCTCCTCGAGCACGTAGCGGTCCCAGTTGTAGGCGCTCTTGGCCTTCTTGGCGGCCTCGATCGCGTTCCACAGCTCGCCCTTGGCGAGGCGCAGGCGCTCGGTGACCTCGGCGATCTTCGCCTGGTTCGCCGTGACGCGCTCGCCCGCGGCCTGCACCTGCGCGCTGAGCTCGCTCTCGCGGGCCAGCGCACCGGCGGCGGTGAGCTCCTTCTCCTTGTCACGGACCTTGTCGGTCTCGAGCACGCGGAACTCGCGCTGGTACGCCTTCCACGGGCGCTGCCAGTCGTCGATCATCATCCAGCCGGTCGCGATCAGGATCGCAACGCTCGAGAACAGGAACCACTTGTTCAGCGCAGGAACGCTGTAGTGGGTATCGCCACGGTCCGCCATGGTGGGGTAGTCCGGAAGGTGCGAGGCGTCAGACGTTGAAGAAGTACTCGGGCATCCCGATGAAGTACTTCAGGTTGACGGTCCAGCGCAGGCCCATCTTCACGGGGATCAGCGCGAACCACAGGAACAGGTGCATGAACACGTTGAAGCGGATCATGCCGAGGTCCGTCACCATCTTCTTCATCACGGTCTTGCCGAGCAGGGGCGGCAGGACAAGGAAGTAGCCGACGAGCAGCACGATGCCCGGTGCCTCGCGCAGGAGCGCGTTGTCCGGCCGCGGCTTGTCGAGTAGGCCAACCCAGAAGTAAGTCGAGAGGTCGACGTTGACCATCGGCTCGAGCTTGTGGAGGTCCCAGTACTCGAACGGGCCGAAGAACGACCAGTTCGGCCCGCGGAGGAACGTTCCGAGGATGACGAAGGACACCCAGAAGAGCAGGAAGCCCACCCAGAAGAACGAGATCGCGAACGGGCGCTCCTCGAAGGTGTAGTAGCCGTTGCCCTTGGGGTTGGTGTCGAGGTACGGGATCGCGCACAGGCCGACCACGATGAAGCTCGGCAGCACGACGCCCGCGAGCCAGGGGTCGAAGTACACCAGCAGTTCCTGCAGGCCGAGGAAGTACCAGGGCGCCTTCGACGGGTTGGGCGTGCGCGCCGTCGCGGCCGGTTCCTCGATCGGCGCAGTGATCAGGATCGACCACACGAGCATCGCCGCCGTGAACAGCACGAGGCAGATCAGCTCGGAGTAGACGAGGTCCGGCCACGTGAAGACCTTCTGCTTGGAGAGCTCGCCCTCCAGCGTCGGTTCGCCGCGCTTGGTGCGCTCGTCATTGATGACGGCACGCCGCAGCGCGAGCCACGTGAAGAAGATCACCGTCGCGAACAGGATCACGATCGGCACGTTGTCCGGCTTCGTGATGATCGCGTTGAAGTTCGGGTCCTGGAACGCGAACACGAAGAACGCGGTCGACAGGACGAAGAAGATCGTGATGACCGAGATCTTCGAGAAGAACTTGCGGAAGTACAGGATGCCAGCGACCGCGAGGATGCTGGCAACGCTGTAGCGCGTCGGCTCGGTGAGCCAGTTCGAGAAATTCTTGAGCGCGGCGGCGATCGGGCCGTCGTTGACGGCCCCGCCGCCTCCGCTCATGAGCGTCGCAAGTGCGAAGTGCATCGCTTGGCTTCCTTAGAGGGGACCCGAGATGCCGCCGTCCTTGCGGACGCGCCAGAAGTGCACGGCCATCAGCGTCGCCGCGATCAGCGGGAAGCCGACGCAGTGCAGCACGTAGAAGCGCAGCAGCGCGCCTTCGCCGACGAAACGTCCGGCCAGCAGGCCGAAGCGCACGTCGTCACCGGCGTGGATGAAGTCGATGCCGCCGAAGCTGACGAGCGCCGCGCCCGGGCCTTCGTGGCCGAGGAACGGAGTCGCGCGCGCCATGTTCGTGCCGACGGTGATGGCCCAGACGGCGAGCTGGTCCCACGGCAGCAGGTAGCCCGTGAACGAGAGCAGCAGCGTCAGGACGAGCAGGATCACGCCGACGTTCCAGTTGAACTCGCGCGGCGGTTTGTACGAGCCCGTCAGGAAGACGCGGTACATGTGCAGCCAGACGCTGATCACCATGAGGTGCGCGCCCCAGCGGTGCATCTCGCGCATCACGCCGATCGGCACGTGCTCGCGCAGGGCGAAGATGTCCTCGTACGCCTTGTCCGCCGTCGGGCGGTAATAGAACATCAGCAGCAGGCCGGTCAGCGTCAGGATCAGGAACAGGAAGAACGTCAGTCCCCCCATGCACCAGGTGTAGCTGAGCCGGATGCCGCTGCGCCGCACCTTGACCGGGTGGAGGTGCAGGAAGACGTTCGACAGCACCGCCAGCGTGCGGTTGCGCGGCGTGTCCGGGTAGCCGTGCCGGAAGACCGACTTCCAGATCTGCGACTCGCGGACGTACTTGAAGAGCTTGGTCATGCTGGGACGGGGGAACCGGACAGTTGCGGTGCGGGGAGGGCAGTGGGACGAAGCGTTGGGCGCGGCTCTAGGCGCACGTCACGCGTAGGGCAGGTAGGCGCCGTCGAGCGTCCACTGGCCCTTCTCCTCCTGGAACTTCGTGTTCTTGTCGATCAGGATCTGGCCGTCCTCGGCCATCGTGATCTTGTAGCGCTCGAGCGGACGCGGGGCCGGGCCCTCGACGTTGACGCCGGTGCGGATGAAGCCCGAGCCGTGGCAGGGGCACTTGAACTTCTCGTCGGCCTGCAGCCAGTTGGGCGTGCAACCCAGGTGCGTGCAGACCGTCGAGAGCGCATAGAAGCCCGCGGGCTCGCGCACGATCCAAACGCCGTAGGCGGCCTTGAAGCGCTCGTCGACGGCGCCGACGGCGAATTCCGTGGGGAAACCAGCCTTGAATTCCTGGGGCGGCTCGTAGAGCACGTTCGGCATCAGGAAGCGCAGCATCGCTCCACCACCGGCAGCGCCGGCGGCGGCGAAGGCCGCCCAACCGAGCCCGAGCGTGGAGAAAAAGCCGCGCCGGGAGATGTCGCCGCGCAACGGAGCGGTGCGCAGCGGGGGAGGCTGGAACTCAGGCTGACCGGGGTTCGAGGGCTTGTCGTCGGCCACGTCGTTGGCTCTAGGGGCTGGTTCTGGAGAGGCGCGGACGGGGGTCCGTGGCGGCCCGGCGCGCTCCCCCCCTCACGGAGGAGATCGGCGCAGTCGGAACCACGCAGGATAGAGAGACCGAGAGGATGGGGAGTTGTGGGCCGGAAGGCAAGAGCTCGCGCGGGCCGAAAACCCGCGAACTACCTACGCACTCCCGGAGGGTTCGAAGCGTTCAGGGCGACTGGAGCGCCCGCATCGCCGCCTCGCGGACCTGCGGGCTGGAGTCGGACTTGGCGACTTCCTCGAGCAGCGGCCGGTCCTCGGGCCGTCCGAGGCGGGCCAGACCGGCCACGGCGTGCAAGCGGGTCGTCTCGACCAGTCGGTCCGAGACGAACTTGGCCGGGTTCTGGGCCCGCACCGCCGCGTAGCTCTGCGGATCGACCAGCTCGCGCAAGACGGCCGCTCCGCGCGCGTCCCCGAGGTGCGAGAGCGAGATCGCCGCCTGGCCGCGCAGCTCGAGCGAGGGGTCGTCGAGCAGGCCCGCGAGGGCCGCCTTGGAGGCCTCGGAGGGCTGGTTCTGGAGCACCGCCGCCGCCTGGCGCAGGAAGGACTCCTCGTGCTTGAGGAACGGGATCACGCGGGCCGCCGCGCGCTCGTCCTGCAGCCACGAGATCGCCATCAGGGCCGAGATCCGCAGCTGGCCGTCCTTGTCCTGGTCGGGCGTGGCGTCGAGGAACACCGACAGGCGCTCGAAGGCCGCCGGATCGCCGTAGAGCGCCGAGAGCTGCGCGATGGCGAGCCCGCGGTGCGACGGTTCCGCGTCCTTGGAGACCTCTTCCCAAGCCCGCGCGAGGCGTCCGATGAAGTCCGGGCCCACCGGCCACGGCTCGGGCTTGCCTTCGGCGCGCGCCTTGCCGTTCTCCAGCGCCTGCGACACGAGGCTCATCGCCGCCTGCTTGCGCTCGTTGAGGCCGCCGTCGACGACGCGCGCGAGGTTCTCCTCGATGCTCGTCTCCTCGCCCGAGATCGCCCCGAAGGAGACGAACACGAGCACCAGCACGCCGACCACCATGAACGGCACGACGACCAGCGGGACGAGCAGGTTCTTGTAGGGCGAGCCGGGCGGCGGAACCTGGGGCTCGGCCGGATCCGGGTCGGGAACTTCGATGGTGCGGTCGCTCACGAGGGGCGGGACGGGTTGGGGGTCTGGGGTCGGTCTAGCGCTTGGGGACGGCGATGTCGGAGAGCCGCGCCGCGCGCGGCAGCTCCCCCACCAGCGGGCGCAGGTAATCGAGGAACGCGGGCGACACGTCGTGCACGCCGGAGAGCAGCTCCGCTTCCATCGGACGCGTCACCTTGGCGACGGCCGACAGCTCGCTGCGCACGTAGTTCGCACGGTAGGGCGAGCCCGATTCGCGGCGGATCGAGATCGTGCCGGTCGGAGCGGCGCCGCTCGCCGCAAGGCGCGCGGCCACACGCCCGACCTCGCGCGCTACGCCAGAGTCGACCGCCGAAGCGGCGCCGAAGTACGAGCGCTGCGCGTAACCGAACGTGTCGGCGCGCACGCGCAGCTTCTCACCCAGCCGCGCCTTGAGCAGCGACGCGAGCTTGTCGCCGAGCGCGCCCGAGCCCGAGAGCTGCACGTTGCCGTGGCTGTCGGTCTCCTTCGAGTCGGCGAAGAGCTTGCCCGCCGCGTCGTGGATGCCCTCGCTCACCGCGACGATGCAGCGCCCCAGCCGCTTGTTGACCGCATCGACCGAAGCGACGAATTCCTCGGGATCGAAGGCCGTTTCCGGCAGGTACACGAGGTGCGGGCCGTCGTCGGGATGCTGGCGCGCGAGCGCGCTCGCGGCCGTCAGCCAGCCCGCGTTGCGGCCCATCACGACATTGATCTTGATGCCCGGCAGGCTGCGCACGTCGACGTTGTCGCCGAGGAAACACAGCGAGACGTAGCGAGCCGCCGACGGATAGCCGGGGCAGAAGTCCGTCGCGCGCAAGTCGTTGTCGATCGTCTTCGGCACGTGGTAGAGCACGAGCTCGTGCTTCTCCCGCGCCGCCATCTCCGACAGGATGTGCGCGGTCTCGGCCGAGTCGTTGCCGCCGATGTAGAAGAAGTAGCGCACGTCGTGGCGCTTGAGCACGGCGAAGGCGCGCTCGCACTCCTCGACCGTCGGCTTCTTGCGCACCGACCGCAGCGCCGCTCCCGGCACCTGCGCCACGGCCTCGAGCGTCTCGCGCGACTCGGCGCCGAGGTCGATCAGGTTCTCCTCGAGCACGCCCTTGAAGCCGTGCAGCGCTCCGTAGACCTTGCCGATCGCGGGGCAAGCGAGCGCCGTCTCGACGACGCCGACGAGCGACTGGTTGATGACGTGGGTCGGACCGCCGGACTGGCCGATCAGCGCGTTGCCCTTGGGGGCGCTCATGGTGGCTCCTCGGGATGGGGCTAAGGGTTCAGGGTCGAGCCGGGGGGGCTGGCGACGGGCCGCGGAGACTCCGCCGGGCCGCGCCGCAAGCCATGACCCTAGCTCCCCCACCCTCCCACTCCAAGCAGCCCGCGGACGTAGCCAGCACCCTCTTGCACGCCTCAGGCCCGCTGGTATGCTCCCCCGCCCTCGGGTTCGCCCGAGACGGCGCGCAGAGCTTCACCCGCTGCTGCCAGACAGCCCTGCGCCGCCCTGACTGACGCGATCCAAGGTGCCCTCGTGGCGGAATTGGCAGACGCACCAGCTTGAGGTGCTGGCGGGTAACACCGTGGTGGTTCGAATCCACTCGAGGGCACCACCTTAACGGCGCTGCCGGAGGTCTAGGCAGGGCTAGCGTGGGCGGCGTTGCCGCGAACCACCACGCGTGGACCTCGCAGGCAGAGCCTGCTCGGGGATCCGGCGCGACGACGCCAAAGCGTCGTCGCGGTCGTCGGCTCCCGCCTCCGACTTCCCGGCTTACCGGTTCGAATCCACTCGAGGGCACCACCTTGACGGCGCTGCCGGAGGTCTAGGCGGGCGCGACGCTCCAGGCGCTCGGACCGGCGCGGGCGGGTGGTGCCGAGGGAGCGGAGGGGAGAAGGAGGGAGCGGAGCGGGAGCGCGGGGCGGGAAGAAAGTGCGCGGCGAGCGGGGCGGAAATGACAGAAGGGGAATCACGGGGCCGGGGGAGCCTGGAGGGGGCAGAATTGCGGTGTCCTAGGGAACCGAGAACAGAGCCCCATGAAACTTGGTCTTGGCTTGGCGTTGGTGATGGGGCTCGCCGGAACGACGAGTGCGCAGCAGTGCAGCACCGTGGGCGGAGCGGGCACGTTTCCGGGGCTGGGGGCCGACGATGGCGCTTGGCCGGGGACCTTGCCGACGGGGCCGCTCGTGATGTCGCAGGTGGTCAGCGCGCCGGCCGGAGCGACCGTGGCGCGCGTGCGGATGCTCGGCCTGCACCACACGTGGTCGACGGACGTCATGGTCGTGCTGCGCGATCCCAGCGGGCAGGGGCACGTGCTGCTCCAGCGCGACGACGGCTCGAACTGCGGCGGTTGCGGCGACGACTACTTCGGGACCTACACGATCGCGGCGGCGTCGACGCTCGCTTGGCCGGCCTGTGGCATCGGGTACGTGCCGCAGGCGGCGTACCGGCAGGAGTTCGGGAGCTGGCCCTCGGGCAGCGCGGGTTTGCTCAACACGCCGATGGCGCAGATTCCGGTCAGTTCCGGCCTGTGGAGCCTCGAGCTCTACGACTGGTGCGACCTCGCGGACACCGGTGCGCTGAGCGGGTGGGAGTTGTGTTTCGACGTGCCGCCCCCACCGCCGAACGAGGAATGCGCGTCCTACCAACCGGCCGGTGAAGCGATCCCAGGCTTCGGCGCGACGCAGGGCACTTTTCCCAACGTGTTGCCGGGAGGCGTCGCCTCGTCGTCGCTGCAGTACTGGCCGTCGCTCGGAGCCGAACTCTCCGCCGTGCGCATCATCGGGCTGCAGCACGACCGGCGCGACGACGTGATGATCGTGCTCGAGGATCCCACCGGCGCGCAGCACCTGATCTACCAGCGCGACGACGGCGCGGGCTGCGGCGGCTGCGACGACGACTTCTTCGGCGACTACTCGTTCACCTCCGACGCGGTGCCGCCCGTGCCTTCGTGCGGGAGCGCGTCCCCGTTGCTCTCGGGCACCTACTCGCAGGAATTCGGCAGCTGGCCCTCGGGCCTGCACGGCATCGACACGACGCCGCTGGCGCTGATCCCCGCGCTCCCCGGCACGTGGACGCTGCACGTGTACGACTGGTGCGCGAGCTCGGGCTCGGGCTCGTTCCTCGGCTGGAAGCTGTGCGCGAACCTGCCGCCGCCTCCGACCAACTACTGCACTGCGGGCGTGAGCACCGCCGGCTGCTCCGCCGCGATCACCTCAGGTGCAAATCCGAGCGTCACCGGCCAGACCACGCCCTACGTGCTCGCCTCGATGATCGAGGGCCAGCGCTCCGGCCTGATCTTCTACTCCATCACCGGCCGCTCCTCGTCGTCCTGGAACACGACCAGCTTCCTGTGCGTCAAGGCCCCCACGCAACGCACCGGCGCCCTCAGCTCCGGCGGCACCGCCGGCCAGTGCGACGGCGAATTCCTGCTCGACTGGAACGCCTTCCAGCAATCGCACCCCAACGCCCTCGGCCGTCCCTGGTTCGCCGGCGACAAGGTGTGGTTGCAAGCGTGGTTTCGCGACCCGCCCGCTGGAAAGTCCACCACGCTGTCCAACGCGCTCGAGTTGACGTACTTGCCGTAGTTGCCGACGAACGTCGCGAAACCACCTCAGCCGCGCCGCGCGAAGCGCGCGGCTTGGGGGATCCTTCTCCGGAGACGCATTAAGCGTCTCCGGAGCTTTTTCCGGCCGCAGGAGAAACAAGGCAGCGGCCAGAAAAAGACAGGCTTACCTTCCGCGACCCGCCCGCTGGAAAGTCAACAACGCTCTCGAACGCGCTCGAGTTGACCTACCTGCCGTAAGCGCGGGTCACTGCTCCGCTTCGAGCGGAGTGACGACGGTGAGCGCGAGGTCGAAGTACTTCGGGTCCCACGCGAGCGTGAGCAACGCCACCGAGCAGGCCTCGAAATAGGTGATTTGCCGATCGAGCGCCGCGCGCAGCGGCGGGACCTTGTCGCGGATGAGCTCCTGCTCGCGCAGCGCGAGCAAGGGGCTGAGCTGCGCGTCGACGGTGGCCTGCGACTCGGCGTCGAGCTGGCCGCGGCGCTTGCCGGGGAATTGTTCCTGCACGAGACGCTCTTCCTCGCGCGCGCGCAGGAGATCCCAGTCGATCTCGGCCTTCACGCGATCGAGCGCGTCCCGTTGTGCGAATTGGCGCAGCGTCGGCGCGAGCGTGCGCGGATTGAGCCAGATGAACAGGTTGCTCGCGGGCAGCGCCTCGTTGACGAGCTGCGAGAACTCGGGGCGGTCGGAGAGGCGCTCGACCTGCAAATTGGGGTTCGAGCGATTGAGCAGGTCGCTGGTGAGCTGGAACGAGTTCGAGATGAAGAACAGGTCCGCGTTGCGCGCGACGGCGATGTGACCGGTGCCCGGCACGAAGGGCGACCAGAATTCCCAGGCCTCGAAGCCGCCCGAAAGGTTGTTGATGAACACGCCGCGACCGCCATTGCGGCCCTGCAGGCCGAAACGGCCTTGATTGTCGTTGACGAGCTTCTGCAGCTCGGCGATGCGCTTGTGCGCGCGTTCGGAGCCTTCCGTCCACAGCACGAGCGCCCAGGCCGACACGGGCGTGTCGTCGTGCGGCGGGTCCTTCTCGAGGTTCGTCGGGAAGTCGTTCTCGCGCGCGATGACGCCGATGCGGCCCTTGAAGAGCGTGTCGAGTTCCTTGATCGCGGCGGCGGTGCCGGAGAACTGGCCCGTGCTGCGCAGCGTGTCGTCGAGCAGCTGGCGCTGTGCGGGCTCGAGCGCGGAGTAGAGCTCCATCAGGAACTCCGACAGCGGAATTTCCGCGTGCGCGAGCACCTGCGTGTCCGGGCGCGCGATGCGCGCGAGCGAGTCGACGATCGACTTCGTCTCGCGGCCGCGCAGGCGGTAGAGCGTCTTCTGGAAGGCGCTGATGGTCTCGCTCGAGAGCTCACCGTGCGCGTCGACCACGACGCCGCGGTCGAAGCCGACCGTGCCGGCGACGCTGCGCACGCTGCCGAGCTGGAACATGCGCGCGAGCATCGCGATCCACGGCTGCTCGCTCTGCAGGTCCGGCCAGCGGCCGCTGATCTGCAGTTTTTCCGCCATCGTGCGCCAGTCGACGTAGACCTCGAGGTCGTGGCCTTCCGACGTGCGCCGCGCCTGCTGGATGTTGTCGTTGTAGGCCGCGCTGAGGCCGAAGGACTCCTGACCGCCGCGTGCCTGCAGGTCGCGCGCCGCCGCGACGAGTTCCTGCGACGTGCCCGCGATCACGACGTCCTGGATGCGCGCGACGTGCAGCGGCCGCTTGAGCTGGCCACCGGAGACGGTGACGTAGCCGTCCTGCTGCATGACCGCGAGACCTTGCTTGTCGAGCCCGGCGAGCCTGGGGAAATCGAGCGCCGCCACCGCAAGCTTGCCCATCCAGCTCGCGCGCGCGTACACGGCCCAGTCGGCCTGCTCGAGCGTCAGGCCCTTGAAGTACCCCGCGAGCGCGAGGTCCTTGCCACCGGCCGCCTCGAGCGGATCGACGCCCAGCTTCGCGATCTCCGCCGCGACCTGCTCGAGCTGCGCCTCGATGTGCGCTTTCGCCTCGAATTCAGCGCGCTCCGGCGAACCGAGCCACGTGCGCCACGCCTTCGTGCGGTCGAGCTCGTCCTGCACCGCGAGCCGCGGCACACCGTCGAAGTCCTCCTCGAGGCCCGACTTGGCGACGAAGAAGTCGACCCCTCGCGGCACGAGCGTCGAGACGTCCGCGTCGTAGTCCGACTCCGTCGGGCTGAACACAAAGGTCGAGAACGCGAAGTACCCCGCGAACAGGAGCACGGCGAGGAGGACGAGTAAGATGCGCAGCAGTCGGGATCGGAAGCTCATGGAGGGCGGGGCTCGAGGTCGGCAGAGCGTGACGGCGCCTCCCACCAGAGTCCAGCGCGATGCGCTGCCTCGCCGGGATGTCTCGAAACGCTGGGGCCCAAGCTCGAAAGCGAGACGACCGGCCGCGCCAGAGCTTCCCGGAGGCCGCTCGGCTTGACCTTCCGGCCGCTTTCCTCGATGGTCTTGGGGACCGCGCGCGCCGCTTGGCCCCCGCCGGACCACAAGCCCGATGCCCCTCTCCGAACGCGCCCGCGCCATCTCCCTCTCCGTCACGCTGGCCCTCGACGCCCGCGCGAAGGCCCTCGCCGATCAGGGTCGCGACATCATCAACATGTCGGTCGGGGAGCCCGATTTCCCAGCCCCCAAGGTCGTGCGCGAGGACGCCAGCCGGCGCGTGCTCTCCGGTGACGTGCGCTACACGCCCGCGGCCGGCACCAAGGCGCTGCGCAAGGCGATCGGCGAGCAAGTCGGCTCGCTGCGCGGCATCGGCGCCTACGCGCCCGAGGAAGTCACCGTCTGCCACAGCACGAAGCACGCGCTCTCCGGAGCGATGCTCACGCTGGTCGACCCCGGCGACGAGGTGCTGCTGTTCCTGCCGGCCTGGGTGAGCTACGTCGAGATCGTGCGCATCGCCGGCGGCGTGCCCGTCTCGGTGCCCTCGCGTGCCGACTGCGGCCCGGACTTCGACGCCATCGAGCGCGCGATCACGCCGCGCACGAAGGCCGTGCTGCTCAACAGCCCGAGCAACCCGACGGGGTACGTCTGGACGCACGACGAGGTGCGGCGCCTCGCGGCGCTGTGCGAGAAGCGCAACCTGTGGATCCTCTCCGACGAGATCTACCGGCGCCTCGTGTACGAAGGCGAGCCGAACCTGAGCCCGGCCTCGATCAGCCCCGCGATCCGCGCGCGCACCGTCGTGCTCGACGGCGCCTCGAAGTCGCTCGCGATGACCGGCTACCGCATCGGCTTCGCCGCCGCCCCGCGTGAGGTCGCCGGTGGCATCGAGCGCCTGCACTCGCACCTCACCGGCGCGCCGAACACCGTCAGCCAAGAGGGTTACCTCGCGGCGCTGACGGGACAGGAACCGCCGGAAATCGCGGAGATGTGCGCGGAATTCGACCGCCGCCGCCGCTGGCTCGTCAGCGCGCTCGAGGACATGGGCCTGACTGTCCCGTGGCCGCGCGGGGCGTTCTACGCCTTCCCCGACGTGCGCGCCTACCTCGACGAGCGCGGCACGCGCGGCTTCTGCGAGGACGTGCTCGAGAAGGAGAACCTCGCGCTCGTGCCGGGCACCGCCTTCGGCGTCGACACGCACGTGCGCCTCTCCTACGCGCTCTCGCTCGACGCGATCCAGAAGGCCGCCGCGCGCCTGCGCAACTTCCTCGAGAAGCACCCGCGCCGCGCCGCCGCGCTCGCCGGCGCACGCCGCTAGGAAAAGGCCGCGAGCCCGGAGCGCGCGTGGCGCTGCCGGGCCCGTGGTCCCCTTCCCCTGGGGTTGAATCAGCGGCTCGCGAGGCGCGGTTCGACCGGTGCCGTGAACAGCGAGCGCTCGCGGCGCCAGTTGGAGTCGTAGAGCGCGACCCCGTGGTCGTCCTCGACCACGAACTTGCCGTTGTGGAGCGCCTGGATGTCGACCCACTCGCCCTCGTCGGGCCCGATCTCGAGCTCGCGGTCGCGAGCGAGGTCGAACAGCATGCGCCGCGTGCCCTGCACCGCGACGAAGTAGCGGCCGTCCGCGCCCTCGACCCAGCGCGGCTCGTCGGCGAGCCACGGCCCGTCGACCAGCGAGCCGGTGACGGAATCGAGCACGCGCACGCGGTTCTCGAGCGTGCGTTCGGTGACGAGCAGCTTGCGGCCGTCGGCGGAGAGCGCCCAGTCGAAGCGGATCGCGTTGGTCTCGACGATCTCGTCCTGCAGGCTGTTGGCGCAGTCGAAGCGCTTCAAGTACTGCACGCCGCCGACCGTGGACGTGAAGAAGCCGATGCCGGGCTGCGGGCTGAGCTCGCAGCGCGATTCGCCGCGCGACTCGAGCTCGGCGCGCAGGCCGGTCTCGCGCCACCAGACGCTGCGCAGCGTGCGCCCGTCGAGCGCCTTGCGCTCGCTCACCTCACCCCAGGCTTGCGCCTGCAACCGCGACTCGTCGCGCATGAGCTGGCGGTCGCGCGTCCAGCGCGAGACTTCGCCGGTCGAGACGTCGATCCAGCGCATCTCCGGCACGCCGTGGTCGGTGTTCACCACCTGCACCCGCACGTGGCCTTCGTTGTCCCAGCCGACCGTCTGCGGGCCGGAGGGGTGGACGTCGAGGATCTCGCGCTGCACGCCGGTCTCGACCGGAACGATCCAGCAGCGGACCTCGTCGGACCAGCCGCGGGAGCCGAGCACGGCTACCCAACGACCGTCGGGCGAGAGCCGCGCTTCGAGCCGGTAGGGCTCCCGCGCGCGCGCCTCGGGCGCCGGAGCGGAGTTGGACGGAAGCCCAGAGCCTGCGAAGGCCGTGGGGCAAAGCGATGCGACGAGGAGAGCGGCAAGCAGGCCGCCCGGGCGGGTTTCGTGGGTCATGGTCTTCTCCCGCCCCACCTTTCGGCTCCGGGGGGCGCGCCCGCTTGAGACAAAGCGACTTCCTAGGAGAAGCAACCGGCGTGGGAGAATCAGGAGGAGAACGGGAGTCGGAAGGAGGCCGGGTGGCGGTCGAGGCGGGCGCAGAGGGTCGCGGCGCCCGGGTGCGGCTGCGAAGGGAGGGAAGGAAAGGGACCGGCCGCGCTCCGGCTCTCCATCCCTTCCCCTTCCGGGTTTCCTCCTGCTCCTCCCCTCTCCCTCCCCCCGCTCCCCCCTTGATTCCCTTCCGACCTCAAAAGGCGCCGGGCCGCCCACTCCCCGCGGAGTGGACGGCCCGGAGCGTGGAACGAAGCGAGCTCAGGGACAGAGGGTCCAGTGCAGGCCGTTGGAGAGGTTGGTCGACTTCGGGGCCGGCGGATCGCGGAACCAGAACTGGCCGTCGAAGGTCTGGCCGGCGGCGAGCGGGTTGCCGAGCGCGGTCGGGTCGGAGGCCATGAAGGCGAGCCAGTCGAGCTGGTGCGAGCCGTTGCACTGGCCGGCGGTGCCGCCGGAGCTCGCGCTGAAGGTGCGCTGGGTCGGAGCGCGCACGCACAGGAAGCTCGAGCTGCCGAGCGCCCACTGCTGGATCAGCTGACCGTTGATGCTGTAGAAAAACAGCGTCGAGCGCTGGCCCTCGAGGCCCGAGACCGAGATCTGGAAGCCGCTCGTGGCGCTCGCGCTCGGGGTGCCGCTCGAGGCGACCTGCGCGACGCAGCCGTTGCCGCTGGTCGAGGACGTGCAGTAGGACACCGGCGGGGCGCAGCCCCCACCACTGCCCGCGAAGGCGAGGCCGTCGAGCGGGCCGTAGCCCGAGCCGACCAGCGTGCGCGTGAGGCCCGTGGCGACGTCGAAGGCCAAGAAGTTGCCCGACCAGTCGACGACGTACAGCGAGTTGTTCGACGGCACCCAGGTCATGCCGCAGTTGTTGATGAAGCCCGAGCTCGCCGCCAGCAGCGTCTCCCCGCCAGTGGTCGTATCGAGCGTGTGGAAGGTCGAGGGGCCGGCGTAGACGCCGACGAGGCTCGAGGTGCTGCCGACCCAGGCGATGCTGTCGAGGCCGACGCCGGGGTTGCCGATCAGCGTCGCGACGCCGGTCGTCTTGTTGATCTGGTACAGGCCGAAGCTGCTGGTCGAGCCGCTGCCGTAGAGCTTGTTCGAGACCGGGTCGTAGGCGAGCCCGAACATGTCGTTCGCGCCCATCGAGCCCACCAGCGTCGCCGTGCCCGTCTGCGTGTTGACCGTGTAGAGCTGGCTCGGGAAGGAGCCCCAACCGTTCGACAGGTACAGCGTGCCGGTCGAGCTGTCCCAGGCGAGGTCACCGAAGTTGGTGGCGATTCCCAGCGGGCCGATCACCGTGAGCACGCCGGTCACGGTGTCGATCGTGCACAGCGAGTCGGTGTTCTCGTCGATCGTGTAGAGGGTCTCGGCGCTGGCGAGGCCCGACAGCGGAACGGCGGCGAGGAACGCGAGGAGCCAATTCAGTTTCAAGTCAAACTCCCGGGTGCTGGGGTAGCGACGGTGAGCTGGGGGAGGGACGGGCCTCGAATATGCCACGCTCCGGGCCGGGCCGATACGGCGCGGCGCGGGCCGAGCCCGCGACCGCAGGGATTCCCCGTCAGGCCGAGTAAAGGTTGCGCGCTCCGGGGAATTCGCCGGCGGCGATCTCCCCCACCCGCTTGAGCAGCGCGGGCTCGTCGGTGGCCGCGAACACGTAGAACTTCCACAGGTCGCGGTAAGCGCGTTCCAGATCCGCAAGGCGCGGGACACGCGCGGAATGCTCTGACAGCGGCCGTAGCCCGTCCTCGCCCGGCCAGCGCACGTGCGTCGCCGCTTCCTTGAGCTGCATCTTGCGCGCCGGGCAGACCACCATCACCTCGACGTCGCGGCCCGTCGCGAAGCGCACGAGGTCCTCGATGCGCTGCTCGACCGCCGTGCGCGCCGCGTGGCCTTCGAGCGCGAAGTAGCGCGCGACGAGCTCGGCCTGCGCGCCCTCGTTCTGCTGGCGCGGGAACACGCAGGCGCGCTTGGGCAGGCGGCGGTCGCGGTAGCGCTGCACGAGCGAGCGGATGCGGCGGCCCGTCGACGGCGAGCCGCGCTCGCCCGCGCGATCGAGCAGGTCGAGCAGCGAGTCGTCGGTGGCCGAGTAGAAGTCCTCCTCACCGACGAGCTTGTCGCGCAGCGCGAGCTCGACCGCACGCGCCACGAGCGCACCGGCCGCTACCTTCGCGTGGTGGTAGTAGACGCGCTCGCTGAAGTAGTAGCGCGCCTCCAGCATGCGCACGATCTCGCTCAGGATGTCCTCGCGCAGCAGGCTGTGCTTGGCGAGGTCGATGTACAGGTTGCCGCTCGCGCGATCGACCTTGAAGTGCGACACCAGCCGCGGGTCGATGCCGATCTTGAGGCCCGTGAAGTACGCGTCGCGCTGCAGGTAATCGAGGATGTCCGAGCAGATCGTGTCGGAGTTGATCTGGTGCCAGTAGGCGGGCACCGCGGCCGCACCGTGACCCTCGGGGCACAGGACGCCGAGCACGTCCTTGCGCAGGCCGAGCTTCTCGAGCGCCGTCCCGATCTCAGTCTGAAGCCCGAGCATGCGCTCGTAGCGGTAGGGCGAGTCGTGGCGGTGCATCAACCCCGCCTGATCCTCGACGTGGTGCCCGTACGGGATGTGCGTGATGTCGTGGACGAGCGCCGCGGCGCGGATCACGCGCGTTTCCTCGGGGCCGATGCGCAGCTGCTCGCGCGGCGATTCGCCCGCGGCCCGCTGCGTCGCGTCGACGATCGCCTGCGAGAGGTGCACGGTGCCGATCGAGTGCTCGAAGCGGCTGTGGCGCGCGCCGGGGAACACGAGGTCCGCGCTGCCGAGCTGCTTGATGCCGCGCAACCGCTGCATCTCGCGCGTGTCGAGCAGCGCCAGCTCCTCGTGGCTGAGGTAGATGTCGCCGTGCACAGGATCGCGCACGACGCTGAAGCGCCTGGAGAGGTCCACGGTTTGCCCGCTCCGTCGCGGGGCGGCGGATGATAGCGGGTAAGGGCGCGGGCCGCGGTCACTTCTCCGCGGCCCGCGCTAAGCGGGCGCCCGCATCTGACTCTCCGGGCACCCGCTTGGAACTCGGCTCGGCACGTCGCCGTGCGAAGGCCGGTCCAGCATGCCGAGGGCTCGCACCCTCGGCTTGTCAGGCATCGTCAATCGCTGCGGACGAGCGTGCCCGACCCGGCGATGCTCCTGTTCACCACCGGACTGCCGCGGTAGAGCACGTCCCCGCTGCCGCTGATCGAGACGTCGAGGTTCTCGCTCGCCCACACGTGGACGTCGCCGGAACCGGCGATCGACACGCTCGCGCTGCGCGCCCCGAGGTCGCGCGCCGCGATGCTGCCGGAGCCGGAGATCGAGGCGACGAGCGAGTCGACGCTGCCGCTCGCGCGGATGCAGCCCGAGCCCGCGATGCCCAGCCGCAGGTCGCCACCGGCGAGGCCGGAGAGCGTCGCGTCGCCGGAACCGTCGAGGCCGTAGGCGACGAGCGTGGGCGTCGTCAGGTCGATCTCGAGGCGCTTCTTGAAGTCGTAGCTGCCGGGTTCGAGCTCGATCACGAGCACACCGTCCGTCACCGTGGTGCGGACCCGCTCGATCAGGTTGTCATCGCAGCGCACGACGGCGCCGGTGGCCTGGCCAACCTGGATGCGCACGTTCGCGGAACCGCGCACGCGCACCTCGCGGAAGTCGGCGAGCGTCCGGGTCTGGCTCGCAAGCACGCCGGAGCCGCGCCACTTCGTGACGTGGGAGTCGTTCCAGGCGGTGCTGGTGTGGAGATCGCCGTCGGCGCCGACGACGAACACGCAACTGGAAAGCGGCAGCGCGGCGAGGGCCGCGAGGGCGACGGAGACGAGGGAACGCTGCATGGGACGGGAAAGCTCCTGAACTGCGCAGGGCGAGAGGAATTCGGGCCGCGACGCAGGGCCCCTGTGAAGCGGGGCGACGGGGAAGTTAGCGGGCGAACAGCGCGCTTCTCCATCGCACGCCCGTTCGGACTGTGCAACGGTCCTGTCGGAGCGATCGGAGCGGCTTCAGCGTCGCAGCGAGCGCACGAGCGGCCGCGCGCTCGTCTGCTCGCGCTCGAAGTCGGCCTTCGACTGCATCCCGCGCCAGCCTTCGGCGCACAGGATCTGCCCGCAGATGCCGCCGAGCGTGTTGCCGGGGCCGGGGAGCACGAGTTCGTCGGGCGCATGCTCGCGCAGCACGACTCGCACCGACTTCGTGAAGTCGTAGGGGTCGGTCACCTGCGTGGTGAGCGTGTAGCGCACCAATTCCGCGACGTCGGTCGCCCACGGCGTGAAGCGCACGCCACGGCCGTCGACCAGCGTCACGCGCGGGGCGCGGAAGTCGAGGCGCGCGAGCGTCTCGAGCGCGGCGTCGCTCACGGGCTGCACGAGCGGCGTGTGGTACGCGCCGTGCTGCATCAGGCGGAACGGGTACGTGTTCGAGCCGAGCTTCACTTGCGGCAGCGCGCCGAGCAGATGGCGGAGGCCGTCTTCGGTGCCCGCGAGCACGGCGAAGCCGCCTAGCTCGATCGAAGGCAGCGCGTGACCGTTCGACGACGCGAGCGCAGCCTTCACGGCCTCGACGCGGGCCGGATCGAGGCGCCAGTCGTCGCCGACGAGCGGATAGAGGATCTGCCCGCCGCCCGCGTGGCGTTCCTGCAGCAGCGCCATCTCCTGCACGAGGCGGAAGCCGTCGTCGAAACCGAGCGCGCCGCCGACGGCGAGCGCGGTGTACCAGCCCATCGAGTTGCCCGCGATCGCGACACACTCGTCCTGCTCCATCGCCGCGTGGCTGTCGAGCATCGTGACGAGCCAGATCAGCAGCGAGACGTTCGCGGGCCGCAGATGCAGCGCCTGACTGAAGCGTTCGGCGTTGTCGAGCTCGCTCAGCGTCGGCAGGCCGTATTCCGCGCGCAATTCGTCCGCGCGCACGACCCACGGATGACCCGCGGGCAGCGTGCGCATCGTCTTCTCGGTGTACGAGCCCCGTCCGGGGCACAGCAGTGCGATGCGCTTCAAGCGAGCCTCCGCGCCGCGTCGACGATCTCGGTGTCCTGCAGCAGCACGACGCTCGTCGCCGATCCGAGCGGTACGTACGTGTCGGCCGCGCGCACGCTGGCGAGCTTGCCGCGATACCCCGACTCCGCGAGACGTGCCACGACCGCATCGGCGATGCCCCCGGCGGTCGCGCGGCACTCGTCCGCGACGAGTACGGCCTTGCACTGCGCGGCGTGGCGCTCGAGCGCCTCGAACGGCAGCGGGTTGATCCAGCGCAGGTCGAGCACTCGCGCACGAATGCCGTGGCTGTCGGCGAGCACCTTCGCCGCACGCAGCGAGAGCCGCAGCCCGTTGCCGTAGCTCACGATCAGCAGATCGCGGTTTTCCTCGCCATAAACGCCCACTTCTCCGGGGAGCAGCGGCTCGCTGTCGGGCGCGGGATAGTCGGTGAGCCACAGGTTGTCGCCATCGGCGTGCAGGTCGCGCTCGTGGTAGAGCGCGATCGGCTCGAGGAACACGACCACCCGCTGGCAGGCCTTCGCCGCGGCCACCGCGCCACGCAGCAAACGCGCCGCGTCGTCGCCGCGCGCCGGAATCGCGAGCATCAGCCCGGGAATGTCGCGCAGGGCGCCGATCGAGTTGTCGTTGTGGAAATGCCCGCCAAAACCCTTCTGGTAGGCGAGGCCCTGCACGCGCACGACCATCGGGTTCGCGAACTGGCCGTTGGAGAAGAACTGCAGCGAGCAGGCCTCGCCGCGCAGCTGGTCGAGCGCGTTGTGCAGGTACGCGAGGTACTGGATCTCCGGCAGCGGCAGCAGGCCGACGTGCGCCGTGCCCTGCGCGAGCCCGAGGATCGCCGTCTCGTCGAGCAGCGTGTCGAACGCACGCGCGACGCCGAAGCGCTTCTGCAGATCGGCGGTCACGCCGTAGACGCCGCCCTTGCGACCGGTGTCCTCACCGAAGATGAGCAATTCAGGCCGCCGCAGGAACTCGTCGTGCAGCGCGGAATTGACGTGCGCCGCGAGCGTGCGGCGCGTCGGGCTCTGCTGTTCCTCGGGCAACTTGCCGAAGTGCTCGCGCCGACGCTCGGGCTCGACGCCACGCTGCGCCTCCGCGCGCACCGCGGCCTCGTTCCAGCGTCCGAGCGACGCCATGACCGACTCGCGCGTCGTGAGCCTCGGCCGCCGCGTCGCTTCGTCGCCTGCCGCGTGCACGCGCGCGCGCGTCTCGCGCACGAGCGCCTTCAGCGCCTGCGGCGTGATCGCACCGCTCTCGACGAGGAAACGTGCGTTGCGCAGCAGCGGATCGCGCGCCTCGAGCGCCTCGATCTCCGGCAGATTGTGGTACGTGGTCTCGACGTCGGAGCCCGCGTGGCCCCACAGGCGCGTCGTCTCGACGTGCAGGAACACCGGGCGGCGCGCGTTGCGGCACCACTCGATCGCCTCGGCGACCGTTCCGTGCACCTGGTCGAGCTCACCCTCCGCACGCACGTAGCGCAGGTGCTCGACCGCACCAAAACTCTCGCGGATCCAGTCCTTCGGCGTGCGCACCGAGATGCCGATGCCGTTGTCCTCGCACACGAACAGCACGGGGCAAGGACTGCCCTGCCGTGTCGCGTAACGAGCGAAGTTGAAGCCCGCGAGCGCGGTGCAGTGGTTCGCGGACGCATCGCCGAACGTGCAGGCGACGACGCTGTCGGTGGGGAGCTCGATCTCGATGCCCAGCCGCTTCGCGCGCGCGAACGAGATCGCGAGGCCGACGGCCTTCGGCAGGTGCGAGGCGATCGGGCTCGTCTGCGGCGGAACCCACAGGGCGCGGCTCCCCCACACCTTGTGGCGGCCGCCGCTCGCCGGATCCTCCGCGGAGGCGACCAGCGAGAGCAGCGTGTCGA
>JAPLOE010000133.1 GCA_026692705.1 Planctomycetota bacterium
GAGCGTCGTCTTGCCGCTGCAGCGCAGCCCGACGAGCGCGATCGCGCGCGGCCCAGTCATCGCAACGCGTTCTCGAAGGCCGCGCGCAGCACGGCGTCGTCGGCCTTTTGCTGCGTGAAGAGCTCGAACTGCGCGCCCGCCTGCCGCACGAACCACTCGGCGCCGGGCACCGCCGTGCAACCCTTCGCGATCGCGGCCGCGAGCAGCGGCGTCTTGATCGGCCGGTACACCGCATCGAGCACCAGCGTGCCCGGCCGCAGCCACGCCTCGTCGATCGGCGAACGCCCCGGCTCCGTGAGCGAACCCACGGGCGTCGTGTTGACGAGAATGTCGTGCGCGCAGCCGGGAATCGCGCTCCACGCAATCGCCTCGCAGCCCAGTTCCTTCGCCACGACCGCGGCCTTCTGCGGATCGCGCGCGGCGAGCGTCGCCCGTCCCCCACCTTGTTTCACCGCGCGCACCACCGCTCGCGCTGCGCCGCCTGCGCCGAGCACGAGCGCGTGCGCCGCCGCGAGCGGACCGCCCATCGCCACGAGCGGCTTGCCGTCCTTCTCGCGATGGAAGCGGTAGCCGCGCTCGAGCGTGTCGCGCACCGCTCCGACATCCGTGTTCGCGCCACGCCAGCCCTTGCGGTCGCGCACGAGCGTGTTGCACGCGCGCGCCGCGCTCGACTCGTCGTCCTTGGCGTGCGCCGCGCGGAACGCGGCCTGCTTGTGCGGAGCGGTGACCGAAAAACCGCGGAAACACTCGTCGTCGGCGAGCTCGAGGAAACGCGCGAAGTCGCGCGTCTCGAAGGCGAGGTACAGCGCATCGAGGCGCGCGGTCTTGAGCGCCATGTCGTGCACGCGCGGGCTCACGCTGTGCCGCACGCTGTCCCCCACCACGCCGAACACCGACGTCGTCGGCGAGATGCCGCCGGGAGGGAAGAGCGCGCGCAGGTCGTTGACACGCAACTGCCCCGGCGCGGTCTTCTCCGGTTCCGGCTCGCCGGGGATCAGCGCCGGCGCCGCGTACGTGAAGGCCGAGCCGAAGATGCGGCACAGCACGCGCGTGAAAGCGCCGATTTCCCCGCTCGAGAACGCGATCAGGCCGCCGCGCGCGCTGCGCAGGTGGCGCAACATGCGCAGCCCCTCTTCGGTCGTGCGCGCGTGCGCGACGAGCTTGATCAGGTCGCCCTCGTGCAGCACCGCTCGCACGCTCTCCTCGAACTCGTCGAGGTCCTCCGGCGTGCCCTCGCGCTCGTGGCGCGACACGATGCGGTGGCATTTCGTGCCTTCGAGCGGGCCGAGCTCGAGCGAATGCTCCGCGTCGACGTCGACGAACATCGCGCCGGCGCGCGCGGCGCTGCGCAGGATCTCGAGCTGCGCGTCGACCGAACCCTTGAAGTCGCCGAAGCCTTCTGCGCCGCGCACCGTGACGATCACGGGCTTCTTCAGGCTCGCGATCAGCGCGCGCAGCTTGTCCTCGCCCGGATCACCGATGCGGTCGAGCCGCAGCTCGATCACGTCCGAGAGCGGCACCTGACGTTGCGCCGTGCGCGCCAGCGCATCGAAGGAGGAAGCGAGATGGGAGACGACGACGGCCATGGAGCGCGCAGTCTACGCGCGCGCCCGCTCCGCACCGAACTGCCGCGCCCGCGCGCAGCGGATCTTCAGCTCAATCGACCCAGTCGACGCGCTGCGCCTCCGCCGGCGCGTCCATCAGGTGGTAGTCGAGGTCGTCGAAGCGCGTCTCGACATACCCTTCCTTCTTCGAGGCCTCGAGCTCGCGCCAATAGGCCTCGACCACGCGGCTCTGCACCAGATCGCGCCCGGACTGGTGGATCGGATGCGCGATGTCCGCATACAGCCGCACGCGCCCGCGCTCGTCCGCATCGCCGCGCGCGTCCCGCAACTTGCGCCCGCAATCGTTGCAGAAGCGCGCCCGCAGCGGATTTTTCCCCGCACACCCCGGGCAACGGTCGTGCAACTTCCGGCTGGGCATCGCCACGAACAGCCCCTTGCCACCCTCGATGATCTTCAGGTCGCGGATCACCAGCGCATCGTCGAGCGTGATGCTCGCGAACCCGCGCAACTTGTCCCGCGTGTCGTGAACCAGCTTGATGCGGATCTCGGTGATGTTCATGGGGAGCCTCCATCCGCAGATTCCCCCCGCCACGGGGCAAGTCGCCCCGGAATTTCCGGCCGGGAGCACGCCTCCCCGCGCCTGCGCGCCTCCGCAGCGACTCCCGGGGCATCAGGAGACCGCTTCGCCGCGCCCGGCCGACTCGCTCAGAGCAGGTCCCTGAGGAGCTCGAGCCTCGCGCGGACCTCGCGCCAGTCCGGAAACGGTCCGAAACACAGCAACCGGGCCTGAGCCTCAAATTGGCTGCGCAGCTCCTGCTCGAGTTCGCCGTCGGGGAACAGCGCCGGACTGGACGCGAATCGCAGCCCCTCGGGAGGTCGGTAGTCACGGGCGAAGCGCGCCCGGCTCACCCGGTCGTAGTCCGCCCGAATGAGGTCGGCCTCGCCCGAGCGGAGCATCGCCTGGACCTCGGACGTGCCGGCCAGCTGGTACAGGTCGTAGTAGTGGCGGGCGTACGATCCGAGCTTCCCGCGGCGCTCGCGGATGAGCTCGACCTTCGAGTGGATCGCGAACAACTTCTCGAGGAAGGTCCGGCGGAAGTGCAGGAGTCGCATCGAGAACGCGCGCTCGTTCGCCGTGCCCATGCTCAGGTCGCGCTCCGTGAGGAACTGCGACACGAAGGACTGGATCGAACGCGTCACCGAGGGTTCGCGACCACTCGAGCTTCCGACCTCGAGAAGCACGCGTGGAGCAACGATCGCCGGTCCCGCGAGGACCGAGCGGTACTCGAAAACGTCGGTACGCCCGACACCCCCGAACGTGCGGCTGTCCGAGCTGGTCGAAGTCCGGATGTTCGTGGAGCCACAAGTCAGGCCGCCTTGGCGAACCATGTCGGCGCGGTGGGAAGCGTCCGGAATGGGCCGAAGTCGAACCGCGAAAGCGGGTTGAGCGTCTGCCGCAGCGGTTCGAGGCGGCGACGCGCGACCCCGAGCTCCTCGCCGAGTGCGCCGAGAAGTGCACGGACGCGCGGAGGTTCGGTCGCAGCGACGGAAAGCAGTCTCTGGAATCGCCCGCGTTCGCGGAGGAGGAGCAGCACTCGAGCGATCGTGGCGTGGCCATCCAACTCACTTCCGGCGCCGCGGGACCGAAGGAACTCGAGCAGCGCGCCGTCGCTTTCGCGGAGGTCCATCCACGCGACGGGGCGGCGCGTCCTCACCACGATTCGACTGACCAGCAGGCCACGCTTCAGGCTCGCTCGAACGGTCGACACTTCAGGCACCGCGGGCGACTGGGTGGAGAATCCCAGAACGCTGGCCGCAGAAAGACCGGCGGGAAACAAGGGATACCCCGCCGCGGCTTCCTGCAACAGCAGGCCCGGATCCGGAACGCTGGTGCCCAGAACCGTCGCACGTCCACGGTGGTAGAGACCCCGCCCGACCCGGCGCAGCTCGCCCGACGCCGCCAGTCGAGAGAACGCCTGGGCAACGGCCGCGGGCGAATGTTCGGCGAAGTCAGCGAGTCGCCAGAGTCGTTCGCCTCCGCGCCGCACGCGGACGAGCACGATCCTGCTGACGGGACGCTCGCCCGACGCGAGCGGCGTCCGGCGCTTCACGCCGGGCCTGTCGCCCTGTCCACCGCTCGTGCGCTCTCTCATGTCCGTCCAAGCTTTCGGCCATCCCAAGCACCCAGTCAAGTTTTTTTCTGTCGGAACTTGACAGTTCAGGGAGGAGCACGGGGGGCGGAGGGCGAGACCGCGTCAGGCCAAATTCGAGGGCGGGTTCGCCCGGGGCGCGGGGCGCCGATTCAGCGGGTCGAACGGCCGAGTAGCCCACAGGCCGCGGAAGGGCAACGAAGCGGCGGTCGCGGCGGCGCGGACGAGCTCGCACAGGGCGGTGGCCTCCCCGACGACGGGGCAGAGCGCGAAGAAGCTCGAACCGGAGCCCGAGAGCACGAACCGACCGGGGGCGACGCGGTCGAGCAGCGTGCGCCAGGCCTGCAGTTCCGGCACGGCGCGCAGGGCGGGCTCCTCGAGGCGATTGAAGGGCTGGAGGGGTCCGAGGCTGTCGTCGAGCGCGCGCAGGGCGGGCGTGAGCGAACGCGGCGGCTCGCCTCCGCGCAGCGGCAGCGTGAGCGCGCGGTACACGGCCGCGGTCGGCGCACCGAACGCCGGCGTGACGATCACGATTCCGAGGAGCTGCGGTGCGGGCTCGAGCACCTCAATGCGCTCGCCGCGCCCCGTCGCCCTCGCGTGGCCACTCGCGGCCGCAGCACGGAAGAAGACGCAGTCGGAGCCGAGCTTCGCAAGCTCCGCGCAAGCTCCCGCGTTGTCGAGCGCGAGCCCGAACGCGAGCTCCGTCGCCTTCATCGCCGCGGCCGCATCGGAACTTCCGCCGCCGAGCCCCGCCTGGCTCGGCACGTTCTTCGTGACGACGAGCTCGACGCCCGCGTCGTGTCGGCCGACTGACTTCGCGATCGCGAGGCACGCCGCCGCGCCGCGCCACGCGAGGTTGCGCTCATCGAGCGGAATGTCCGCGCTCGCGAACGGTCCGTCGACCGAGAGCTC